>DATAWP010000064.1:0-4996 GCA_036267155.1 Tepidisphaeraceae bacterium
GGGAGAAAATCAAACGAAAGCTGTTCAGCACTCTGCGACGACATACGCGGCCTCCCTGCACGGTTTAACTCTTCCTGATAAAAGACATTAAACCACAAGGAGGCCCGTCGCGCGCGGAGGCAGCGGAATAATCCGGGCTAGCAAGGACAAAAAAGATAACCCCGCGCGGACCAACGCATCAGCGCAAGCGGCACGGCTGTCGCCAAGGCACATCCCTGAAACTCGAGTGGTCGGTTGAATCCGACTCTCCGCGCCAGTATCGTGACGCTTTAGGCGTCGCAGTCTTGAACCGCAGCGCTCTGGATATCGCTTATTTGAAACAATGGGCCAAGAATCTCGGGCTCGAGGCGGCACTTGTTAAGCTGCTCGACGACGCCGACCAACGGTATTCGCCATAACCCACAACGAAGGACGATTCACCAAACCGTTATGAAAATCCACGAATACCAAGCCCGTCAGATTCTGGCCGACCACGGCATTCCCGTGCCGGAGGCGGAAGTCGTCCGCTCGCCCGAGGCCGCAGCCGAGGCGTTCAAGAAAATCCACACCGGCGTCTGCGTCGTGAAAGCGCAAGTCTACGCCGGCGGACGTGGGAAAGCCGGGTTCGTGAAACTGGTCAAGTCCGCCGATGAGGCCTGGGACGCCGCCAAATTCATGCTCTCACATCGCATGGTCAGCAACCAGACCGGCCCCGACGGCGTCCCGGTTTCGATTCTGCTCGTCGCCCCGGCCGTGGATATCGCACGGGAATATTATCTCGGCATCACCATCGACCGCACCCGCGGCACGGCCGCGGTGATCGCCTCCGCGGAGGGCGGCGTCGAGATCGAAGAGGTCGCCAAAAAGTCCCCCGAAAAAGTTTTCAGGGAATCCCTCCATCCGCTGCTCGGCCTCCAACCGTTTCAAGCTCGCGATCTGGCCTACAAACTGGGATTCAAGGACAAGCTCGCCACGGAAGCGTCCAAGCTCATGCTCAATCTCGGTAAGGCGTTCCTGAAAATGGACGCGTCGCTGGCCGAGATCAATCCGCTGGTCGTCACCAAGGACGGCAAGCTCCTGGCTATCGACGCGAAATTCAATCTCGACGACAACGCCGCGTTCCGTCATCCCGATCTGGCCGCACTGGTGGACGAATCGCAGGAACGTCCTCTCGACGTTCGAGCCCAAAAAGCCAGCCTGAATTACATCGCACTCGACGGAAGCATTGGATGCCTGGTCAACGGCGCCGGGCTGGCGATGGCGACGATGGACATCATCAAGCTTCACGGCGCCGAGCCGGCGAACTTCCTCGACGTCGGCGGCTCCGTCACGGCCGAAGGCGCCATCGAAGCCTTCCGCATCATCCTCTCCGATCCCCGCGTGAAGGGCATTTTGGTGAACATCTTCGGCGGCATCGCCAAGTGCGATCTGATTGCCGAGGCATTGGTCCAGGCCGGCAAGGAAGTTTCCTTCAAAATCCCAGTGGTGGTTCGCCTCGAAGGCACGAACGTTGAGAAGGCGCGCAAAATTCTCGCCGGCGCCCAGGCCCAGATGCCCACGTTGCAAACCGCCACCGACCTGACCGACGCCGCGAAAAAAGTCGTCGCGGCCGTGGCATAGGGGAACTGCTATGTCGGATCCCTGCATCGCCGAGCAATACAAAACCGACGAAAACCTGCGCATCCGCATCGAAACGCACCAGCGCTGCACCGTTGGGCCTCCGCTGGAGCCGGCGATTGATCGTGCTCTTGCGCTGCACGGCGATGAATCCTTGCTGGACATCGGCACCGGCCCCGGCGATTTTCCCATCCGGCTTCGCCGATCCGGACATCGCGGCCAGATCATCGGCATCGACGCCTCGCCCGGCATGATCGCCAAGGCTAACTCCGCTGGCGTCGACGTTGAATTTGTTCAGGGCGATGCTCAATCCCTTCCCTTCGCCGAAAAATCCTTCGACGTGGTGACCGCCCGTCACATGCTCTATCACGTTCCGGACATCCCCCGCGCCCTGCGCGAGGCCCGCCGCGTCCTGCGCCCTGGCGGCCGATTCCTCGCGGTCACCAATGCCCGCGACAACATGGGCGACTATCGCAAAGCCCTGCATGAAGCAGCCGATATGCTGACGGGCCGCCTCGCCGATATCGTGCGGATCGTTGTTCCCGCATCGGATGTTTTCAACGACCAAAATGGACCGTCGCTGATCGAAGACGCCTTCGGAAACGCGTCGGCCACATTTGTGGAAGCCGCCTTGCGATTCGAAACAGCCGAGCCCGCCCTGCGCTATTTCGATTCCTGCCGGACAATGAAAGGACTGAGCGTCCAGGATTGGAAACTCGCGAGAGAAGCATTCGCTCAAGTAATTGCCCGCAGGCTCGGCAACGGCCCGTGGATCATTTCCAAAACCATCGTCTTGCTCACAGCAGAAGTTCCATGTAAATCACATCCAGCCAGCGCCCAAACTTGAATCCAAGATCTTTGAGATGCCCCACCGTCTCGAACCCGAATCTGGCATGCAGCGCCGCGCTGGCCGTCTGCTCGGCATCGATCCCCGCAATGATCGCGCGATGCCCGATCGCGCGGGCCCGCTCGATCAGATCGGCCAGAATCATCGAGCCGATTCCTCGCCGCTGAAACTCATGATGCACATACACCGAATTCTCAACCGTGTAGCGATACGCCGAACGCGCATGGAAAGCCGACAGTGATCCCCATCCCACGATTTGCCCGTCCAGTTCCGCCACCGTCACCGGATGCTCCGGCCCGTGTTTGCCGAACCACAACTGCCGGCCCTCGATCGGCTCCGGCGATTCCTGGTATGTGCAGGTGGAATGCAGAACGTAGTGATTGTAGATGTCGTTAATGGCCGACAAATCTGCGCCGCCGGCCAGCCGTATAGAAATCTTATCCCGCATTGGCACGACATTCACATTCCATCACGGTTACACCGACGATTCACCGTGAGCCATCTGATCCAACGCCTGTGCGGGCGTCAGACGACCGCGCGGGGCGCGATCGAAGTCGGAATCAAAGCTTACTATCCTCAGGTCGTACATTTCAGCAATTGCGTACACGAATGCATCGGTACGGCGGATGAGAAAAAAGCCCAGCGAGTGCAACGTGAACGTACTGATCGCCAGATCACGGGCAGCGGCGGCGGCCAAGAACTTTTGTGCGGATTCCCATTGCTGACGGCGAAGTGCGGTTTCCAGCAGCACATTCGCGTCGACAAGATAAGTCACTGCGGCAACTCCCTGTCGAGTGCTTGGCGCATCATCGCCAGCGCGGCATGAGCGGCATCAACACCAGACCGATATTCCGGATACGCGTCGGAAGCCGCGCCAGCCCAATTCAGCCCCAAATGCGCTTCCCCCGCCTTTGCCGACTCCATCCGAGCCAGCGATTCCGCGAATTCGGTCAATCGCTGAATCCCCTGCGGCGTCAATCGCTGCAATGCCTCTTCCAAACGCGCTGTCATAGTTCCACCTGTCCCAGATTATAGCATCGAATTGCGTTTTACCCCAGGCCAATCCTCTCTCGTGAACCTTCCATTCTCGCTGATCTTCACGCCGTCGATCTGCGCATATCCCCCCTTTCGCAAATCCACCACCATATCCCAATGCAGCCCGCTCTGATTCGAATTCCCCGTCTCCGGATACCCTGCTCCCAGCGCAAAATGTACGGTGCCGCCGATCTTTTCGTCGAACAGAGTGTTTTTGGTGTATTGCGTGATGTGGTAATTCGTTCCGATCGCGCACTCGCCGAGGAATCGGCTCCCGCCGTCCATGTCCAGCATGGAGATCAAAAATTCCTCGCCCTTGGCCGCCGACGCTTCGACCACTTTCCCATCGCGGAATTTCAGGCGGACATCTTCCACCTCGCGCCCGCCGTGGACGGCCGGAAAGCTGAAATGCACAACCCCGCCGGCGCTGTCGATGACCGGGCCGGTGAACACCTCCCCGTCGGGAAAATTCTCATGCCCATCGCAGTTGATCCATTTTTTCCCGGCCACGGACATGCGGATATCGGTGCCGTTGTTGGCCACGACGTGATAATCCGATTTCCCGTTCAAAAAATCCGCCAATCGCTGTTGCCGCTGCGAAACCTTTTTCCAGGCGGCCACCGGGTCCGCCTCGCCCAGCAATCCCGCGCCGAAAACGAAATCCTCATATTCCGCCAGCGACATCTCGCCGTCCTGCGCACTCGCCTGGCACGGAAACTGCGTTCCCGTCCATTTCAGCTTTCCCTCCGCCGCCCGTTGCATGAAGATTTCCGAGATCGGCTGTCGGGCGGCGCTGCTTTTGGCCATCCGTTTTGGATCGCAGTGTGTCAGCGCCTTGGTGTTTTCATCCGCCCAGATTCCGATGGAGCAATCAATGTTCTGGATTTCGAACTTCGCGACGGGATTCAAAAACTCCAGTTGCTCATCGGTCGCATGTTTAAAAAAGATTTCCGCCGTTTCGTCCGGCCCCATCCGCACCAGGGGGTGCCCCCCGGCGCGAACAACCTGCCTGAACACCTCGATCACCAGCGGCTCCGCCACGGCCGGCGCGCTGATCCGCACCAGTTGCCCCCGCTTCACGCCGACGCTGTAGTTCACCAGCACTTCCGCCAATTTTGCAAGCCGTGGATCACGCATGACGGCATTTTAGCCTGATCGCAGGTCGTTTGTCCCGATCGTTCAATCGAATTTGAAAATGCCCTCAGCCAAAAGCACTTCGCGGAGCCGCACCCTTTCCGCGGCATTCATTCGAAGCACCGCCGCCGTAGTGCGGCCGCTTGAGGTCAGGCCAATCACCAGCGGACCATTCCAGGCAAAATGCTCGCGCCAAGATTGACGACGTGGATTAAAAAGTGCTACCACCCTGTTCGTGTTTGGAGTAACTGTTTACCGTGCAGCGGCATTTTACCAGGCGCGCGATTTTGTCAGTCGTGGTAATTTGCATGGGCCATGGAAGGCCGGGAGTTAAAACTCTATGAGCAACGCACGCAGGAAGTGCAGTTCCTGCGGTCCGAAAAC
>DATAWP010000065.1:0-29905 GCA_036267155.1 Tepidisphaeraceae bacterium
GTTTTCGGACCGCAGGAACTGCACTTCCTGCGTGCGTTGCTCATAGAGTTTTAACTCCCGGCCTTCCATGGCCCATGCAAATTACCACGACTGACAAAATCGCGCGCCTGGTAAAATGCCGCTGCACGGTAAACAGTTACACTAAACGAATTAACTAAACGGGACACGACCCTTTATTGACTTTTTTTTGCCTTCCGCCAGCCCAATTGCCGGCCGCGATCGCGGAGCGTGCTTTGCAAATCGTATCGCGCGGCGATGTCCTGGACCCAGGTATCGCTACCCAGCGGCCTGCCTCGTTTGACGGAGGTTTGGATCGCTTCCAATTCGGCTTCGCTCTGTGGGTGATTGACCAGGGCGATCCAATTCCGTGGCCGATCGATCGGCCATTCGCTCAGCAGATTGCGAATCGGCTCCGGGCCGTGCCCGCGGGCGTGCAGGCTGCTCCATCGCCAGTCCTGCGCGTGCCTGACGACGCCGGCGCGCAAGGGATTTCGCTCGACATAGCGAAGCGCCGACAGGAGATGCTCATCCCGCTGGATCATGAAGTTCTTGAATCGGCCCTGATAGACGTGGCCCATGCCCACGGCGTTGTGGGCGACCTGCCAGCGCGTCGCGTGAGCGAGGCCGAGATAGCCGAAGAACCGTGAAAGGTCGCCGTCCTTCCGCGGCCAGACGACGAAATGCCAATGGTCGGACATGATGCACCAGGAGAGAATCCGGATAGAATGTCGGGCGTGGGCCCGAAGCAGAACCTGATAAAATGCGAGGAAGTCGGATTCCTTGCGGAACAATCGCAGCCTGCCGTTGGCGCGGTTGAGGACATGATAAACCATTCCGCCGGGAGCAACGCGAGCCGAGCGAGGCATATTTGGAGGATAACGGAAGCGGACCACGATGTAAAGGGTCGTGTCCCGTTCAGTTAATTCCGTGATGGGCGAATTTAATTTAGAGGCGCAACGCCGGGCCGAGGACTTCGAACAGATTTAAGGGAACGTAGCTAATTGATCCATCTCTCGGCACTTGTCACCGGCGCTTTCTCTCAGGTTTTTGGCAGCGGTGGCGGGGCGGCGGCGAAGAGGGTTGCCAACTCGGACACCGATTCGGCCGGGGACCAGGCGGACATGCCTTGCTTCCACACCAGGGTTTGGCGCGTGAACTGCCCGGCGGCGACCTTGGCGGAAAGGTCGGAGACGGCGTGCGGGCCGGATTGGGCGCCGTTAATGGCGATGAAATATCCGGCCGACTGCGGCATGGGCGGCGGCGCCTGGGCCGAAAAGGCCTGGCCCATCTGATTGGCCATCTGAAATCCGGCGGCCAGTCCGGCGCCCGCGCCGGCGAGCCCGCCGGGGTTCTTCGCGGCGTCGCCAATGGCGTTGGCGGATTCGAATTGCGTGTAGGCCTGCATGTTGCCGATCACGCCCATGCTGCTGCGCTTATCGATGGCCGCTTCTACTTCCGGGGGCAGGGAGATGTTCTCAACGATGAAGTTGCAGATTTGCAGGCCGAAGGAATCGAAATCGGGCTGAATGGCGGCGGCGGCCCAGCGGCCGAGCTTGTCGTAATTGCCGGCCAGATCCAGCACGGGCATCTTGTTGTTGCCCAGGGCATCGGCGATTCGGGAGACGACCATCTCTCGAAGCTGCTGCTCGATCTCATCGGTGGTAAAGCGCGCTTCGGTGCCGGCGATGTTCTTGATGAAAGTGCCGGCATCCTTGACCTTGACCGCGAACGAGCCGAAGGCCCGGATGCGCACCGGGCCGAATTCCGGGTCGCGCATCATGACCGGGTTTGGCGTCCCCCATTTGCGATCGGTGAACGTGCGCGTGGAGACGAAATAAACCTCGGCCTTGAACGGACTGTTAAAGCCGTATTTCCAGCCGGCCAAGGTTGAGAGAATCGGCAGGTTCTGGGTTTGCAGCGTGTAGGTGCCGGGCTGGAAGACATCGGCAAGCTGGCCCTGAAGGACAAACGCGGCCACCTGCGATTCGCGGACGATCAGCTTGGCCCCATTTTTGATTTCGTTTTCATAGCGCGGAAACCGCCAGACGATGGTGTCTTGCGTGTCGTCGATCCACTCGACGATGTCGATCAACTGATGGCGGATTTTGTCGAACATGCCCATGAATTCACTCCTTGGTGCTGGGGAATTAACAAAATAATACCAAAGGAACCGCGGGCAGACAAAAGCAATGGCGTTATAAACGAGGGCGAATTCTCCAATCATCCGGCCGATGCAACACGGCGGCTGAAGCCGCCGCGCCGCGCCGGAAAACTCCCGACGCTGCCCCGAAACGCCGTATTCGAGGCAGGAGAAAGAGTGGAACGGGAAAACATATAGAGAGGGCGCAAATGGCCGCACGCGACGGACATAACATTGTCCTAACAACTGACGTTGTTGTAGAAAAAACGACACGATGCCAAGCGGCATCGTGTCGTTGAATTGGCCCTGAGAATTCGAATCCAAAATTACCGCGCGTTGCGGCGGCGGCGGCGGGCGAGCAGCCCCATTGAGCCCATGGCAATCAGAGCTATCGAAGCGGGTTCGGGAACCGCGGTGTAGTTGTAGGTGATCGTCGCGCTGCCATCGAGCGAACGGTCGCCGCCGTAGTACAAATCACCACCCGGGCTTCCGCCGCTGTTGATGAGGCCACTGACGGTGTAGTCGAGGGTATAGGTTCCACCGCCGGTGTAATCCGAGAAATTGGCGATCGGAACCGTCGTAGTGGATGAGCCGGCGACCGATGGACCCGGAAATTCATTCTCACCGGGCGAGGCTGAACCTCCAGGGGCCGTATAGGAGTAGTCGGCGTCTCCAAACTGGCCATAGGGATCGGTCCAGGTGACCGGGCCGGCCCCTCCGGCCGTGGTATCCGTAAAGGCCGTGGTGAAATTTTCCGCGGAAGAGCCGAAGTTAAGCACCTCTGCAATTGGAGTGATCTCAAGGCTGAGTCCGATCGAAATCGAATTCAACGATCCCAGCGAAGGATCAAACTGTTGGACCTGTACAACCAGCGGATTGTCGCCGGAGGCGGCTGGGATGGTGTCGGTATACTGGAGAACCGACGCCGAAGCCGAGGCCGCGCAGAACGCCCCAATCCCGAGAGTAGTAAACACAAAACGAGTACGCATTTTTCTACCTTTCCTAAACGTAGTGAAGCCACGTCTTTCAAGCGGGCTTCCCAGCCAACAACAGTTGAAGGCCAACCGGACGCCGCAAAAAGACGCGTTCAAAGACTGATCGGCTGCCGCAAACATATACAATATGAAGACTTAGCCGCAGACGTTGAGTAGCGTAGCGCCCTGGCGTTAAGAATCAAATTGAATTCGCAAAATATAACTCATTTGTCGCATTTCATCCCAACGTCCTGACAAAAAGAACGCATCTGGACGACGAAAAAAGTCGAATTGTCAGATACGTGCCAAAAATTGGTAATTCCAACCAATGTCCAAAATGACCGCGAAAAGCCGGGGCTGTTTTCGGCGCTGCATTTAAGTCACAATTCGATCCTTCCCCTTCCTTTGCTTCTACCCTTTGCTTCTACGCGGTCGGCTCGAGCGAGCCGTCAATTGATCTGCCCATGACACGGCGGTCAGCACCGATTAAAATTCCTCGCGCGGGGGGAAGGAACATCTCAGTTTAGAGAAAGGGAGCCAAAGCATGCGATATTTGAGACGTTCGACGGCTTGGGCGGTGATCTTTGTGGTGATGACCGCCGTGCCGTCATTGTTCGCCCAGCAGGTGGATAATCCCGATTACCTGGCATGGGCGAAATTCAAGGTGGGGTCGAGCCGAACGTTGTCAGGGACGGTTCTGGCGGGGGGACTGAAGATTGAAGTTCAGACCACCTACACGCTGCGGGAGGTGACGGCCGATCATGTCGTCGTTGAGTCGCGAACCACGACGGATTTCGGGCCGGGGCCGCGGGTTGGCAGGCCCGTCCGCCAAATCGAAGATGCCAAGGTCGAGGGGCAGGAAGTGAAGGATCTGGGTGAAGAAAACGTGCAGGCCTTGGGCCGCTGGTTCAAATGCGAAGTGTATCAGATGAAGGATGACACGGTGGATGGGAAGGAACGGCCGTGGGGTGGGAAGGCGAAGGTGTGGGTGTGCGCGGACGTGCCGGGAGGCGTCGTGCGGTGGGATGTGAATCCGCAGAATACAAAGGCGTCGGAGCAGGATGCGATGATCGTGTATGGGCTGAGCGGGTATGTGGTGAAGTAATTTTCTATTGCCTAATGAAGTGCTCCCCTCAATAGGCAATAGGCAATTTCCTTCAAAACCGGCCTTTTCGCACGATAAGGGTTTTCTCCAGCGTGGATTCCAGGACATTGCAGACGTGATCGATCTGTTTGGGCGTCATCTGGGTGAAAAACGGAAGCGCCAAGGTGCGGGCGGCGACGTATTCACAAACGGGCATGTCGCCGGCCTTGGAGTTGAGCAGTTGCTGCATGTACGGCTGAAGGTGGATCGGGGGAAAATAGTTGCTGCAGCCGATGCCTTCGGATCGAAGTTCGCGGATGATCGCGTCGCGGTCGCCGGGCTCGAAAAGATCGTTCAGACGCACGACGAAGACGAACCAGCTCATGTGCGTGTCATCCATCAGCGTGGGCAGAATCAGGTAGCGATTGGTCATCAGTCGCTGCATGTAGTGATGGGCGACACGGCGACGGTTGTCGAGAATCTCATCGAGCCTGGCCATCTGCGCGACGCCGAGGGCGGCGTTGATTTCGCTGAGGCGGTAGTTAAAGCCCAGGCGGGCATGGGCCAGCCAGTTCATGCCGTCGCGGCCCTGGTTGCGGAGGGATTGGCACAGGGAGGCGAAATTGTCGTCGTCGGTAACGATCATCCCGCCTTCGCCGGTGGTGATTTGCTTGTTGGGATAGAAGCCAAAGACGGCGGCCCGGCCGAAGGAGCCGATGGGCCGGCTGGCGAATTGGCCGCCGAAGCCTTCGCAGGCGTCCTCAATCAGAATCAGCTCGTTTTTCTGCGCGACTTGCTCCAGCTCGATCATCCCCGCGGGGTTTCCGAAGGCTTCGACCGCGATGATGGCCTTGGTTTTGGAGGTGATGGCGGCGGCGGCTTTGTCGGGGTCGAGGTTGAGCGTCTGCGGATCGATGTCCGCGAAGACCGGCGTAGCGCCGACGTACAAAATGCAGTTGGCCGATGCGACGAATGAAAAGGGCGTCGTGACCACCTCATCGCCGGGTTTGATGCCGGCGGCAACCATGATGGCGTGAAGCCCCGCGGTGCCGGAGGAGACGCCGATTCCGTACCGTCGCCCGGCGACGTGCGCGCAGCGGCGTTCGAATTCCACGATCTTCGGCCCGATCGAAAGCGTCGTGGTTTGCAAAACGTCAACGACGGCCTCAATTTCGGACCGGGTGATGTCAGGTTGGGAGAGGGGAATTTGGGCCATGGGAAGTGGCGGAATGATAAGCGGGGAAATCGAAAATCAGAAATCGGAAATCCGTCGTTGGTCATTTGTCATGGGCCATTTGTTAAGATACCCAGCTGGGCTGAATTGAAATGACCAATGACATGAACGATCGGCCGAAGGTTAAACTCAGCAAGCGCAGCCATTTCTGGCGCGCGTGCCGATACCTCTGGCCCTATCGGGCCAAGGTCGCCATTTCAGTCATCGCGGCGGTGTTCGTGGGCTTGGCCCTCACCGGCGGGCTGACGACCATGCTCCCGGTCATGCAGGTGCTGATTAACGGCGACACGATGCCGGGGTGGATGTATCGGCAAACAGCCCAGGCGCGATTAAAAGTGAAATTTGTAGCGGACCCTGGGATCGTGCAGATCGGCCAAAAAGTGACCGATGGGCCGGGCAAACAGGCGGGCCTGCGCCTGGGGGATGAGATCGTTGATGCGAGTTCGCCGGCCCATGCGCCGCCGAGCCCATTTCCCGCGGAGCCGATGGGCATATCGCCTTCAGATACGAAGGCGGCGTCCTATCGGGCGGGGGAAGTTCTGCGGAAAATCGCCTGGGCGGATCGGGGGGTTCAACTCAACATTCGAGGGCGCGGCAACGTCGCCGTCGCGCTGCCGCCGCTGAAATGGTATTTCGCCCTGGGATTGCGGGTGATTCAGGATGTTCCGCTGCGGCCCGTGACGGCCGTGGCGGTGGTGTTTGTGCTGCTGGCATGCCTGACGCTGGTCGGCAGCGTCATGCGGTATTTTCAGGAGCATCTGTCGGACAAGGCGGCGATTTTGGCCGCCAACGACATTCGCCGGCGCGTGTACGACCGGGTGCTGCGGATTCCGATCTCAAGCCTAAGCCGACAAGGAGCGAGCGACGCCACGAGCCGGCTGATTACGGACGTGGACAATCTTCAGGACGGATTTAAGACGGTGCTGGGGCAGAGCATTCAGGAGCCGATCAAGGCACTGATGATGTTCGGCCTGGCGCTTTATTTGAGCTGGCAATTGACGTGTTTCATCGTTTTGCTGGTTCCGTTGATGTACATCATGATGAGGAAATTCGGCAAGAAGATGAGGCGCGCCAGCCGAGCAGCGCTGCGGTCTTCCTCCACGCTTTTGGGCCAGATCGACGGAACGCTGGTCGGCATCCGCGTGGTAAAGGGTTTCAACGCGGAAAAATTCGAGCGGCGGCGATACACGAAGATCCTCGACAAGCTGGTGGCGGAACTGGTCAGAATGAGCCGGGTTGATGCCATCAGTTCGCCGGTGATGGAAACGATCATCATGCTGGTGGCGGGGATGGTGATCCTGCTGGCGGCCTATCTGGTGACCGAAAAGCACACCCTGACGCAGACGAGTTTCTTCACGGTGATGTTCTCGCTGGCGGTGATCGCCGATTCATTGCGGAAGGCGAGCAAGGTGAATAATGCGTTGCAGAAAGCGAACGCGGCGGCGGCGCGAATCTTCGAGACGCTGGACCTGCCGCCGGAGCGGGACGTGACGTCCGCGCCGCGGAAGTTGCCGCCGCTGCGGCTGCGGATCGAATTCCAGAACATCGCGTTCTCGTATCCGAACGCCAACATGCCGGCGCTCGACGGCGTCAGCCTGGTGGTGCCCAAGGGGCAGTCCGTCGCGATCGTTGGCCGCAACGGCAGCGGCAAGACGACGCTGCTGGCGCTGCTCGAGAGATTTTACGAACCGGATGGGGGGCGAATCCTCATTGACGGAATGGACATCCGCACGGCGTCGCGGACTTCGCTGCGCGAGCAAATCAGTTTGGTCACGCAAGACAGCCACATCTTCCCCGGCACCATTGCCGAGAACATCGCATACGGCGAGCCGCTGGCCGATCCGGAAGCGCCGGATTCGCCGGCCAGGCGGGCGCTGTTTGAGCGGGTTGAAGAGGCGGCCCGGCGGGCGTTCGCGCACGATTTCATCATGGAAAAACCGGGCGGGTATAACATGGTGCTGGGCGGGCTTGGCGGGCAGCTTTCCGGCGGTCAGAAGCAGCGCCTGTGCATCGCGCGGGCGGTTTTTCATCAGGCGCCGATCCTGATTCTGGATGAGGCCACCAGCCAGGTCGATGCGGAGAGCGAACACCTGATCCATCAGGCCATCGAACAACTGATGCACGAGCGGACCACGTTCGTGATCGCGCATCGGTTCAGCACGATCCTCTCGGCCGACACGATCGTTGTGATGGAGCGCGGACGAATCGTGGGACAAGGGAAACACGATGAGCTGCTGAGTTCGTGCAAAGTGTATCAGCAGTTGTACGAGAGGCAGTTGATCGGTGCGCCGTCGGGGGAATAGAGCATTAAATTCGAAACCAGAAATCCGAATGACGAATCAATGACTGAAACCAGAAACCCGAAACGAAGACCGTTTCGTCATTCGGGTTTCGAATTTGATTCGCCGTTTGGCCCAGAGGCTCTCGACGGGTCATTCGGATTTCGGATTTCGGATTTCACCCTGATCCATTGCAGATACAACCCGTGCGGCGGGGCGGTGGAGCCGGCGGCGCGGCGGTCAATGGCGGCGAGCATTTTGGGAATGTCGTCGGGGTGGTATTGGCCGAGGCCGACTTCAACGAGCGTGCCGACGATGATCCGCACCATGTTCCAAAGAAAGCCGGAGCCTTCGATGCCGATGACGATCCTGGGGCCGCGCGCTGCAACCGAGCAATGGGTGACGGCGCGGATGGTGGTTTGCCGGTGATGGCCGGGGCGGGCGAAGCTGGCGAAATCGTGTTCTCCGACGAAATGAGCGGCGGCCAATTGCATGGCGGAAACATCCAGCGGTTGCCAGCGGTGCCAGCAGAGTTCCGAGAGAAACGGGTCGCGGTCCGGGGCGTTCCAGATGAAATACTGATACCGTTTGGATATTGCGGCGGTGATGGCATCGAAGGAATCGGGGACGGCCTCGATGCCGCGGATCAGAATGTCGTCGGGGAGCCGATAGTTGACGGCCCGCCGGATGCCTTCGGGAGGGATTTGGATTCGATCCGTGTCAAAATGCGCGACCTGGCCCTTGGCGTGAACGCCGGTGTCGGTGCGCGAGGAGCCAACGACGGTGATCGGATGGCCAATGACGCCGCCAAAGACGGCGGTGAGAGTTTCCTGGATGGTAGGGATGCCGGCGCCGGGCGGCGGGGGAGGGCCTTTGTATGTCGGCAAGACCGCCTGCTGCTGCCAGCCGTGATAGCGCGTGCCGCGATAGGCGAGCAGAAGCTTGTACCGCATGATGCAATAGTGCAAGTGGCACGTACAAGTAGCAAGTAATTCATTCAAGTTGCACTTGTACTTGCGGCTTGCACTTGCAACCTAAATTGCAAATAGTCGGCCGTATGAATAAGGTCTGCAAAGTATGAGCGATAAGGCGGAACATCCATCGACCCCCGAGGCGTTCGCGGCACTGGGGGTGCGGCCGTCCATTCTCCGGGCGCTGGCTGAGCTGAGTTACGTGACACCATCGGAGATTCAGACCCTGCTCATCCCGCGGGCATTGGCGGGAGTTGACATTTTGGGCCAGGCCCGCACCGGGACGGGCAAAACGGCGGCGTTCGCGATTCCAATGTTGCAAAAGGCAACCAAGGGGTTGGCGTTTCAGGCGCTGATTTTGGTGCCGACACGCGAGTTGGCCGTGCAGGTGGAAGCGGAAATCCAGCGATTGGGCAAGCACACGCCGATCCGTTCGGTGCCGGTGTACGGCGGGCAGAAGATCGCCGCCCAGATGAAATTCATCAAGCACGGGCCGGAGATTCTCGTCGGCACGCCGGGGCGCGTGATCGATCTGCTGGACCGGCGCATTCTGGACCTGGGGAACATCCGGTTTGTGGTTCTGGATGAAGTGGATCGGATGCTGGACATCGGATTCCGGGACGATATCCGCAACATTCTCTCGCGGGTCAAGGGAACGGGCGCGGAGACGGGGCGTCAGATGATGTTCGTGTCGGCCACGATTTCCGGCGAGATCGACAAGCTGGCGCGTCAATACATGCGCGAGCCGGTGGAAAAGCTGATCGCGCCGGGCGCGGATGATAAGCCGACCGTGGAAGAGGTGGAGCAATATTATTTTTCGGTTCAGCCGTGGGATAAATACGTTTTGCTGCGGAAGCTGCTGCAGCGGGAGAATCCGGATTTGGCGATCGTGTTTTGCCGAACGAAGCGCGGGGCCGAAAAGCTGGCGAAAAAGCTGCACGCGGACGGGATCGAGTGCCGGGAGATTCACGGAAATCTGGCCCAGAACAAGCGCGAGCGGGTGATGAAGAGTTTTCGCACGGGAAAATTCGATGTATTGATCGCGACCGACCTGGCCAGCCGGGGCATCGATGTCGCCGATATCAGCCACATCATCAACTACGATGTTCCGGAAGATCCCGAGGTGTATGTGCATCGCGTGGGCCGCACGGCGCGAATGGGAGCGGCGGGGAAGGCGTTTACGTTCATCGCAAAGGACCAGGGCGAAGAACTGACCCGGATTGAAAATCTGATCAACATGGTGATTCAGCAGGCCGCGCTGGAGGGATTCGAGCCGCGGCCCGCGCCGGCGGACTGGACGGAGCACAAGCCGGGTGAAATACCGGCGGCTGCGGCAGGGCCCGCCAAGCCGGTGTTGAGCCGGTTTGAACGGCCGTATTCACCCGGCGGCGGCGCATCAGGCGGGGAGTCATCGGACGGGGCGGTGGCGACGGAAGTGGTTGTGCCCCTGCCGCTGCCGCCGCGCACTATCGGAAGCAAAATACCCATCAATCGGCGGCATCGAAGAAGAAGGTAAAGGCGCAGCCCGATGTACATCCGGGGCTACGGGATCCCGAGATTGTGTTCCCATCCCAGCGAAACGAGCGGCGTGCGATTCGCGTTTTCATCTTCCAGGAAAATCCCCGGTGTTTCGGTGGTTCGGCCGATGCGAATCGCGCTGCTGATCTCAGCGGCGCAAGTGAACAGCAGTTCGTAATCCTCCCCATCGTTCAGGGCGTGCTGCATTGCTGAAATACCATCGCGGCGTGAAAGCTCCACGGCATCCAGATGAATCGGAACGTGCCTGGATTCAATGACCGCTCCGACCCCGCTTGCCCGGCAAATGTGGGACAGATCGCGCGACAAGCCGTCGCTGAGATCAATCATCGCCGTCGCAATGGCGGCCAGTTGGCGGCCCAGAGCGATGCGCGGCTGGAACGTCAAATGCCGGCCCAGAATGCTTCCGCCAAGCGGTCCGGTGACGTAAATGCCGTGACCCGGCAGCGCGCCCCCGCGTGTGACGGGCCGGACGCCGGCGGAGCGGCCCAGAATCGTCACGCTGACCACCAACTTCCCGTCCCACGTTGCCGTGTCGCCGCCGACGATGACGCATGCGAACACATCCCCCGCTTCGCGCAGGCCGTGGTAAAGTTCCTTGGCATTGTCAATCGGCCGGCCCTTCGGCAGCGCCACGGCAACCACGGCGGCGGCGGGCAAACAACCCATCGCGGCACAATCCGACAAATTGCGATTCATCGCTTTGCGCCCGATTTGTCGCGGGGAATGCACGGAGGAATCGAAATGCACGCCGTCGATGACCTGGTCGACTCCCACCAGCAGCAAATCATCCGCGGGCCATTTCAACTCGGCCAGGTCATCTCCGATGCCGACGGAAACCAGCGGCGATTTGCCCTGATTGCTTCGAATCCAATCGATGAGATCGAATTCACCCGGCATATTATTGAACCGATTGGGTGAGGCGGTTTTGAATCGTCGGCCATGCCGCCGGCGATTGGCCGTCGATCGATTCGTACAACGCCACGTGATCGGCCGGCACGGCGACGTAATCCGTCACGCCGGCCAGTCGGGCGCTGTTGAGACGGACCGGCCCGTCGTTATCGCCTCTGCTCCGAAACAGGCGATTCGATTCGTTATCCATTGCGGATTTGATTTGCCGAACTCCCTGCCATCTCGCCATGCGATCACCAATAAGATGACCCGACCACTCCAGCGCCTCCGCCGCGAAGCGGTAACCTACGGGCCGGTCGCCGGCGACGATGGTGTATCGCACGCCCGGCCGTCGCGGATGGGAATTCAACTCGGCAAGAAACTCAGAGTCCGGGCGCAGGTCGCTGGCCGACTGGCAAATTCCTTCGGTGATCATCCACGCCGGGCTCCACCGCGGATCATGCCACCAATCCGAGGCGTTCACCGCCACCTTCAGCAGCAGCGCGTACGGCGTCCAGGTCGAACCGGCATTGGGCGGCGCGATCATGATGAAATGATCCACCCCTCCGGCGTATTTCGAGCCTTCGACATATTTTCGGGCGATCAGGCCGCCCATGCTCTCGGTGACCAGATCAACTCGCATGGAAGGGAATTGCTCGTGCAGAAACCGCATGTTCCGCGTGAGCATTTCCGTCTCTTCGGCCAGCGGCTTCTCGGCTGGATACGCGAACATCGCGGTTTGGAAATGGTCGCTCCGGAGCAATTTGGCGAGGTCATTGCAACAGGCGCAATCTCCATCCAGGCCGTGAATGAGGATCACCAGCGGCTGGTGCGGATCGACCACGCGCGGCAGGTGCAGGCCAAATGTCCGATTCTGTCGAGCGACCGCCTGCGGCGCGGCGATTTCGGTGAATCGCCCCAGGGCGTCACAGGATTGGTTCCAATTCCGTGGCCACTTGTCTGGATCAAATTGGATCAGCAGATTTTTGTCGCTGACAGCCGCGTGAAACCCATCGCCCATCGCGCCGTTCAGTCCTCGCACCATCAGCCAGCCGTTGATGCTCCGGAGGTCCAACTCCACATCCAGGCTGAAAAAATCGGGGACGACCGCTGGCGGGACGCCTAAATCCTCCTCCAAAACGTGCTGCAATTGGGTGATCGATAAGCGCCCGTCTTGCAAAGGGATCGAGATTTCGTGCTCGGCGGCGGGACACACCGCCGGCAACAGCAACCCGAATATCCAGGCAAATACTACGGCGCGCATATTGGCATCTTAACAATTGGGTGCGATAATCCTAATCGTCCAGTTGGGAGGCGGCGAGATGAAATTGAAGGGAAACACTAATTCTGTTGCGCAAATTATGATGATTTATTGTGCTATTTGCCACTAATGAATCACCCCACTCGGGTGTCTGACCGATGAATTGATGTGAGATATCTAACGGTTAATGCGGTGAACCATGCGGCTCGCAGGGGATTGATCGAGGACTCGACATGGATGACGACTTAAACCGGCAGAGTCGAAATTCTGACTTAAGCTACAAGTTTCAGCGCTTGCGGGAACGAATTCGCCAAGCGGTGACATCCGGTGAACTCAAAGGCAAACTTCCCGGCGAACGTGAACTTGCCCGCAGATTTCATGTCAATGCCAAGACCCTCAGCAAAGCTCTGACCGATCTCGCGGCTGAAGGCCTGCTGCAACGAAGCATCGGTCGGGGGACTTTCGTTAGGGGTTCGCAAACCGAACACTCCGCCGCGGCGGGACCGTGGTTGCTCATTGTGGATGGGCGCACCGATCATGCCCTTGTCGAACATCTCAAGGCGCTGAACCCCGGCGCGGAAATTTGCAGCGACATTTGTTCGATCCGGCCCAGCTTTCTCAGTCACTTTGCCGCGGTGATCGATCTGGCAAGCCGGACGGCCGAGGCGTTTGTGCGCGATCTGTTGATCCGGGGCATGCCGGTGGTCACGGTGGGTACGGAAGCGCGAACGTATTCGACCAATGCCGTGGTCCTGGATGCAACGCTGGGGGCGGCCCATCTGACGCGCGAGCTTGTGTTGGCCGGGCACCGCAATTTTCTGGCGATCGAGGATCGGGGCCGGATCACGATTGCCGAGGCGATCCGCCGGACGGCGGCGCGGTACTGCTCTGATTATTGTGTGGATGCCTGCTTCGCATCAGATGTCGGGTACGCAATGGAATCCGGGGCGACCGCCTGTATATGCGATTCGGTGCGCGGGGCCGTTCAGACGCTGCACAATCTGAATCGCGCCGGCATCGAAGTGCCGCGGGCCATGTCGGTTGCCGCAGTCGGTTGGACCAGCGGCGATTGTCCGTGCACCGGCTATTTCGCCGATGCGGTCCAGCAAGCGGCCGCGGTCGCCGAAATCCTGCGAAGCGGCCAGCCGGGCCGGCCGACAACCCTGTGGCTCAGCGGCGCCGTGATCGACCGGGGCACCACGGCTTCGCCGAATGGTGAAGCCGCGGAGCGGCGCTTACCGGCGTCCGCGCTGTCGAACGACCCCGCGGTCGTTGCCCAATAGAACCCGCGCGGCCCGTTCATTTCCCGTCCGAAGTTGAGTACAATGTTCACATCATGCCTGTGCTGAGCACCACCAAGATGACGGCCGAGCAGTTTCTGCGGCTTGGGGAAGATCCACCCGGCGTGCGGTTGGAACTGGTCGAAGGAGAAATCGCCGTGAGCCCAAGTCCTACGCCAAAACATTCCTATACGGAGATACAACTCATCCTTTTTCTTGGCGAGCACATCACCACCCATGGGCTGGGGGAACTGCATCGAGACGTGGATACGATTCTCAATCGGTTCACGGTACGTCGTCCGGACATTCTCTATTTCTCAAAAGCGCGTACGCATCTCATCGGCGAAAAAGCCATGCAGGGGCCGCCCGATCTGGCCGTCGAAATCATCAGCCCCACGAGCGTCGAGATCGACCGCACGGACAAATTCGCCCAATACCGTGACGCGGGCGTCGCTTTTTACTGGATCGTCGATCCGATCGCGCGAACGATCGAGGCCTGGCGGTTGGAGAACGGCCAATACGTATCCGCCGGTCGTGGTCAGCAGAATCAAACCGTCCAGTTGCCTCCGTTCACCGATCTGACAATTCCGCTTTCGCGTCTCTGGCGCGATTGAATCATGTCCAATCGATCCATTCAGGTCGTTGCCGACTTAAATGCCGTCGCCGTTGCCGCGGCCGATCAAATCGCACGCGTCGCCGGCGATGCCATCGCCAACCGCGGCGATTTTTCCATCGCCCTTTCCGGCGGCAGCACGCCCAAGACTCTTTTCCAGCTTTTGGCCGGCGAATCCTACGCCAAGTGCATTGACTGGAAAAACTGGCGGATTTATTTCGGCGACGAGCGATGCGTCCCGCCGGACCATCCCGACAGCAATTTCCGCATGGCCAGCGAAGCCCTGCTCGATCGCGTTCCCATCCCGCCCGATCACGTCCACCGCATGAAGGGCGAGATCGACCCCCAGCGGGCCGCGACGGAATATGGGCAACTGCTGAAGAATAATTTCGGCGACGGCGGCCTGGACCTGATTCTTCTGGGAATGGGCGACGACGGCCACACCGCGTCGCTCTTCCCCAACACGGCAGCGCTCGCTGAAACGAGCCACCGCTGCGTCGCCAATTTCGTGGAAAAGTTCGGTGTCTGGCGGATCACAATGACCGCTCCGTTCATCAACCGCGCCAGACAGATCGTCGTGATGGTCAGCGGCGCCACCAAGGCCAAGCGCGTCGAGCAGGTCCTGGAGAGTCCGCGCGACACGCCAAACTTGCCGATCCAATTGATTGACCCCCCCGAAGGCCGGTTCCTGTGGCTCATGGACTCTGCCGCGGCGGGGATGGCGAAATGACGGGTTTTCGATCAGAGCTTGGCAAAATCCTTTGCAGCGGCTAATTTGGAATAAGAAGGAGTCTCGGCCGTGGCGATGCACGAATCCAGCACCCGCAGTATCTATGACTTTCACTCCTTGTTCTACGATGCCACGTTCGGTCGCCTGGTTCGGCGCCGAATCAACAGTGCGATCTCGCACATGAGCATCGGTCCGGGGCAGCGCGTGCTGGACCTGGGCATTGGCACGGGGGCGTCGCTCAATTGTTATCCTCGCCATGCCCGCATTTTCGGCATCGACTTGTCGGGCGGCATGTTGCGCGAGTGCCGCAAGAAGATTCAACATCGCCGCCTGGCGCCGGCCACTTTATTTCAGGCCAACGCGCTTCAGCTTCCCTTCAGCGACGACGCGTTCGACCATGTGTTCATCAGCCATGTCATCAGCGTCGTCAGCGATCCGTATCGGCTGATCAGGGAGGCGCAGCGTGTCGCCAAGCCGGGGGCGCGGATCGTTATTCTCAACCACTTTCAGTCCACCAATCGCTTCATCGCAATGGTCGAGAAATTTCTTTGTCCGCTGTGCACGAAGCTGGGGTGGCGCAGCGACCTGCCGCTGCAGGACCTGGTCCGCAGAACCGGCGTCGAAGTGGATTACCGTTATAAGCTGGACAGCATTGATCTTTGGGAAACGGTGGTTGTCTCCAACAACAAGAATCGGGAGGTCCGGCCCTTTGCCTCGACCGAGGGCGGAACACCCGCTGCCGCCGAGTGTGAAGTCGCCGCCTGAACGGATGTCGCGTCTTGATCCGGGTATCTTGCGCCGAATGCGGGGAGGCTTTTGAAATCGGCGAGGAATTCGCCGGTCTTGCGGAATTCTGCCCAGCGTGCGGCGCCCTGAACGACATTCCTCCGCTGCAAGAAGAAGAAGAGCCCGAGCCCGTCGCCCAGGAAGCTCCGTCGTTTCAGGAAAGCCCGATTCCCGCTACGGATGGGCCACCATCGCCCGGGGCATTGCCAAACCCGGTTGCTCCGCCACGGCCTCGCGGAGTTCCATCGCCGCTGTGGTGGGCCTTGATCGTCGGCGGCATCGCATCGTTCATCGTCGCGTGCGTGCTGCTCTTTTCCGACAACTGGGAGAGCCGCAATCTGAATGCTCTGAACGATGCCGACAATCGCGGCGACGTTCTGATCGTGGACGGGGATTACAGCGGCGCCGCCGCCCAATACCGTTTCGTTCTCGATACCGTCGGCAGCCGGCAGATCGAAAGCACCTACATTCGTCAATTGATCGAGCGTGCCCGGCGCGGCGCGGCCCAGGCGAAGACGATGGCGCAAGCCCCGCCGCATGCCGCCGTGACAACCGCCCCGGCGGTCACTCCGCCGGCAACACAGCCGGATATTTACGAAGCCCTCAAACATTTTCAGCGAGACAGCGAAGCGTTTCCCCAGTTCGTGCGCGATCGGCCCGTGCTTTTTCTGGATAACCACCGCGATTGGCGCCGGCGGCAGTTTGTCGTCTGGGATGTCAGTTATCAGCGGCAGCCGAATTCCAATCCTCAGCAAATTTTATTGAGTTATTCCTGCGCCTCGCACGTCACCGAGCCGCACGGCAATCGCCGCGATGCCGACAATGACGGAAACTTCGTCAACGACGCGTCTCCCCAAATCGTCCACTGTCGGACCCTGTTCGAGCTTTTCGCGGGGCGATGGGTCATTGTTCGCCATGATGTCGAAGCGGGGCTGGCGATGGATGATCTTTACGCTCTGGAACGCCTGGCGTTCCACACCGCGCCCATTCCTCAATGAGAATTCTTCGGCCGGGTTGTTGTTTGCGGCATCATTTTCTCGGCCTGTTCCAGCATTGCTTGCGTTTGCGGATCGGGGTTCAACTGCACCGCCCGCCGGAGAGCGGCCACCGCCTGGGAATACTGCCGGTTCCTCAGATACAGCGAACCGAGCATGGCTTGGAGCGTCCCGGGTTTTTCCCGTAGCGCCGGGTCGATCCGCGGCTCAATGGCCATCCACTGCCTGGTCACTTCAATCGCCTCGGGAATCCGATCCAGGCGAACCAGATCCCTCGCCAGCCGGTCGTAACCGTTCGTGTTTTCCGGCTCCAGCTTGATCCCTTCGGCGTACAATTCCGCGGCTTGCCGGGTGTAGCCGTATCCCTCCTTGATCAGATCTGTCTCGTCGGCGATTTTCGCCCGATCGCGCGCCGCCTCCGCCTGGCGAAAATAGAACGCGGCAAGGTGATCCTTGTAATCTCCGAAGATGAGGTAATGCAGCCCGCGCGTTTTGTTCAGCCCCAGCCCGTAATCATAGAGCGTCTCGGTGTCTTTCCACCGGCCCGCCTGGACAAAGGAAAGAGATGTCAGCACCACGGCGATCGCACAAAAAACGCCGATCGCTTTGGGATTACGATACCGGTCCATCAGCCATCCCACCGCCAGGGCGACTCCCAACATCGAAATGTAAACATACCGGTCCGCGACGGTGGTGTAATACTGAAAGACAAACGCCTTGAGCCCGAGAGTGGTGACAACTCCCAGAACAAAGATCAATCCCGCGAGCGTGATCACGGGCTGCCTGATTCGCCAGATGATCGCCGCCGCCGCCAGGGGAAAAACCCATGTCCAGTATAGTGGATGGTGCAGATTTGGATCGGTCAGCACTTCGGTCGGGCTGCGGCCGTAATCAAAACTCAATCGAATCGGCAGAATAATCTTGTAGAGATAAAACGCCAGCGAATCCATGGCGATCAGCGGTCGCGCCCAGATCGGGCCGCCGTAGACCGAATGCAGCGGCTGAACCCCAACGGTCAGCACGGCGCATCCCAGCGCCATCGCCAGCCAGGGCCAAATCCATTTGCCAATCTCCCGCCATGATCGGCGATACATAATCCGATCGATGACCGCGGCGATGATCGGCACCACCACGGTGGAAGGCTTGGAAAGCAATGCCGCGGCGAAGCAGATCGTCGCCAGCAGATAATTTCTTTTTCGCCGCCCACCCCGCGTTTGCAGCGCGACGAGATATCTCCAGATGGCCAGCAGGCCCAGAAATCCGCTCAGCAGGTCCTTCATGGATGTTGCCCAGGCGACCGCTTCGGTTTGGATGGGGTGAATGGCGAAGATGACCGCGCCCGCCGCCGCGGGCCAATCGCCGATTTTTAGCCGACGCAGGATTTCCAGCACCACGCACGCCGACAGCCAGTGCACCAGCAGACTCGCGGCATGAAAAACGTATGGATTGAGCTTGGACTGCTGAAAATCAGGCGTTTCAAGCTGGGCCACATGAGCCAGCGACCACCAGAGCGTGTAAACCAGCGGATCGTACATTTCCGCGTTGTTTGGATTCTTTGGATTCCATTGATGCATCAGGCCCCAGAGGGTCGGGTCCGCAATGTTCGGGTTGGCGAAAATCAGTCCACGGTCATCCCAGTTCACGAAATCATTGGTCAGGATTCGGCCGAACGCCAGAAGAATGGCCGCGAGCAGAACGAGCCGAATCCACACCGCCCGTCGCCGGGAGTTGGATCTGGCGTCCGCGTCGCTAATGGAGAGCTTGCCCATCGGCTTGATTATCGTAACGGCCTTTTGCTCAGATTCCGCCACAATTGTGCTGTGTGTGGATTAGCCTCCATCAGGCCTGCTCCGGGCGGTTGGCGGCGATCATCGCCGCCATGCGTCCGGTGACGCCATGGTCCCGGCGGTGCGAGAAGAACTCGTCCCGGCGGGTCGCCGTGCAACGATCGGAGGAATCGACGTGCCGCTCATCGAGCCCGCGGTCCAGCAGTTGAATTCGCGCCGCGCTGCCAAGATCGACGTTGCCCTTTCCTCCGGGCCGAGTTTTCACCGGCGCTGCGGGACCAAAAACCTTTTCAAATTCCGCCAGAACTTCCGGGCCGACTTCAAACGCATTCATTCCAATGCACGGTCCTACCGCTGCCCGCAAGCTCGCGGCCGATTGGCCCGTGATCGCGATCAGCCGGTTCACGGTTGCCGGGATAATTCCCGCGACGATCCCGCGCCAACCCGCGTGCACGGCCGCCACCACGTGGCCGTCGTCGCTGCTCAGCAGGATCGGCACGCAGTCCGCCGTCCGCACCGAAATCACCCTCCGCCAGTCCTCGCTCACCAGCGCATCGGCTTTGCAGTCCGTGTCAAAGCTCTGGCCGATCTGAACTTCGGCCACCTCCTTGCCGTGCACCTGATGCACGCGCATCGGCGGCTCGGTGGGACAATCGATGCAAGACAACAGCCGCGCGTAGTTCGCCCAGATGCGTTCGTAATTATCCTGAACCGCGCAGCCGTTGGGGTTTCCCATATTCAGCGAATCGAACGGCGGCGGACTGATTCCCCCGATGCGCGTGCTGAAAGCATGCCGAACCCCGATGGCCTCCAGAATGGCCGAGGCATAATAGACCACCCCGCTGCTGCTCATGCGCCGTTGGAGCACGAAAGCCAAATTACGATACCGTAGGCAGAAGTTGCAAGTGCAAGTTGCAAGTGCAAGTTGGATGGCATCGCTTGCCACTTGTACTTGTACTTGCAACTTGTACTTCCCACTTGTACTTCCGTAAGATTGCCACTCCAATGCCCCGTCGATCCATCGCCGTTTTTCCGGGCCAGTTTGATCCGATTACCAACGGCCACCTCGACGTTATCCGCCGCGGCGTGCGATTGTTTGATCGCCTCATCGTGGCCGTCGGCATCAACCCTGAAAAGAGCGAGCTTTTCCCCCTCGGCGAGCGCGTGTCCATGATCCGAACCCTCCTCAAGGACGCGGAGGGGGTCAGCGTCGAGAAATACACCGGCCTGACCGTCGATTTCGTGAAAAAGTGCAAGGCCACCGCCATCCTCCGCGGCATCCGCGATGTCTCGGACCTGCGATACGAATTCCAGCTTGCCCTGGCCAACCGAGCCGTGGGAAGGGTGGAGACTGTTTTCATCATGACCGGCGACCAATACGCCCTGACCAGCAGCAGCCTCATCCGGCAGGTGGTTTCACTCGGCGGCGACATTCATCAGCTTCGCGGCGTGCTTCCTGAATTGGTGATCGAGCGGCTCAAGGTCCATCAGAAAAAGAGAACCCGCTCTCGACCTGATCCAGACGCCCCAAACGCCTGAATTTGCCGCGAAAGCGCCATTGGCATTGGGTTTGTCCAAACCGCTGCCGATTCTTATATTTCCGTACTGGGGTCACCTATAACTGTAACAGAATAAAGATGTTGGCATATATTTGCTTGGCCGTGTCAATTTGGAGTATTTTTCTTGACGCGGCAATGCGATGAGCGTTAGACTCGCGGTTGCTCGCCTTTACCGAGCGTTCGTGTTTGTATGCTCAAACTCATGGCGGAATTTCGATAATAAGGCTAATACGATCTTTAGCGTCCGGCGGCGGTCGCCGGCGCAATTTTTCCCATGTTACATTCCGATGCATCCGCGGTCGAAGGGGTCGTCTCCTCAACAAGGAGTTCGATACGGCACTCATATCTATATATCCGTACGATCGCTCCCGATGCGCTGGTGAATGTGACGCAGTCCGAAAGGAGCTTCGTATGAAGCGTTTATGTATGACGAAGGGCTCCGCCCCCATCAAGGGCGCCCCCGTCAGGACGAAGGGATTTACCCTCGTCGAACTGCTGGTCGTGATCGGGATCATCGCTCTGCTGATCTCGATTCTGCTGCCCAGCTTGAACCGGGCCCGTGAAACGGCCAACCGTGTCAAGTGCGCCAGCAACCTCCGGCAGATTGGTCAGGCCATTCTTCTCTACTCCAACGACAACAAGGGGCCGTATCCGCGGACCACCTATATTGGTTATGGAGCAATGAATGTGACCAATATTGGCGTGCAGGGTTATGACGCGTCGGCCGCTAGTCCTGGCGGCGGCCCGATACCCGCAGGTTCCACCGGTTTGACGGATCCGTTCGCCGCCGGCGCGACTACCTATACCAGTCAAGCCACCGGAGCTAACTTGGTCAACAACGTTCCGCAGGCGTTGTTTCTGTTGCTTCGCACGGAGGATATCACCTCGGCCGTGTTCGTTTGCCCCAGTTCCAACGCTTCGGCCGATACATTCGGAGGCGGCACCAATACCGCCCTCAACCAGATTAACTTCACGAACATCGTGAACAATCTGAGCTACAGCTACGCCAATCCCTATCCGGACACCGGCGCGCTGGGAAGCGGTTATAAGATGGTGCAGGGCCTGGAACCCACCTTTGCGGTCGCTGCTGATATCAACCCCGGCACGGCCGGAAACAGCGGCAACGACAACGTCATAGCGCCAAATACCAGCAGCTCGGGCACCTCGATGCGCGAGGGCAACAGCAACAACCACGGTAAGGATGGACAGAACGTGTTGTATGGCGACGGTCACGTCGAATTCCAGAACAACCCGTTCTGCGGCACCAGCCGTGACAACATCTACACGCGTGGCGGTCCGACTTGGGATACCGCCGCCGCCCCCAATCAAGATCTGATTGCTTCGCCCTACACGGCGAACGACAGCGTCTTGCTGCCGACCGACGACAACGACTAAGTCGGTTTGTAGATATTGCAGAGCGAATCATCGAGGCCCGCCGCACCGGCGGGCCTCTTTCTTTCCATTAGGATTCCTTATCGCACGGGCGTAAGCTTTTGGTCATGGAAGGCGTACTCCCACCGCAAACCGAACGCGGCGCCGGCTTCGAGCCGGCCCGCGTGCGGCAATTCACGATCTTCCTCGAAAATCGCGTCGGTCGTCTTCAGGCCCTGCTCAGCGCGCTCCAATCGGGCGATCATCCCATTCGCGCTCTGTCGATCGAAGAATCCGCCGATTCGGCGCTGGTCCGCCTCATCTGCGCCGACGCGGATGCCGCTCGCCAGACCCTCACCGAATCCGGATTCCCTTTCGGCGAAGTCGAACTTCTCGCCGTCCACATCTCCAAACGAAGCGGCCAGCCGTTGATCGCCATCTGCTCGGCGCTTCTCTCGGCCGAGATCAACATTCATTACGTCTATCCATTCCTGCTTGGCCCGCGCGGGCCGGCGCTGGCGCTGTACGTTGACGATCCCGTCCTGGCCGCACAATTGCTCATGAAAAAAGGGTTTACTCTCATCGGACAAAGCGATTTGAAGGCCTAATCAATGTGCAGCGGGCTTTTCTATCTTGCCGATAGTCCAGCGGTCGCGACGGAGTTTTCGTTGAATGTTCCGATAAACTATCGCTTTTCGATTCATGGCCCGGCCGTGGCCGTCGGCAATTCCTGCCCGGCGCTGGACGAACGGATTCAGTTTTTCCTCAGGGCTTTCGCATCCACCGCGCAGCCGAAAACACTTCCCGCCCGCGGAGAAATCCGCCCTTTTGATCTGGCCGAAGTCACCCGCTCTCTTGCGCCGGCCACCGCCAGCGAGCGGCAGAGCGACGACCTGGTCGATATTTATTCCCTGGCCGAGCGAAGCTGGGTCCTCGACGACCGCTGGGGAATGTGCGAGATCAATCTGCTCAAACAGCGCTGGCAAAGCTGGGTGCTTCCCCGTCCGGCGCTCGATTCCGTTCGCCTCGCCGAGGCCGCCGTGCTCTGGCCCATGGCGCAACTGTTGCGATTGCGCGGCATCGAGCTGATTCCCGCCATCTCCGTCGAACGCGCCGGCTGGGGCGCGCTGATCCTCTGTCCGTATTCCATCACCGGCGAAATCTCGCGCCTTCTCCGAGCCGGCTATCGCGTCATCGGCCAGCGCTGGACCGCCCTGGTCCCGCAGCACGGGCGGATCGTGCTTCGCCATGTTCCCGGCGTCGTCGAATCGCTCGATGCGCGGAACAAATTGATTGGCCGCGAAACGGCCTGGATCGACCTGACCGCTCAAAATCCCTGGTCTGCCGCCCAACTCTCCTCCTGCGACGCCGTCCTCGTGATCGCATCCGGGCGCCGCGGCACATCCTGCGGCCGAGTCGTCGCCCCATCTGAGTCGCAGGCATTGCTTCGCCGGCATTGGCCGCTGGCCGAATTGCCGCTGAATCGATCGCGCGTTCAGCCAACCATCGCCGCCCTCGCGGCCCAGTCGCTTTGCCTTTCCCTGCAATTGTCCGGACACACCGACGAGTTTCTGCAACTGATCGAGTTCGCCCGGCATCGCAGCGCATCGAAAATTCAGGTCAGCATCCGCGGCGCCCTTCGGCGCCATTTCGTTCCTGCCGCTCGGGCGGGGTGAACGTTTCAATCCCCATCCACCCGCTGATACCGATACACCGCCCGATACAGCCCTGAAACCTGATCGTTTTTCACCAGCGTCGCGCGATATTTTTCGTTGCGCGGCTGAAGCCGCACGACCGCCGCCCGCCCTTCTCCGTCCGTCTCGAAAAAAATCCGCTTGAACGTCGTCCGCCCATCGCCGAAGCGCACAAAGCAATCATCCCCGCCGCGCGCCGCCAGCGATGGCGAAAAAATCACGATGTCCCCCTCGCGATACTTCGGAGTCATGCTGTCCCCATGCACGCGCGCCGCGAACGCATCCTTGTCGCAAATCTCCGGGCACCCGACAAATTGGTCCGCCACCCGCGGCGGATAAGCCAAATCCGTGAAATCCGTCGGATAACCAGCCGACACCCGATTAATCACCGGCACCGCGCCGCCGCCCTGCACGTTGCTGCCCACGTTGCTGCCGGCCCGATCCACCAACTGATGCAACACACTGGACATGAACGCCGGCTCCGCTCCATCGCCGTTTTTTTCGTTCAGCAGTTTTCCCAAAGCCTCCCGCACATCCCGCGGCGTTCGCTGCAAATGCGCCTGCGTCAGCAATTCCCCGCTGACGAATCCCAGCGTCTGTTCCAATCGCTGGAGCTTTTCATCGCTCGGCGGGTTGGCCACCCGCCCGGTTTCGATCAGGGACAGATACGGCTTGGAAATGCCCGCGCGTCCGGACAATTCATCCAACGTCAGCCCCAGCCGCCGCCGCTGCTTTCGGATTTTGTCGCCGAGCGGTTCCATGAATCGAAAACGGTTTTGTCACCGGTCATTCTTGCAGGCCAACACGGCTCGCCGTGACGGTACGCGACCCAAACATTACCCAAACATCCGTTCGGCTTCAAGGAGAAAATTTTCGATTCCTTGGCCCCCCATTTGGACTCGGCCGGAGTGCGGGAATTGCCGCCGACCGCATCTGCTGCCACGCCTTCCGGGCCACGGGCATCACCGCCTTCCTCAAAAACGGCGGCACACTCGAAAATGCTCTAGCGATCACCCACCAAGCTTTACGACCGCACCGCGGACGCGATTACGCTCGATGAGATCGAGCGCATCTCAATCGGAATAAAGCCATTGACGGCGATCTGCGCCACTTCAGCTTGCGAGTTCGGAGTGCATCAATCCTGTCGAGGCCGCGAAAAACCCAGTGCAGCGTGTTTGATAACTCGTAAACAGTTCACGTCACGTTCAATTCCCCCATCACCTTCAATTCTGCCAACGCTGCGCATAAATCCCCGCCATAAGTGGGGACCACTGACGTTCTGTCGCCGCCATAAATGTGCCGAATTGCTATACCGACGAAATACAAGCTCATGAAACTTGAGGTACGCGATTTGTTACGGAGAAACGTGTTACCTTTTTTTAGCTTTCATCTTGAGAGATGGACGCTTACTTCAGGCTGTTCAATCTTTTCCAGAGGTCACCATGAATCCGACGAAAGTGCCGACAATGAAAACGAACGATCCTGCCGCGAATCCTGATCCGATCACGAAAACGCCGGGGGCTCATCCAGTTGGAACGGGGATCGGCGCAGCCGCCGGCGGTGCCGTGGGCATCGGAGGTGCTGTTGCCGCTGGCGCCGCGATGGGAACCGTCGGAGGCCCTGTGGGCACGGCGGTCGGGGCGGTCGTGGGCGCTGTTGCGGGCGGCCTCATCGGTAAAGGCATCGCGGAACATGTCAATCCGTCCGTCGAACACGAATATTGGCGCAAGAATTATGCGTCACGTCCCTATGCGACTCCGGGGTCGGCCTATGACCAGTATGGGCCCGCCTATCAATTTGGGTGGGAATCTCGTGCGCGACATTCCGATGAAAACTTCGATCAGGTCGAAGGATCGTTGGGCAACGACTGGGACAAAGCAAGGGGCAAATCAAAATTGAACTGGGATCAAGCCAAGCCCGCTGCTCGGGATGCTTGGGACCGCATTGACTCCCACAACGCATAGCCGCCCTGCTGGAGCGGCCGCTCAATGCTTTGGGCGCTTGGCCCAGATCCTTTTTTTACCAAATCTCTTTTGAAAGGAGATCGCCATGGAATCCCTGTCTGAACTAATGGTTGATGAACTAAAAGACCTCTACAGTGCTGAGAATCAACTTCTCAAAGCCCTGCCCAAGATGGCCAAAAAGGCTTCATCCAGCCAGCTGAAGGAGGCGTTCACGGGCCACCTCAAGGAAACTGAAGGCCACGTGAAGCGGCTTCAACAAATCGGCAAGATCCTCGACATCGACCTTGGCGGGAAAAAATGCCATGCGATGGAAGGCCTCGTTGAAGAAGGAGGCGAGGTTCTTGAGGAAGACGGGCCGCCAGCCGTCATCGACAGCGCCCTGATCGGCGCCGCTCGGCGTGTCGAGCACTATGAAATGGCCGCTTACTGTTTCACTCGCGGAATGGCCGACCAACTCGGTAACGATCGGGTCGCCAAACTTCTGGAGGAGACCACCGATGAAGAAGAGGCCGCCGACGACAAATTGAAAGCCATTGCCCAGGACGAAGTCTTCGCCGAAGCCGCGGAAGCCGGCGATGCCGAGGAAGGGGATGACGAAGACCGCCCGGCCAGATCGGCACGAGCAGGAAGCGCCAAATGAAGCCGATCCTGTTTCTATTGATATGCGGACTGGGGCTCGCGAGCTGCGACCAAAACAACGACTCTTCGCAGACGTCGAGCCCCACCGCGCCCGCGGCGTCGGCCAATGATGTGGCTCCGGATAACACGGCCATCAATTCCCGTGACCGGGCTCCCGGCGCAATCACCGCCGGGATGCAGGGCCAGGGAGAGACCGATGTGCAAATTACCGCCGATATTCGCCGGCACATCATGGACGCGAAAATGTCTATCACCGCGGAGAACGTAAAGATTATTTGTCGCAACGGCAAGGTAACGCTTCGTGGACCGGTGAATAATCAGGATGAAAAGGACGCCATCGGCAGAATGGCCGACAATGTCGCCGGTGCGGACAACGTAAATAACGAGCTTGATATCAAATAGTTCGGCACGGTTAGCGATTCCGCAAAACCTGTTTTGCCAACCCGGGAGATTTAAATGTCGAAGTCTATTTTTTGCATAGCAACTCGTGAAGAACAGGCGAATCGAATCATCGATTCTCTCAAGGCCACAGGTTTTTCAAACAATGACATCTCGGTCTTGTTCCCCGACAAAAGCACCACCAAGAACTTCGCGCATGAAAAGAATACCAAGGCGCCCGAAGGCGCCGTTGCCGGGGTAAGCGCCGGCGCGGCTGTCGGGGCTACGCTGGGCTGGCTGGCCGGTATCGGAATGCTGGCCATTCCCGGCATTGGGCCTTTCATCGCGGCCGGTCCGATTATGGCGGCCCTAAGCGGTGCGGCGGTTGGAGGAACCGTCGGCGGCTTGACCGGCGCGCTCGTGGGAATGGGCATCCCGGAATTTGAAGCCAAGCGATACGAAGGTCGCCTTAAAAGCGGCAATATTCTTATCTCCGTCCATTCAGAAGACGGCGATGAGACCAGCCGGGCCAAGAAAATATTTGAAGACGCCGGCGCCGAGGATATCTCCAGCGCCGGCGAAAGTGGAACGCATGAGGCGAAGGCCGCGCCCCGCGCCGCGGGAACTCGCTAAACAACCAATGTGCATCTCCCGGCCGCGCCCAGGTAACGCCGACCGCAAGACACTTATTGGAGCGAACGATGACCATGGTTGCTCGCGGCCGTCATGTTTTGATTACCGGCGCGAGCACGGGTATTGGACGAGCATGCGCCCTACAACTGGCGCGCCAGGGTTTCTCCGTTTGGGCCGGGATCCGAACCGCGGAGGAAGCCAAATCAGTAGAGCAAGCGGCAGCAGGCACGCCGATCCCCATTCGTTGCATACAACTTGACGTTACAAACCTGCCTTCGATCCATGCGGCAGAGGAAGAAATTCGTTCTCATGCCGGCGAGAACGGATTGGGCGGGCTCGTGAATAATGCCGGTATATGCATCGTCGGGCCGGTGGAATTTATCTCCCTGGACGCCTGGCGCCAGCAGCTTGACGTGAACCTCTTCGGCGTCATCGCCGTCACCCAAACGATGCTGCCGCTGCTTCGCGTTCATAACGCCCGCTGCGCCAAGCCGGGTTCTCGCATCGTCAATATGGGATCGATCACCGGCGAGATTTCGACGCCCCTTTTCGGCGCCTATAGCGCCAGCAAGTTTGCACTGCGAGCGGTGAACGATGCACTGAGGCTCGAGCTTCGGCCCGAAGGAATTCGCGTCTGTCTCATCGTTCCGGGAACGATCCAATCCGAAATCTGGCGGAAAGAGAAGGAGTGCGTCGACGCCATCGCGCCCGGCTCTCCGGCCCGCCAACACTACGGCGCCCTGATCGACCACGTCGCCGGATATGTCTTTAGCTGCGCGGAAAAAGCTCTCCCCGCCCAACGCGTCGCGGATGCCGTACAGCAATGCTTCACGAGCGCAAGACCGCGAATTCAGTATCGCGTCGGATGGGAAGCCCAGGTCGGCTCGCGTGCGAAGAAGGTTACTCCAGATCGACTCTTTGATTTTCTGTTAGCTCGCAAGCTTGGCGTTCCAGAGACAAGCGGGCCAGCTTCAATCATTTCCAAGCCCTCTAAAAACTCTCCGATCCTGGAGGCGTAGTGCCGCCAAAAGGCATCGGCGTCCATGGCGGCCGCCAATTTAATTCAGAGCTGTCCCGTTTATTAGTTTCAAGGCATCATGCGATGAGGCTCTGGTTTTCCTTAAATGGATAGCGAAGCAGCAGGTCATCGATGGCCGCTGCGCCGATGCCCGGGGCGGTCGGCGCCTCGAGCCGGCCGTCGGCAAATCTCCAGACCGGCGCCAAACCATCGACCAGCAGCGGATGCAACAACGGACAATACTCAACCATCTCGCAGTTCCCGGCGGCCAGGGCGATGTGGATATTCTGCAACTGTGCAATCGGCCCCGCCCAGCCGTGCATGATCAGTCGCACGCCATGTTTCCGCGCCGCTTCGGCGACGCGCAGCGATGCGGCCGGCCCCGGTAAAACCGAGGCATCAGGCTGGGCAACATCCAGTGCGCCCGCGGAGAAGTAACTGTCGAATTCCTCGGCTCGGTTGAACATCTCGCCGCCGGCGATCGGCGCGCCGCCGACATCGCGCAATCGGCGATACGCTTGGCGATCGGTGATCAAATAGGGATCTTCCAAAAAGCAGATGCCCATCGCTCCCAGCGCCGACATCACCCGCAGCGCATCGGAAAAGGTCCAGAACTTACGAAGAAATACCTGCTGCCCGGCATCCACTGCGATACGGGCACGACCATTGGCGGCGTTGACGATTGCCTCGGTCCGGGCGATCGCCTCATCCGCATCCCTCTGACCGCAGCCGACGCGAATCTTAATGCAGCGATATCCTTCGGCGATCCGGCGGTGTATTTCATTCACGGTTTCCGCGATGGACCAACCGATCACGCCCGTACTGGCGTAGAGTTCGATGCCGGCGGCCGAGCAGGGATTGAGGAACCGGTGCATGGGCAAGCCGGCGCGTTGCGATGCCAGGTCGTGCAGTCCCCAGTCGATTGCGCCCAGAACACAACAAACCAGCCCGCGATGGTCGAAGTATTCGACCGTCGCATGGGCATGCTTCATGAGGGCGTCGATCTGTGTCGCATCTTGATCGATAAACAGCGGCCGCAAGGCGGTGACGGCCTCGCGACAGACAACCGGCAGATTAACCCCGGCATAGGGTTCGCCAACACCCACGCGCCCGTCTTCCGTGCGGACAACGGCAACGCCGTAAGAACGCCACCGCTCCGGCTGGCAATACGGTGAGGAGAGAAGGGCGAAATCCAAGTCGACGATCTTCATCCGGGAAACAATAAACGAATTAACTGGAATTAACTAAACGAGTAGCTGTTTACGGCAAAACGGAATCACTCCACCTGAACGGTTTTCGGCGTGCGGCGGATCAGTGTTTTTATCGGTTGCGGTTTTCGCCTGGTATCCTCATGCTCCCGCATTGCCGCATCATCCAGCTTCCGCCGATCCGCTTCCGACAAGCGAATCCGCAGTAGCTCGGCTTCTCTAAGAAGCTAGAAAACCTCGCCGCTGCCGTGGCGCTCCACGTCGCCCATTACAACTTCTGCCGCATCCACGGGACCACGCGGGTTACGCCAGCTATGGCCGCTGGCGTCACGGATCATGTTTGGGAACTGGATGAGTTGTTGGCCGCCATCTAAACGCCATGGCAGTCAATCCGGCCGTGTGCGCCCGGCTTCTCGCCGGTATACCGGACATAAAGTTTCAAATATGCTCGTGAAACTGCTGGCAGCATTATTTTTTCTTCTGCTCCTCGGTCAATTGGTGACGGGGAAGGCATGGGTCCAATCATCGCACTGGGCTAGGGTACGCCTAAGTGAGCGACCGGGTACACGCGCACATTGGGGGCCGACCTGGGTCCGCCGAAGTGAAGACCCGCGACTTTATTGGGGGGCGATAATCTGTAATTGCCTGATGATCTTAGTTCTCGTTTTTAAAATACTGCGGAGAACCTATTAATCTCAAATTAGGACACTACCGTGGCAAGCGACCCATCCCGCTTGTACTAGCCCGCATTTTGCACCGATTTTTATTGCCGGCGCTATGGCGCGACGGCCCTGCCTCTTGTAGATTCGGGACTTACCACAGTTCCAACTCAACACAAGGAGGCCGGGCCGTGCGAACAGACTGTAATTCATCTTCAATC
>DATAWP010000066.1:0-143635 GCA_036267155.1 Tepidisphaeraceae bacterium
CATCGCTGCTGCGCACCGCCGGTCAGCAGGGGAAGAATCTGCTGGAGACGATCAAATCGATGTTGATCGCGGCATGGGCTGCGGACAAACCGCCGACCATGCCAGCCGGTCCCTGAACGCTGCTGCACGGTAAACAGTTACGGCAAGAAAGAGGGCGAGTGCCGCGATTTTAGGTGATTTTTTCGCCACACCGGCACACACTTGCAACTTGGTCCTTGATGCGCTACCTTTGCTGGAACATCCATTTGAACGCAAAAATCAGGAGAAACCCATTGAGAATCCGGCGGCCGATTCGAGCAATCGTGGGATTTGCAGTTTCCGCATTGATCGGCGTCGCGGCACCGATTTATGCCGAGCCGGCCACACAACCCTCCGGAGGCAGCCTGTTCCCGCCCGTGCATTTGACTTCGGAGCAGGATCATCAGCGGGTCATGAACCTGCTGCACATTACTTCGCTACCGCCTGGGGCGTCGGGACAACATCCAAATCTTAATGAGTCCAAGGCGAATCCCTTTCCGAATCTGCCCGATCCGCTGGTCTTGAACAATGGCGCGAAAGTAACGACCGCCCGGATGTGGTGGACTCAGCGCCGGCCGGAAATCCTGGAATATTTTGAACGCGAGATTTACGGCCGGACTCCCAAAAACACGCCGAAGGTCACATGGGAACTGACGAAAACGGAGAACAACGGCAAGACCATCACCAAGCATCTGGTGGGTCACGTGGATAATTCATCCTATCCGCTGATCACGGTGAACATTGAATTAACCCTGACCACGCCGGCCAACGCAACCGGCCCGGTGCCGGTGATGATGCAGTTCAACGGCGGTCCGTTCCTCTTCGGCCGGCGCCGACCGGGGACTCGGCCGGGTATGACCACTAGGCCAGCCGGCGCGCGCTTCGGCGGTTTCGGCGCCCCGAGTGGTCCCACGTGGCAGCAGCAGGTGCTGGCCAAGGGTTGGGGATACGCGACGATCAATACCAGCACCATTCAAGCGGACAACGGGGCCGGATTGACCAGTGGAATCATTGGACTCGTGAACAAAGGCCAGCCTCGCGCGCTCGATGATTGGGGCGCCCTGGCCGCCTGGGCCTGGGGCGGCAGCCGGGCGCTGGATTACTTTGAGACCGATCCAGCGGTGGATGCGAAGGAAGTTGGCATCGAAGGCCATTCTCGCTGGGGAAAATGCACACTCCTGGCCATGGCGCTGGATCAGCGTTTTGCCATCGCGTATGTCAGTTCTTCCGGCGAAGGTGGCGCGAAATTATATCGCCGCAATTGGGGCGAACTGGTCGAGAACGTCGCCAGCTCCGGTGAATACCATTGGATGGCCGGCAATTTCCTCAAATATGCCGGACACTGGAGCGATCTGCCTGTTGATTCGCACGAGTTGATCGCGCTGTGCGCTCCGCGCCCGGTTTTCATCAGCGGCGGCATCACGCAAGGCGACGCCTGGGTTGACGCCCGCGGCATGTTCATGGCCACGGCGGCCGCCAGTCCGGTTTACGAGCTTCTCGGAAAAAAGGGCCTTGGCACAACCGAAATGCCCCCAGTGGGCGCCCCCCTGATCGACGGCGACCTCGCCTTTCGCCAGCACAACGGCGGACACACCGACGCCCTGAATTGGCCAACGTTCATTCAGTTCGCCAGTCGCTATCTCAAAACCCCTCCAGCAACAGCGGCGAGCGAATCTAAGTAGAACGATCGGCCAATCAAAGGCAATCTCCTTCAGAGGCGCAGATCGCAGGGAAATGCAAAACGATTCGAATTTCATCTTTCTTTCTCTGCGCCTCCGCGCCTCTGCGTGAGATTTTTTGCCGCGATGCGAGAACACGGTTTCCCTGCTGAAAAATTCGAATTGGCTGGAAATGCGGTTGACATGGCCCCACCCGGATAAACCACCCGGTCAAAGGTCGCGTGTACATCCTTAGGGCTCTGAGTCACAAGGAGTACGACAAAGGAAATTGGAAGGACGAATGATGAGGCGAATACGAGCTACACAAACGGAATTACCGGAAAGTTTCGAGTCGTTGTGCGCCCTGCACTGGCCCCTCCCGATTCACGACGATGTCGATTACGATAACGCGAGCGAAATGGTGGGCCAGCTTGTGGTGATGAAAGGGCGGACCACGGGACAGGAGGAATACCTGGAAACGTTGACGATGCTCATCGAAAAATACGACAGAGAAAACCTTCCCGCCCCGGAAATGCGCGAGCCGATTGAGGTCCTGAAGTATTTGATGGAGGGCCTGGAGATGAGCGCTTCTGACCTTGGGCGGATTCTAGGTAATCGCACATTAGGACCGGCAATTATTCGGAGTGATCGGAAGATCAGCAACGCAAAAGCCATTAAGTTGGGCAAACATTTTAAGCTCAGTCCTGCAATATTTTTGCAGGCGTAAGATGTTTCGATACGCCTGATCGCATTACTCAAACAACGACATCTGCCGGGAATCCTGCACAATCGATTCGGTTTCGCCGTCGGCGAAGCGTGTGGTCACGCGATCGCCGGAAATGACGGCGGCGGAACTTCGGAGAATCTGGCCCGTCTTCTTCAACGTGGTGATCGTATACCCGCGATTCAACACAGCCTGCGGAGAAAGGGCCTGAAGTTGGCGGTCAAATGCGTCCAGACGGGCGGAGCGGAATTTCAGCCAGGATTGCGCGGCAACCGAAAGTCTCGGCTCCAGAGCCATCAGACGATGCCGCGCTTGGACAAGTTTGGCGGTCAAAGCCAATGTCGCCGATTTCTGCCGCTCGTCCAGAAGTTGCCGGAGCATCTGGAGGCGATCCAGCGGACGGCGCAGAAATTCATGGCGCTCGATCCCGGCCAATCGCTGGCGGGCATCCTGCACCATTTGCCCGGCGGCGCGTTCGAGGCGCATCCGCATTTGCCGCACGTCGTCTCCAGCGCGGTTCCAATGTCCGGTGATCACCTGGGCCGCCTCCGTCGGCGTGTGGGCGTGATAATCGGCAACCAGATCGCTGATGGTGCAATCCACCTCGTGGCCGATGCCGGTGACGATCGGGATGCGCGAGGCGGCGATGGCGCGGGCGACGATTTCCTCGTTGAACGACCAGAGGTCTTCGAGCGATCCACCGCCGCGCGACAATAGGATCACATCGACGCCTCCCACATCCACCGAGCGGCGGTTGAGGTGAGCAATGGCCTGCGCGATCCGGGCGGCGCTGCCGTCCCCCTGCACCGGCGCGTGGTACAGCATCAGCTTCAGCCACGGAAATCGGCGAAGAACCTTAAGCATATCCTGTAGCGCCGCGGTGGCTCGGCTGGTGAGCAGCGCGATGTGCATCGGATAAGGTGGGATCGGCTTTTTCCGCTCCGCGGCGAAAAGCCCCTCGGCGGCAAGCTTGGCCTGCAATTGCCGAAATGCCAGTTCCAGCGCCCCGCGCCCGGCCGGTTGGAGATGCTGCACCTGAAGCTGGTACCTTCCCTGCGGCGCATACACCGAAACCCGGCCGGTGGCGATCATTTCCAATCCGTCTTCCAGCTTGAATTGCAATCGCGAGGCCGAATCCTTCCACATGACGCAGTTGATGCAGGCGGCCGAATCCTTCAGCGTAAAATACAAGTGTCCCGATGCCTGGCGATTGCTGACGTTGCTGGCCTCGCCACGGACGGTAACGGTCCCCGGCACGCCGGTTTTGATGGCTTTCTCGATGGCTGCGGTCAATTGGCTGACCGTGAGGGCGTCAACGTCCCCGGCCGGGGGCTTGGGCGAGCGCGCTGCCGCACGTTGCTTGGCCAGTCGCTCGTGAAACTCGAAGAAATTATCGGGCATTGGGGACACTATATCCGGGCCGCGAACATTTTTTTAGACAAACTCGCGTTGTCGCGGATCATGAATGATGAAAGGACGCACGGATTTGATGACAGCGGAAGAGGCGGCGGCCGCCCGGCGGGATTTCGACAGCTTCGTCGCGGCCCGGCGAAGCCAATGGGTGCGCACCGCCGCGGGAATTCTGCGCGATCCGGCCGATGCCGAAGATGTCGTGCAGGACACGTTGCTTTCCGCCTGGCGACGCTGGGAAAGCGCGTCGCTGAGGAATCCCGAGGGTTATGTCTCCCGGGCGGTAACGCTCAATGCCTTGAAGCGCCGCGCCAGACGAAAACGGGATGCGCCTCTGGATTTAGCCGGCGAATTGATCGATGGCCGGCCGCGGGAACCAGGCCCGGAAATGAACCCGCTGGAACTGGAGCGCGCGATCGCCAAGCTGTCGCCTTCCCAGCAGGCCGTGATCCGAACGAAATTTTATGTCGGTATGACGTTCAAACAAATTGGAAGAAGCTTATCGATCTCATCAAACACCGCGGCCAGCCGTTGCCGATACGCGCTGGGTGCGCTGCGGCGGATTTTGAGAGACAAATCCTGAAAGGAGTTTGGCTATGGGCGAGCACGATTGTGTTCAATTCGGAAACAAGAGCAGTTCACTCCCCGGCGCGATCGCCGGGGCGGCTATTGCCATCGGCGTACCCGCCGTCACGCTGATCTGGGGGGGGCATCTGGCCGCAAGCGTGCAACTGACGGTCGTCATTCTTGGCGTTTCCGTAGGAGGGCTGATTGCGCTGACCGCTACCTTTTTCAGTCTGGTGATTCCATCATCGGTGAATTGCAGCGGATGCCAGAAAAGCGCCAGGGAACTTGAGGCCACGGACCCCGCGCAGAAAACCGCGTGATCCATCACGGCCGCAGGATTTCGGTGATCAGCCGGTATTTCAGTTCGTGGTGCTCGTACGGAGTTTCGTGCTTGTGGAACGGATAGACTTCCATCTGCTTCTCGGCCGTGATGTGGTTATACGCGGCGTAAATGGAACTGGGCGGGCAGACGTCGTCCCACAAGCCGCTGGCAACGACGGTGCGGCAAGTGATCCATGGTGCGAGATTCATGCAGTCGAAATAACTCAGCGTGCCGATCGTCTGTTCGTACAGGTGAGGGAAGGATTTTAGAAATCCGGTGATTTCTGGATACGGGCCGGCCTGTGCGATGGTGATGGAGCGGCGGAAATCGCAGAGAAACGGAATATCGGCCAGCGCGAGAATCGGCTTGCGCGACAGCGCCGCTGCCGCGAGACTCAGCCCGCCGCCCTGGCTGCCGCCCGCGACGGCCAATCGGCCGGCATCCACTTCCTCGCGGCGGGCCAGCACTTCCAACGCCCGGACGGCATCGGCGTAAACGTAACGAAAATAATACGACTTGGGATCCCGGATGCCCGCCGTCATCCAGCCGAGGTGGTGCCCTTCGGGATATACCGCCGCATCCTGGGATTGGCCGTTCTGGCCGCGGCAGTCCATGCTCAGAACGCAAATTCCCTGTGCGGCGAACGGAACCAGATCGAGCGGCCGAGCCGCGCGGCCGCTGTAGCCGTGATACACACACAGCCCGGGGCATTTCCCGCGGGCGTCGGGGCGGAGAAACCACCCCGCCAGCCGTCCCCCGCCGAATCCGTCAAAACGGACCGCGAAGCACTGCAGCCCGCGTGTCGGCAAATCGTATGGAATCAACTCCGCATTCAGCGGCTGCTTTTCCGATTGCGAAAGGGTCGAAGACCAGAAGGTTTCGAAATCCTCCTGGCGATACAGCGTCGGCTTATATTGCCGAAGCTGTTCCAACGGCATGTCAATTGAGGGCATATATTGCTCCGCGCAAAGTCCGAAGCAATCATAAAGGATGGAATCCAAATTCCGAAATTTGAGGGAATCAGCTTTCGGCGCGGTTCAGCAACGTGAACGTCGATTGCGGATCGACCAGTTCCTGGAATTGTGCCGCCATGTAGAATCGGCCGTTCGCCTGGGGCGAACATCGCATGACCCGGGAGCGGATGGCCAGGAACTGGCCGTCGGCCAAAGGGAACCGAATGATCAAGCCCGCCGAAGGCATCATGGCGCGGAGCAGAATCAAGCCGACCGTTTCGGCCGAAACATTGCGAACGGTCACCGGGATCGGCTCGTCCAACAGCTCGCCGTGAATGGGAAAGACCGTCGCCTGGCTTCCGACATCCACGCGCCCAAGCAGGCGCTTATGCCCCGACCCGGAAAAGCGATCGACGGGATGGCCGATGATTTGTTGCAGAAGATGAGCGGGAAGGCGCATGTGGGCTATCCTGATTATCGGAACGAGCGGGGTGGAGACTAAACATTCGCAAGATTTTTCATGCGATTTAAACGGCCGGGTTCGCCCTGGGCCAGCCAATCCACCTTCTCCAGCAGGACATACGCCTTGTGAAAATAATCGCGCGCGGTTTGAGGATCGTTGTGCTCCAGGCTCAACTCGGCCAGCTCTTCGAACACGAATCCATCGAGATCATTTCTTTTCGTCATGTCGGACTCCAGGGCCTTTTGAATTTCCATCGCTTCGTCCCATCGGCGATTCAGACGCAGAAGCTTGGCGATCGACCATCGGGCAACAAATTTCGCCTTGGCGTCGCCGTGTTGATCGTGATGGAATCGAGCTTTTTCAAGGAACTCGAGCGATCGTTCGTAGTCGCCGCGGTCATGACAGGTCCACCCCGCGTTGTTGTAGAGCGGGCCGAGCCAGGATTTGAGCGCCTCATCGGCCGAAGATTCGACGGCTTCGATCGTTCGTAAATTCCAGCGAAGTTGCTCGTCCGGATCGGGGTGGGCGATGGCGATCATGTGTGCCGCATCGACAGCCAGGAATTCGAGGCGCTGTTCGGCCGCGAGATGATAAGCGGATTCAAACAACGGCAACGCGGCCTTGGGATTCTCAGCGGAATTATACGTCCGGCCCCGCTCCAGCAGGCATTGAACCCGCGCACGGTGCGCGTCGGGCGTCAGGAGCGATTCGGCTGTATCCAGCAGGGCGTGGGCCTCGGCGAATTGGTTGCGAAGAGAATGGGTGCGGGCGATTTGGGTCAACAGTTCGGCGTGGTAAGCCGGATCGGATGGTGCGCGAGGTAGAATTTCGCGAAATTTCCGTTCCGTGCCGGCAGGATCGCGGAAATCCCAAAGCGATTTGAGGTCGGGAAGGTCGGCCATCATTCGGAATCCAAAGATACGAAGAAACGCGTCTTTAGCCACAGATTTCCGATCGCCGTGCGCCGGCGGCACGACCGGAGGGTATACTGCGGCCAGCATGAATCATCTGCATGTTCCAGCAGCGGTTTTAATGGGGCTCATTTTTTCCGGCGGTGTTTTGGGACAGACGGCTCCATCCACGCAACCCTCGACTCAGCCACTGCTGCAGCGCGACGAAACCCCGCAGCAGCACGATGCGCGAATGAAATGGTGGCGAGAAGCGAGATTCGGGATGTTCATTCACTGGGGGGTCTATTCCGTTCCCGCCGGCGTTTACAACGGCAAAGACGTTCCCGGCATCGGCGAATGGATCATGAACCACGCGAAGATTCCCGTCGCGGAATATGCGACCTACGCCCAGCAGTTCAATCCGGTGGGATTTGACGCGGATCAATGGGTCAGGACCGCGCAAGAAGCGGGCGTGAAATACATCGTCATCACGGCAAAACATCATGACGGCTTTGCCATGTTCCGCACGGCGGTGGACGTCTACAACATCGCCGACGCCACGCCGTTTGACCGCGATCCCCTGGCGGAACTGGCCGAGGCGTGTCGGTCGGCCGGGATCAAGCTGGGTTTTTATTATTCGCAATCCCAGGATTGGCATCATCCCGGCGGTGATGCCTATGGAGGACATTGGGACAAGGCGCAGGACGGTGATTTCGACGCATATTTGCGCGACGTTGCCCTGCCGCAGGTAAGGGAATTGCTGACCAATTACGGCCCAGTGGCGGTGCTGTGGTTCGATACCCCGAAGCAAATGACGCCCAAGCGAGCCGCGGAATTTTTGCCGCTGTTGCAACTCCAGCCGCAGATCATTGTGAACGATCGTCTCGGCGGGGGTTTCAAGGGCGACACCCAGACGCCGGAGCAGAATATTCCGCCGCAGGGTTATCCCGATACCGGTTCCGGTCATCGGGATTGGGAAACGTGCATGACCATCAACGACACCTGGGGATATAAGACCAACGACACGAACTTCAAATCGACCGATACGCTGCTGCGAAATCTGGTGGATATCGCCAGCAAAGGCGGCAATTACCTGCTGAACGTCGGACCCAACAGCGAAGGGATCATTCCGCAACCGGAGATTGAGCGGCTCAAGGCGATGGGCGCTTGGCTACGGGTAAACGGCGACTCAATCTACGGCACGGGCCCAACCCCGTTCGGAGCCGAGGCGGGAAATTTCGATCCGAAGAAAAAGGACAAGGATGGCAAAGCGATCTGGATCGAGAAGTGGAATTGGCGCTGCACGACCAAGCCGGGAAAGCTGTTCATTCATCTGCTCAAATGGCCCGGGCCCACATTTACGGTGGCCGGAGTCAAGGGGTCGGTGAGAAGTGCATATATGTTGGCCGATGAACAGCACAGCGGGTTGTCTTTCGATCAGGAAGGGGATCAGGTATCGGTCAAGCTGCCGCTGGCAGCCCCCGATCCGGTCGATTCGGTGCTGGTGTTGGAGTTGCCCCCGGGAAATTAAGCCCCCGGAAATTAAGCCCCCGGAAATTAACGTTGTAGTGGGCGGGGGCAGGTGATACCGTGTAATTGGTTGAGACAACCCCAGGGGTGCCGCGGAGCGGCTTGTAGGTGCGCTCGATGCCTCGACGTTTCAATCGAAAAATCTCGCGGGCTGCCATACCCCTGGGCGTCTGCGCGCTCGGGCAAGCCGCCTTGGCGGTGGATATTCAGGGAGTTCTTCCCGCCGCGATCGATCAGCCGCAAACCCATTTGATCCTGCGCCAAAATCTGGCGGATGATCCGATCATGGGTCAGGATGTTCTGGGGGACCCGTCGTATGACATACAATCCTTTCTCGATACCGGCACAAGTACCGTTCTGCTGAGCAACGAGGTTTGGCAATCCTTCGGCCTTGACGACGACAGCTACGATGGTACGGAAATTCAATACAACGACATCGGCATCGGCGGGTCAACGGCATACAACGTCTCCACCCCGTATTACGTCTCGCTGGCCCCATTCAGCAGTGACAACGACGTTGAATTCGGCGGCACCGCTCCGGATGTCAGTGCTTACACGACGACCTTCGGACCGTTGCGTACCGAACTGAATCCGCTGCCGGCGGATGATCCTTCGGATCAGCTCAACATCGCCGGCATGCCGGTGATGCAGGGCAAGGTCGTCGTGCTCGATGCCCGCCCGGTGAACAACCTGGACGAGGAGCACACCTATCTCTACGCGCCGGGGACGCCGTACAATCCTTCTACATCGGACACCGATCCGGGAATTCCGCAGACGCAGTATCACGTGAAGCTCAGCTATGCGTCGTTCGATCAGTTCACGTCGGTTTCGCCGGCGGGGGCGCCAACGCCGGCAACGGCGCCCAATCCGTTCATCGGCCCGAATCCGCTGCGCGCCTTGGAAACCAATCCCCCGCCCGACAACACGCCGCCGGTCGCCATCTCGTTTAACGGATATTCTTCCACCGGCAGTTTCCTGTTTGACACCGGCGCGGATGTCTCGTTCCTCTCGACGAACGAAGCGGCCAAGCTGCACGTCGAAGCCGAGACCGACAGCCAGGGAAATCCCTATCTGATTGATACGGACGATGGGACAATGGTCCCCAACCAGTTCGTCGTTCCCATCGAGGGGACCGGCGGAGAGATCGACGCCGCGGGTTTTTATCTGGATTCCCTGACCATTCCGACGATCGAGGGCGAGCCGCTGAATTTCGTCGAAGCGCCGATCGTGGTCTTGAACATCACGGTTCAGAATCCCACCACCGGCCAGACGCTGACGCTGGATGGCGACCTGGGCATGAATTTTCTGGTGGCTTCGTTGGATTTGGATTCGTTCGACATTGATGCCGGGGCATTTGATTGGATCACCTTCGACCAGCCCAATGGACTATTGGGCCTGACGCTCACCGGCGATGAGCCGATCGAAACGGCGACGGGCAATACAATCGCCGCGTCATCCGACGCCGCGATCGGCGACGCCGGGCTCGGCGTTGCTTTTACCGGAGGCACACTGGCCGCGACGGCAAGTTTTATGACGACCCGTCCCATGGAGGTCAGCAGCGCCGGCGGAACCATCGACACCGCTCCAGGCGCCACGCTGACGCTGAGCCCCGCATCGCTGACATGGTTCGGCGGCACGCTGAGCGCCGCCGACAGCGGAACCCTTATGTTCTCCCTGAGCAACGCCAGCGTGTACGTCATCCCGGGGTCAACGCTGAACATCAACGCGGGCGCATCGGTGGTCGTCGGCGGCAGCACCGACCCATTCACCGATTCGTTGACGACCTCCAATCACGTCGCCATCATCAACAACGGATCATTCACGGTAAATGCCAACAGTTCCGTTGCGGGAATCACCGGCAACGGCGCCCTGACGGTGGGCAACGGCTCATCGCACAATACGCTGCAACTGGCGGTTGGCGCCGGCGCCAGCACGGTTTCATCGCTGACGATCAATACCGGTTCCACGCTCGATCTGACCAACAATTCTCTCATCATCAACTACGCCGGATCGGCCGATCCCGTGGCGACGATCCGGCAATATCTGGCCAGCGGCTACAACGGCGGCGCGTGGAACGGCACGGGGATTTCCAGCTCCTCGGCAGCGGCCAACACACGTTACGCCCTCGGATACGCCGACGGCGCCGATGGGATTGTCCAGGGCCTTTCCAGTGGGCAAATCGAGCTGAAATACACCCTTTACGGCGACACGAATCTGGACGGCGTCGTCAATTCCGTGGATTTCGGAAATTTTGCGGCGAATTTTGGAAAATCGCACAAGACCTGGGACCAGGGAGATTTTACCTACGATGGCGTCGTGAACTCGATCGACTTCGGACTGCTCGCCGCGAACTTCGGCCATTCCGCCGGCGGCGCGGCCGTGGCATTGGCATCGAGCGATTGGGCCGCGCTGGACGCGTTCGCCGCGGCAAACGGATTGATGGCCGACGTGCCGGAGCCGGCGTCAATTGGAGTGATTTGCGCGGCGGGGGCGGGATTACTCTTGCGGCGGAGCAGGCGCGCCCGGCGTGTAGTCACGCCGGGCTAAATGGGGTGAACGGTTGAGTTTGGTGAGATAGAATGATCTCATGTCAACGCTGGGGATGATGTTTACGGTTTCGACGTATGGGACTTGGCTTCGCGGGGATCCACGCGGATGGGTGGATGACGGGATCGTGTTTCCCCCGAATCCACAACTGGAACACGCGGATCGCGCACGACTTAAATATCCTCCATACTACTTTCCGCGCGGGCTTTGGATGGACGTTGGACAGGCGATCGGCGAATCACTGATTTCTCGAATGCGGATCGCCATTTTGGCCATGTGCGTGCAATCATGGCATGCGCATTTCGTGACGGCGGGGACGCCGCATGATGTTTCGGACATCGTGAAGTGTGCGAAAGACGCCGTGAGATGGAAGCTGCAATTGCACCGGCCGATATGGGCGACCGATTATGACAAGCGATTCTGCTTTAATGCGGCGTCGGTAATGAATCGGATCGACTACGTGGAACGGCATAATCTACGTGACGGCCTTCCGCGACGCCCATGGGCGTTCCTACGCGACTGGCATGAGCCCACCCATTTAGCCCGCGGTGAATACACCGCGGGGAATGCCCGGCATGCGACCACGCCGGGCCAAACGGGAGAATCCGTCGTTCATTTAATTCCGATGATCAGTATTGCGGCCCGCCGGGGTTGATATCTTTGTTCCACAGCAGAATCCCGCCGGCCATGCTCTTGATGTTCTTGAACCCCTGTTGGCGAAGGAATTGCGTGAACTGCATGGACCGGCCGCCGCTCTTGCAGTGGACGACGATCCGATCCTGCTCGTGTCCCTTCAACTCGCCAATTCGCTGCGGTAATTGTTGCAGCGGAATGAGCGTGGCACCGGGAATTTGCGTGATCGCCTGCTCGCTGGGCAAACGGCAATCGATGAATACGAAATCTTCATTCTTATCCAGCAGCGATTTCACCTCGCGCGGGGTGATTTCCCAATCCGGCTTGAATGGATAATTCGGCGGAAGCCCTTTGGAATCAAGCGACGGATCGGGCGCCGCGCCGGCGGGGGATTTGGCGCGGCGGACCTCGGCTTCGGTTTCGGCCAGGCTCTTGGGATCGAGCGTCGGAACGCCGCAGAATTCCTCGTAGTCGATCGGCTTGGTGATGGTCGGATGCTCTCCGCAAACCGGGCAGGCCGGGTCCCGCGGCACCTTGAAGTTTCTGAATTCCAGATCGAGCGAGCTGAAGGTGGTCAGACGACCGATGGCGGGGCGGCCGATGCCGAGGATCAGCTTCAGAACCTCATTGGCCTGTAGGGTGCCGATGATGCCCGGCAGCACGCCGACCACGCCGCCTTCGGCGCAGCTCGGGACCGAGCCAGCCTCGGGCGGCTCGGGATACATGCAGCGGTAGCACGGCCCGCGCTCGCCGGGACGGTACGGATTCGGCAGGTGCGGGGCGAATACCGTTACCATTCCTTCGAATCGGAAGATGGACCCGTACACATTGGGCTTTTTCAGCAGCACGCACGCGTCGTTCACGCAGTAGCGCGTTGGAAAATTATCCGTGCCGTCGATGATGATGTCGTAATCTTTGATCAGGTCCAACACATTGCTGCCGTTGACGACGGTTTTGTGTTCGTTGATTCGGACATCGGGGTTGAGGTCTTTCAGCCGCTTGGCGGCCGCCGTGACTTTCTCTTCGCCGATGTTGGAAACGCCGAACAAAACCTGGCGCTGAAGATTGCTCGGGCTGACGACATCAACATCGGCCAGCCCAATGGTTCCCACTCCCGCGGCGGCCAAATAAAGGCTGATCGGGCAACCCAGTCCTCCGGCGCCGATGCACAGAACTTTGGCGTTGAGAAGCTTAAGCTGGCCTTCCATGCCGACTTCGGGCAGGATCAGGTGCCGCTTGTAGCGGTTGATTTGTTCAGTGTTTAGAAGCGAAATAGCCATGGGAAGACCCTAGTTCACGTAAGCGCCAGGGTCAAGTTATGGCCGTTTTTTGCGTTTGCAGGAGACAAAGATGGACAGCGAGATCAAGATCAAATTGGACCGGCTCGGGAAGTTTATGGATCGACACGGGCTGGATGGTGTGTTTCTGAACCATCGGGCGAACTTCGCGTGGATCACCGGCGGGAAGAACAACTACATCGCGGGCAATTCGCCCAACGGCGTCGCCGGCATCCTCGCGACGCGCGATAGCCGAATCTGTTTCACGAACACCATCGAGGGGCCGCGGTTCGCCAATGAGGAATTGACGGGGACCGGGATCGAAGTCATTACCTTTCCCTGGTACGACGGCCGGGCCGGGCAGAAAACACTCAAGGAGTTGATCGCCGGCAGGAAAATCGCCGCGGATGTGGCGGACAACGGCGATTGCGATCGGTTCGGCGCGGGTTGCTTGCCATTGCCCGAGGATTTCGTCCAACTGCGCTGGGCGCTGACGGAGCAGGAAATTCAGCGATATCGCGAGGGAGGCAAGCGGACGAGCGCGGCGATCGAAACCGCCTGCCGGCGAATTTCCCGCAACATGACCGAACATGAAATCGCGGCCGCACTCGACGCGGAGGTCCGCAATCGCAGCCTGCTGCCGGTCGTGACGCTCGTGGCGGCGGATGACCGCGTGGCCCAATACCGGCATCCGATCCCGACCGACCTGCGCGCGTCACGGTATTGTATGCTCGTCACGTGCGCATCGTTCGGCGGCCTGATCTCGAACATGACGCGTTTCGTCAGCTTCCAGCCGCTGCCGGCCGAGATCAAAAAGAAGCAGCAAGCGGTGTGCAACGTGGATGCGGCGGTGAATCTTTCGACGAAGCCGGGAAAGACGCTGGGCGAGATGTTCAAGGTTCTGGAAAAGGCGTATGCCGTTAACGGATTCGAAGGGGAATTTGCATTGCACCATCAAGGCGGATCGACCGGCTACGCCGGGCGCGAGGCGTTCGCCGATCCAACTTCGGACATTCGCGTGCTGGAAAACCAGGCGTTCGCGTGGAACCCATCCATCACGGGCGTGAAGTGCGAAGACACCATCGTCTGCCGCGCAGCGGGGATTGAAATGATCACGCCGATGTCGGCCGATTGGCCGAAGGTGCGAGGGACATTCGAGGATCAATCATTGGACCGGCCGGACATTCTCGTTCGATGAGTTGGACGGCTCGGTGTCGAGGAACAATTCTTCGGAGGAGGCGTCGTAGCCGAAGATTTCCGCGAATCGGCCCCAGCCGACGATCGTATTGAATACCTTCTCCACGTCCTCCGTGGTGAGGCGGACGGCCAACTCCTCTTCGATGATCTCCTTGCTGAGACGATTGCCCTTGGCTTCCTTGAGCAGGTGCATCACAAAGCGGAACGTTCCGAGCGTGAGAATCTGACTGCGGAAGATCGTTTTGCGTCCGTTGATGTCGGCATCCAGAAATCGCCGGCCGATATCGGTCAGCAGCACTTGATTCTTCGGCGTATCCAGGAAATCCAGCAGCTCGCCGGCCTTGGTGACGGCGATCGTGTGGCCGAAATCATATTCCGTCAGTTGGTCGAGCTTGAATACGTCGAGTTGGCCGCCATGATCGCGGACGATTTCCATCAGTCCAAAGACATGGCCAAGATTAACCGCCGGCAGCGGGGCGGGTTCGGGAATGGTGCCGGGGGCCTCGACAGGAACCGCCGTTTCCTCCGGCACATCGGGCAACTGGTCCTTGGTGATCACATCGTGCAGGCGCTGAACCATGCGTTGGAAGATCGGCGTCTGATATTCGCGAGGATGCGGCACGTCGTTCTGGATCGTGGTGCGAATGTGGCCGGGCCGGGTGCCGAGGACGACGATCCGGTCAGCCAAAAATACCGCCTCTTCAATGTGATGGGTGATGACCACGACACTCTTGGGTTGGAAGGGGAGCTTGCTCTGGCCGCCGGACCACATGCGGTAGATTTCGGTGCGAAGGCTTTCGGCGGTGAAGACGTCCAGGGCGCTGCAGGGCTCGTCCATGCAAAGAAGCTCCGGAGCGCGGGCCAGGGCGCGGGCGATGCCGACGCGCTGCTTCATGCCGCCGGAGAGTTCCTTGGGATACGCCTCCTCAAAGCCTTCCAGGCCGACCACGTCGATGCAGCGGGTGATGCGGTCCTTGGCCGTCGCGGGATCGAGTTCCAGGCCGTTGAGCGCAAGCTTGATGTTGTCGTTGACGGTGAGCCACGGAAACAGGGCGAAATTCTGGAACACAAGCGAAACGCCCGGATGGATTCCCACCAGCGGCTGTCCGTGCACCAGAACCGTTCCGCTGCTTGGCCGCAGCAGTCCGATCATGATGCGCAGGAGCGTGCTTTTGCCCGATCCGCTGGGGCCGAGGATGGCCAGAACCTCTCCCGCACGCACGGCCAGGGAGATCTTATCCAGCACCAACAGGCGATTGGTGGCTTCGGGATCGCCGAAGACCATTGAGACATCCACTACTTCCGCGATGGGGGAGCCGTTTTCCATATCCGCCGTTGCCAATTATACGTTCAGACTATAGCGACCTTCCGCGAGCCGATAGAGCCGCTTCCAGAAAATGCGATTAATGATGATGACCGCCAACGCCATGGTAACGACGGAGGCGGCCAGCAATTGGAAATGGCCGTTTGCCGTCGCATCGTCGATGAGCGAGCCCAGGCCAAAAGCATAATACGTTGTGGATTCGCCGCCCTTGCCGGGAAGCGAGATATCTTCCGCGACGATGGTGGCGTTCCACGCCCCGCCGGCCGCGGTGATCAGGCCGGTGGCCAGATACGGAAAGACGGCCGGAATATAGATTCGAGTCCAGCGTTGCCAGATGCTGAGATGATAAACCCGCCCGGCCTCGCGCAGGTCGCTGGGGATGGCCATCGCGCCGGCGATGACGTTGAACAGCGTGTACCACTGCGTTCCCATTAGCATCAGAACAATGGCGCCGAACGTGAAGGGGATGCTCAGTTTCGCCATGAACACGCAGAGCATGAGATAAATCATCGGAGCGGGAAAGCTCGCGAGGATTTGGACGACGGGTTGAAGCCGATTCGCCCAGCGGGCGGAAAGGCCGATCAGTATCCCGGCCGGAAGCGTCCACGCCGCGCCGATCGCCACGGCGGCGACGGTCCGGCCGAATGACAGCAGCAGCGCTAACAGAACGGTGGTCCATCCCTTCTGATCGCCGTTCTGGTGAAAGGGAAGCTGGATCAGAAGGCCGGCCAGCTCCAGCGTCCCCCACGCGGCCAGCGCCAGCAGACCGGCTGCCACCAGCCACCTGGCCGCCGCCAGCCACCGCCGTGACGCCCGGGCGGCGGAGTCGGATTTTGTCCCATGCCTCGGCGCATCGGTGTCATGGCGGCGCTTCCAGTAGCGTTCGATGAAACTCAACAGCCTCGATCGCCGCAGCAACTGCAACACCCAGGAATGAGCCGGCTCGGACGTCGCCGTTTCTTCGAGTTTGAATCGTTGGCTCCAGACCACGATCGGCCGCCACACGATCTGGTCGCACAGCACAATCACCAGGATCATGGCGACGACCCCGGCAACCATGGCGGGAATATTCCAGTCGTTCTGGGCCTGATTCATGTAAGAGCCAAGGCCCGGCAGCCGATAGTCCACCCCGTTGAGCGTGAAAGCTTCGTCGACGGTGATGATGAACCAGCCGCCGGCCATGGACATCATCGAATTCCATACCAAGCCGATCATCGAGGCCGGCAGCTCGAGATATCGGAAAATCTGCCACCCGCTGAGATGCTGTATCGCCGCCGCCTCGCGCAGCGCATCGGGGATCGCGCGGACGCTTCCGTAATAGCTGAAGGTCATGTTCCACGCCTGCGCAGTGAAGATCATGACGACGCATGCGATCTCCAGCCCAAGCCAGCTCGTGGGAAACAAATGAACGAACAGCAGCACCAGCCCGGGAAGAAACGCGAGGACCGGAAGAGATTGCAGCACGTCCAGCAGCGGAACCAGGAACTTTTCCGCGGTTCGGCTATGGGCGATGATCGTTCCGTAAACCAGCGTAAACACCAGCGACAGTCCGTATGCGATGAAAGCGCGGCTAAGGCTTAAGAAGGCGTATTTCGGAAGCGCCCAAAAGGAAAGATTGATGATGACGCCTGACGGGCGCGGCTCGGCGGTATGGCCGAGGATCGACGCGACGGCAACGATCAGTCCCGCGACGCCAAGAATCACCAGTGCGTCGATTCCGACGTTGGCCGGTTTTTTCAGCGCTTGCCGGACCTTGTCGGAATAAGCGATCACCCAGGCCATGAGCCGGGGATTTTAGGGATGGGAACGCGGATTGCGAGCGAACGGAAACCCAAACGGCGCGCCCATCCCCATTTAGCCCCCGGTGATTCACCGGGGGCCAAATGCAGAAAGCCGCGTCCTTCGGAGTTCGGATTTTCCCCTTACGCCGTCAACAGACCTTCGATATGGGTCAATTGATCCGCGATGCTCTTGTCGGCGGTTCGATCGGCTTCGACGGTGCGCACGGCGTGAAGCACCGTGGTGTGATCCCTTCCGCCAAAATAGCAGCCGATCTCCGCCAGGCTGAAACGCGTGTGCCGGCGCGCCAGGAACATGCACACCTGCCTGGGAAATGCGATGCTCTTGTGCCTCTTTTTGCTTTGAATGTCGGCCAGGCGAACGCTGTAATATTTGGTCACCGCATCGTAAATCTGCTGAATCGTGATGCGTTTCTGATCCGGGCCGGTGCTGTCCCCCAGGGCGGACTTCGCTAACTCCAGGTCGATCCGGCCTTCCTGCAACGAACTCATGCCCTGAAGCTTGGTGATCGCTCCCTCCAACTCGCGGGTGTTGTTCTCCACCTTGGCTGCCACGTAGCAGACCACATCCTCCGGCAGGGACAGCCCGCGCATCTTCGCCTTCTTCTGAAGGATCGCGATCCGCGTCTCGTAGCAGGGCTTTTCAATCCGAGCCACCAAACCCCAGTTGAATCGGCTGACCAGCCGCTCTTCCAATTCCGGGATTTCGCTCGGCGGGCAGTCGGCGCTGAGGATGATTTGCTTCTGCTGCTGGTACAAGGTGTTGAAGGTATGGAAGAATTCCTCCTGCGTCCGGTCGTGGCCTGTCAGAAAATGAATGTCGTCGATGAGCAGCAGATCCACATGCCGGAACCGGCCGCGGAACTGCTGCATCTCGCCGTTCTCGACCGAGCTGATAAACTGCTCGATGAAATTCTCGCAGGAGAGGTACAAAATTCGCGCATCCCGGTGCCGTTCCAGTACCTTCTGGCATACGGCCTGCAGCAGATGAGTCTTTCCCAAACCCACGCCGCCATGAATGAACATGGGGTTGTACGTCTTGCCGGGCTTTTCGGCGACCGCAACGCTCGCGGCATGGGCGAGTTGGTTGCACGGGCCGGTGACGAACTGGTCGAAGGTGTAATCCGGGCTCAGAGGCATGAGCTGATCGTTGGCGCTGAAAATTCCGCCCTGGCCGAGGTTCTCACAATGGAATGAGACCGCCACCAGCCGGTGCGTGACCTGCTGGGCCGCGACGGTAAAGGGCTTCTGGCACTGACCTTGGCAGAAATTGAGCTGCGCCAGCGTCGCCACGGTGACCTGGATCACACCGTTGGTAAGCTGACGCGGAACCAGTTGATCGAACCAGGCCCGATTGAGATTCGGCTGCTCAGCCCGAACCTCCCGCAGAATCATCTGCCAGATGGCTGGATCAAAGGCGCTATCGTTCGGGCGGCGCGCAGACCGCTCCCGTATTTCCGGCGACGGTGCAATTAACATGGCAAATCTTTGGTGAAAGGTGCTCGTTCTAACCCCGCGCGCGGACCGTCAAAAATCTTCTCCCGGTCCTCGAGCGAGCTGATAAATCAATTTAACTTCTCTGGCGGACGCGCGATAATTTTTCTTCAGCACACGACAGCAACATGCGTGATCGCCACCCGTACATTCCATCACGCGTCGTCCCACGCATAGTTGCACATTAACTGTTCGCGCGGTGACTTTTCAAGTGCGACGTGTTGTACTTTTTTCGGATTGAAAGAAATAACTGTTCGCGCGCCGGAGAATTTGCACTACCCGTTGTTGACGCGCGGTGAGTTTTGCACCATTCGTCCTCAATCAATATTTTTGGAAAAATATTTTTTCCCAAACAGAATTTCATTTCGCAGCTCGCGAAGGAATCGGCAGCCCCACTTCCGCCATCACTTTTTTCAGATCGCTCCATACGTCCGCGCGATTTTGCTCGGTGTACGCACGCAGCAAAAACGCCGGGTGATACGTCGGCATCAGCTTGATCCCGCGCCACTCGTGCCATTGGCCGCGCATTTTTCCCATGGATAATTTGCTGCCGAGCATGTACCGGGACGCGGGAAGGCCGAGAGTTACGATCACTTTCGGGCGAATGATTTCCAACTGGCTGACGAGATAAGGCGTGCAGGCGTCGATTTCATCGGGCGCGGGGCAGCGGTTGCCCGGCGGGCGGCACTTGACGATGTTGGCGATGTAAACCTGTTCGCGCTGCAAACCCATGCCCGCGATCATCTTGTTAAGCAGATCGCCGGCGCGCCCGACGAACGGCCGGCCCTGAAGGTCTTCGTTTTCGCCCGGACCTTCACCGATAAAAAAAATGCTCGCATCCGGATCGCCTTCGCCAAAGACTGTGTGGGTCCGGGTTTGGGACAATCGGCAGCGCGTGCAGGGCTTCACCTGCTCGCTGTCCATTTGCGTAAGTCTGGTAATTTTCTGGGCTCGCGACGCCACCGGCTGGGTGAACGCCGGCTGGCCCGGCGCGATGCCCGAAGCCGCCGTCGGCGGTTCCTGCCCGGCAAAAAATAACGCCGGCGGCGCCAACGGAGGCGATGGCGCAGGGCCTTGGCTTTGCGACGCTTGTAACTGCTGAAGCTTCCCCGAACCCACCGCCACCGATTCCAGCCCGAATGCTCTCTCGCCTCGAAGCCAAACGGACAAACGGCGTTTTGTCAGACGCGGGTCGGCCATGACTGCGATGTTAAATCACTCCGTTCTCAAACAAAAGCTTGACTCACTCGTACTGGTTCTAGACAATACGTTCCGTAAAAGCCACCCCGGCCCGCAATGGCGGGTGTTCCAGGCGGAACACACCGTAGCGGCCCGTGGTGGCTTTTTTCGTTGTTCGCGTTGACCGGAAAATTTTTCTAAACAGGAGCGGGCATGGCCACGCAAAACAAAAAAGATTTTCTCAAAAGCACGATCGAGCACATCGACATCACCAAGCAAAATCCCGTTTCACTCGTCGAAGCGATGCAGCACATGGCCTTCAGCGCCCGTGATCTTCATCGGGCCGCCGATATTTTTGACCGGATGCTGCGCGACCAGCAATGCGGCGTCATCCTGTGCCTTGCCGGCTCGCTCGTCAGCGCGGGGCTGAAAAAGGTGTTCGTGGACATGGTGCGGAACCGGATGGTCGATGCCATCGTTTCCACCGGGGCCAATATCGTGGATCAGGACTTTTTTGAGGGATTGGGATATCGCCATTACATCGCCGACGAGCATCTCAAGTCGGGCCTGCATGATTCGACGTTGCGGGACCTGATGATTGACCGGATTTACGACACGCTCATCGACGAGGAAGAACTGCGCGTCTGCGATGAGACGATGCACAAGATCATCGAGGAACTCGAACCCAGACCCTTTAGTTCCCGCGAAATCATCCGCGAAATGGGCGCCTATCTGTCGAAACACGGCAAAACATCCGACAGCATCGTGCTGGAAGCGTACAAGCAGGACGTTCCGATTTTCTGTCCCGCATTCAGCGATTGTTCCGCCGGCTTCGGGTTCGTGGCCCACATCCACGGCCGCCAGGCTGCCGGCCAGCCCGCCGCCAGCATCGACAGCGCCAAGGACTTTTACGAATTGACGCTTCTGAAGATCAAGAACCAGGAGTCGGGCCTGTTCATGATCGGCGGCGGGGTGCCGAAGAATTTCGCGCAGGACATCGTCGTGTCGGCCGAAATCCTTGGCCAGGAAGTGCCGATGCACAAGTACGCCATCCAGATCACCGTTGCGGACGTTCGCGACGGCGCGCTCTCCGGCAGCACGCTGAAGGAAGCCAGCAGTTGGGGAAAAGTCGATACCGTCTTCGAGCAGATGGTCTACAGCGAAGCGACGTTGGCGGTGCCGTTAATCGTCGGCTACGCCTACCACAAAGGCGCTTGGCGCAACCGAACGGCGCGTAAATGGAATCAACTCCTGGAAACGACCGCGGTCGCATGATCCGCCCAATCGGATCCCGGCAATTAAGCGGTCGCGAGATGATATTCCGCCTGGGCGGTCCTGAGTTGCGCCAGCGCGTACACGGCGGCTTCACGTTGGCAGTTGCCTACCACCGTCCCGTGTCGCTCGTCGGCGGCGTGGCTTGGGTCCAGCGGCTCCCCGGCCGGGGCCCACGTGGCGCGATAACAGTTGAAAATCAGATTATTCTTGATCGAAAGCTCCAGCCCCGCACGTGAAAATTCATGCTGAACCGCCAGGATCGATGGAAACGCCCGCCCATCCGGCAAATGTTCCACATCCATATCGTCCTGCGGCAACCAACCAGCCTCCAAAAGACGATCGACGGCGTATGTGAGATTCATGTTCCAAGCTCCTTCCAGCAATCCCGGCTGAATTTCCCTCCACTGCTCCATCGTCCGGAAATCGACCAGACATGATATCGCGGCACTGTGGCGGATGCCAGAATGTTGAGATGTTTTTTTTCGGTAAGAAAGACCCTGTTCCCTGAAGAATTCGCGTCATGGCTGGGTTTGGCGCGATAACTTGTCAAACCGTGCGGTTCGTATAATCTAAAGCAGCATGAGTTCGAGCCCGGATTCGCCTCGTCAGGGCCGTGCGGCGCGACCGCCGAAATATACCCACCGCGCCGCCAGCCACGCACAGGCCCATTCCGATTCCTCGCATCTCCAAGAGACTCGACATACGGAGCACCCCCTTGCCAGCCGGGATCGGCCCCAGCTCGTCACCCGCCCCGACGAATTGGCCGAACTGCTCGATTCCCTGCGCAAAGCCGGGTCGTTCGCTTATGACAGCGAGTTCATCGGGGAACTAACCTATTTGCCGAAATTGTGTCTCGTTCAAGCCGCATCGTCCACTCGGATTGCGCTGATTGATCCGCTGACCGATCTCGACATCCGGCCGTTCTGGGAACTGGTCGCCGATCCGACGGTTGAAAAAATCGTCCATGCCGGCCAGCAGGATGTCGAGCCCGTCTTCCGGGCTCTGGGCAAACCGCCGGCCAATCTGTTCGACACACAGATCGCCGCCGGGTTCGCGGGCGTTGGATATCCGCTTTCACTTTCGAAACTGGTCTTTGCCATGGTCGGAGCGAAGCTGTCCAAGGGCCTGACCTTTTCCCATTGGGATCGTCGGCCGCTGAGCGATCACCAGCTTCGTTACGCCGCCGACGATGTGCGCTACCTGCCTGCGGTGCGGCACGAAATCGGCCAGCGGTTGGACCACCAGCAACACGTCCGCTGGGCAATGGAAGAATCCGCCGCTCTGGCCGATCCGGCCCTGTACGTCTTCGACCCCGAGACCCAATGGACCAAAATCCGCGGCGCCGGCGTGCTGCCGCCGCGAAACCAGGCCCTCCTCCGGGAGTTGACCATCTGGCGTGACGACTCGGCCAAGGCGGAGGATGTTCCACCCCGCTCGTTGCTGAAGGACGAGATCCTTTTGGACATGGCCCGCTCCCCGATCGAGGCGCAGGCGGATTTGACGCGGGTGAAAGGCCTGCCGCGCCCGGTCGAGGCCAAATATGGAGCCGGCATTGTCCAGGCCACTCAGCGAGCCAGGGAACTTCCGCAAGAGCAGTTGCCGGTGATGAAAGGTTATGAACCGGCCCCCGAGGAAAAATTCGGCGGCGATGCGTTATTCTATGCAACGCAGTGCCTGTGCGCCGCCCAGGGCATTGATCCGAGCCTCGTCACCAGCCGCCAGGAAATTGGCGAATTGCACCGGATATTCATGTCCGAGCAAAAGCCCCCCGACCTGCGCGTTCTGCGCGGCTGGCGAAGAGAAGCCGTTGGAGAACCCCTGCTGGACCTCATGCGCGGCAGGGGGGAACTCACCGTAAAATGGATGAACGGAACCCTCCGCGTTCCCCCCGACAACGCCCGGGAGTAGACTAGTCATCGTTAGCGGGCGACCAAAGGTCGCCGGGATCGTTCAGAAAGGATCGATTGTGCCTCTCTACGAATACACCTGTGAATCCTGCAAGAACCACTTCGAAAAATTGGCCAAGTCGATGACGACGACAGCGCCGGTGATTTGTCCCAAGTGCGGTTCAAAGCAAACGGTCAGAACTCTCAGCGTATTCGCCGTCGGCGCTGAATCGGCCAAATCATCCACGCCCCCGGGAATGTGCGGCCGATGCGGCGGACCGGGTCCTTGCGGGATGGACTAATCCCAATAAAAAAAGGCGGCCTGATAGCCGCCTCTTGGGTTTATATTCGATCAAACCTTCTTGTGGTGATGATGATGATGGTGATGGTGATGGTGATGATGCTTGTGATGCTTCTTGACCAGGACAATGACTCCCGCCGAAGCCGGTGGAGTCGGCAGCATCGCGACGCCGAAAACCCCCAAAATCAACAGCACGATAATCTTTCGCATAAGCCGCTCCCTTGAGCTTCTACCCCGAACCCTCCGAACCCCACGGTCCGGCATCGTCTGGATGCGGGCGGTACAATATCTCAAACGCCTGCCGCCCATTATTATTTTGAAGGATAATTTTTGGCTGGCCGACGCGCGTAACCATTTAAACCTGCATAATTTCCGCGCGTTTTTTCTCGATCACTTCTTCCACCTTGTTCTCATAAGTCTTGGTTAATTCCTGGATCTTCTCTTTCCCATCCGTTGCTTCGTCTTCCGTGACGACCCCGCCCTTTTCCTCGGTCTCAAGAATCTTGTTCGCATCCCGGCGGGCATTCCGAATCGCCACCTTCGCCGCCTCGGCGTACTGCTTGCACTGCCCCGCAAGCTGCAACCGACGCTCCTGCGACAGCGCGGGCAACACCAGCCGAAGCTGCTTCCCATCGCTATGCGGCGTCAGCCCGATCTTGCTGTCATTGATCGCCTTCTCGATCGCCCGGATATCCCCCGGGCTGAACGGCTTAATCAGAAGCTGCGTTGCCTCCGGAACACTGATCGAAGCGATCGACCGCAAATCGGTCGGCGACCCGTAATAATCCACCTTCAGATGTTCCACCAGCGCCGGGCTCGCCCGTCCCGTCCGAATCCCGCGCAACTCCTGCTGGAGATGGTCCGTCGCCTTCTCCATGTGCATCTCGGCGTCGAGAAGAATATCGTCCAATGGCATGGGAATATCGTAACCAAATAAGCAAATAGAGCCAACAGAGCCGGGCCGTGTCGGCCCGGCAACCGGAGCGACACGCCCCGCCTCCGTTCGTTTAGTTCGGCACGATCTTCGTCCCCACGTTTTCGCCGCGAATCACTCTCACCACGTTGCCCACCGTCTTCAGATTGAACACCACCAGCGGAATCTTCCGTTCCATGCACAGCGTGATGGCCGTCAGATCCATCACCCGCAGCTTGTCCGTCAACACTTGCTCGTATGTCACATTCGACAACAAACGGGCGTCGGGATTTTTCTTGGGGTCGGCCGAATAAATCCCGTCCACCTTCGTCGCTTTCAGCAAAACGTCCGCTCCGATTTCCGTCGCCCGCAGCGCGGCGCACGTGTCGGTGGTGAAGAACGGATTGCCCGTCCCCGCCGCGAGGATCAGCACGCGCCCCTTCTCCAGATGCCGCACCGCCCGGCGGCGGATGAACGGCTCGCATACGCTGTACACGCTGATGGCCGACTGCACCCGCGTGGGCTGGCCCATTTTCTCCATCGTTTCCTGCAGCGCCACGGCGTTGATCACCGTCGCCAGCATGCCCATGTAATCGGCCGTCGCGCGCGGGATGTTGCCGTCCTCGGCAAACGTCGCCCCGCGTATGAAATTTCCGCCTCCGACGACGATCGCCAACTGCACCCCCATCTGCGCCACTTCCACGCATTGCCGGGCGATGTCTTCGAGTTCCGGGGCCTCGATTCCAAAGGAGCCTTCGTGGCAAAATCCTTCGCCGCTGATTTTCAAAAGCACGCGGGAATAAGCGGTCGGGACGCGATTTACAGTCGAGGATTTCGCCATGATCGCGGATTATAGCAAACCCGCCGCAGATTACTTCCCCATCTCCGCGCTCCGCTTCGCCGCCGCCTTCAGCGCATCGACCGTGATCTTCGGCCACTGTTGCGATTCCATGTGGCTGATTGCCGCGTGCGTCGTTCCATTGGGCGTCGTCACCCGCCGCCGATGCTCCTGCGGCGCATCGCTCGAAAGGCCCATCATCTTCGCCGCCCCGGCCGCCGTTTGGATCGCCAGCGTCCTCGCCTCATCCGCTGACAATCCCATGTCCACGCCCGCCTGGATCATTTGCTCGGTAAGAAAGAAAAAATACGCCGGCCCCGATCCGCTGATCGCCGTCACCGCATCCATTTTGTCTTCGGTCGTCTCCAACACCTTCGCGCCGGATTCAAACAGCTTCCTCGCCGTCGCCAGATCGCCGCTCGACGCATTCGCCCCCCGCGCGATCGCCACCATCCCGCATCCCACCAGCACCGGCGTATTGGGCATCGCCCGGATCACGCGCCATTTCCCGCTTTCTCCCAGCGCATGTTCGATGAATCCCGTCCCGATCCCCGCCGCGATGGAGATGACCAGCGACTTCTCGCCGACCGCCGGCGACAGATCCCGCAGCACCGCTTCCATCTGATACGGCTTAACGCACAGCAGCACGATCCCGGCCCCGCTCACGGCTTCTGATCCACCCTGCACCGCCTTGATTCCCAGTTGCAATTGAAACAATTCCCGCCGCTGCTCCGAAACATCCGCCGCGATGATTTGATTGGCCTTCAGCGTTCCGGCCGAGATAATTCCGCGCGCAATCGCCTCCGCCATGACACCCGCGCCGATGATGGCCAGTTCATAGGACATTAAAATGCAAATTCATTTTTGCCACAGATAAAAATCAGATGCACACAGATGAAATGCAATGGAAGAGGATGGCTTTAACCTCATTTGTCTTATCTGTGTGCATCTGATTTATATCTGTGGCAAAAATTCCTGGCGGGCATATTTACTGATCTGCCGGCCCGCCGATGGCTTCCTGCACCGAACGCGGCGCCGTGACGATCAGATTCCCATTCAGATAAGCCATCGAAGCCGTACCGCCGTTGTCCCGCCATATTTCCGGCCGCACCACCGTTTCGATCAGCTTGATCAAGTCCTCGGCTTTCTGATCAACCGTCTTGCTCTGAGCGCCATTGCTGTTGGGTTGCAGCGTTGCCGTCCCGCCGCCGTTTCCGACCTGAGCGCTGCCCCCGCCGATGTTGCTGATCGTGTAGTTGAACACGTCGTTCGGCTGAAGCAGGTCCATCACGTAATACACCACGGTGATCTGCTTCTCATCGGCAATCGCCCGCGTGGTGACTTGCACGACGTTCTCGTCAACATAGTACGTCAGCAGATCGCCCGGCCCCGCTTCCTGCAGAATCAGCGACAGCACTTTTCCCGCCGTCACATCGTGCAGGTTCAGATTGATCTGCGCGCCCTTGGAAATGTTGATCGACTCCAGCGCCTTCCAATCGACCGTGATGTTCACCCCGGCAACGTCGCGCAGAAAATCAATCGCATCTCCCAGAGGCACATTCGTCAGATTCGCCGCCGGCAGCCGCGTCTCAAGCATCGCCCGCGCCGAAACTCGCGCCGAAACTCGCGCCGATGCCCCAGCCGCCGCAAACAAAATCACCGTTACCGCCAAGACGCACAGAGCGCAAGGAAAACACAAAGACCCATGTTTCTCCTCTGCGTCTCTGCGTCTCTGCGTGAGCATTGCTTTTACGTATTGGTTGAAGAAGTCTGCTGCTCGCCGATCGGCTTGCCCGTGTACGGATCAAACCGCATCTGCGGCTGGGCCGGCTCCAGCGGTTTGCCGGTGTACGGATCGAATTTGTATCCCGCCGACGCCGGCGGCAACGCCGCCCGATCGGTGCGGGTCTGATTCGCCGTGCCGGCCTGATCAATGTCCTCTTCGATCCCCTGCAGCCCCTTCTTAAATTCGATAATTCCCTTGCCCAGGCTGCGCCCCATCTCCGGCAGCCGCCGCCCAAACAGCAACAGCGCCACCACCGCTATCAGCAGCCAATTGTCCATATACGGCCCCAGGATATTCGCAAGCGCTACGTGCATGGCAGGCCAGTCCTCTCAATGCAAAAAACGAACGAAACTACACTTTATTATACAGCCGATTCCACCGCAAATCGTCTGCCAAAATCCCTATTTATCCGCTTTTGTCTTTTGGGCCGTTTCCAGGCACGCCAGCAGCCTTTGCAAATCCTCGGCCACGGGCGCCCGCAGGGTCATCGAATTCAGCGTTCCCGGATGCACAAACGTGATCTCGTACGCGTGCAGCGCCTGCCGTTCAAAACGAAAACCGTCCGATTCATAAACCCGCCCGCCATACATCGTGTCTCCCACGATCGGAAACCCGATCGCGGACATGTGTACCCGCAACTGATGCGTTCTTCCCGTTTTCGGCATCAGCCGCACCAGCGAAAATTTTTGGCCCGACGCCGATTCAAATATCCGCTCCACCTGATACATCGTCACGGCCGGCTTTCCCCCCCCGGTGATTTTCCGCACCGCCTGCCGCTCGCGCACATATCGGTCCTTGCCGATCGGCTTGTCAATCACGTCTGCCAATAACTCCGGCACACCATGCACGACGGCCATGTATGTCTTTTGGATGGTCCGGTTCTCGAATTGCCGCGCCAATCGCCAGTGCGCTTCATCGCTCTTGGCCACGAGCATGATGCCCGTCGTGTTCCGATCCAGCCGGTGCAGAATCCCCGGCCGCCAATCCCCGTTGACCGTGCTCCATTTCTTTCCGTAATACACCAGCCCATTGACCAGCGTCCCCGACCACTTCCCCCGGGCCGGATGCACGATCAATCCCGATTGCTTGTTCAAAGCCAGAAAATGTTCGTCCTCATACAGGATATCCAGCGGGATCGGCTCCGGAACCAGATCGGTTACCGGCTCCGGCGGCGCCACCATTTCCACCATGTCACCGGCCTTGATCTTATAGCTCGACTTGGTCGGCTTGTTGTTGACCTTGACGAGTTCGTCCTCGATCAGCCGCTGCACGCCGCTTCGCGACAGCCATGGAATCCGATCGACCAGAAATTGGTCGATCCGCCGAACCTGCGTCTTGGTCGCCCGGAAATTCAGATGAACGACATCCGCCTCTTCAGCCGAATCTTCCTCAGATGTGATGTTGGGATCTTCCGCCACAGCCCCTAACTTACCTTTTAGCCGCCTCCCCCGCGACGCGCGTTGCCCATTACGCGCGCTATCCGGAGTGCGAATCGCCTTCATTTCGCCGGCCGACTGCTCGGCTGCGTCGCCGCGCTCACATCCATCGCAACCGGCTCCTCGAGCTGCGGCAGGATCGCCAATCGCATGCTCGCCAGCACCTTGTACGGCGCCTCGGCGTCGCCATCCACAATCGCCTGGTACTGGGTCTTGGCATCGTTCCACGCCCCCCGATTTTCCGCCACCGCCGCCAATCCGAAATGCGCCGCCGTCACCGCGGATTTGTCGCTGGCGTAATTCTGCAAAACCTGCGTGTATGCGTCGGCTGCATTGCTCAGCAAGCTCTCGGCGCTCTCCGCCGGCTGAAGCGACGGCTGCGTTGCCGCTCCCGGAAGGTCTGGAAAATTCGCCATGTCGAAATTGAAATCCCCTTTCAGAATCAGCGCCTGCGCCTTCAGCGCCGCCTGTGATTCCGCCGCCTTCTGCAAAACCTGATCCGCCTGTTGCAGCCCGTCGGAATAGATATCCTCGCGTTTCCGCATGACCATTTGCAAATCAGCGCCCGGATATGGAGCAATCGATTCCAATTGCCGCAAATCTTCCCCCGCGATCCCAAGGCTCTGCCGCGCCTCCGCCACGCGCTGCTGCGCCGAGTTGGATCGATAGCGCACCAGCAACACCGCCACCGCCGCCAGCACCAACACCAGCGCGATTTGGGACTGGTACTTCTTGGCCGTCTCCGGCAATTGCTGCAGGGTCCAGCTCAACGAATTGATTTTCAGCTCATGCCGGCGTTCGGCTTTCATCGGACGCGGAAGTGTAATGATGCCCCAACCGCAAAGCAATTCGCGCAATTCCCACCTCGAACCCCAAGCCCCATCCCCACCCCCATTTAGCCCCCGGTGATTCACCGGGGGCCATTTCGTCCATCCCCCGCTTTTCCATTTCCCCCCGGCCACTCCGGCATTTCCGCTAAATTGCCGACATTAAGAAGAATGTCCTCCACGCTAACCCCGTCGCCCACTCCGCGCCTGGGCTTTTCCCTCCTCCTGGCGCTCCTGGCCGTTGTGGCGGCCGGGAAGGTCATTCTGGGCGACACCCTCGACCCCGATTGCTTCTGGCACCTGCGCGTCGGCGATGAAATCGCCCGCCAGGCCGGGGCTTTCCCCTGGCCCCACCCGATCGTGGACGATCTTTCCTTCGCCTCCATTCGAGAGCCTTGGACCCCATACTCCTGGCTCGCGGAGTTGGCGATGAAACGGTTATGGGACATCGGCGGATTCCGTGCCGCGGTCGCCGCCGCGGCAATCCTGGAATCCGCCTTCATCATCCTTCTGGGCCTCGGTGCCCTCGAATTCACCCGATCCGTACACGGCCACAGCCGCTATCTCGCCTCCGCACTGGCCGCCGCCATGGGCGGCGTTCTCTCCCTCGCCTATCTCAGCTTTCGCCCCGTCACCGCCGCGCTCGTCGGGCTTGCCCTGGTCGCGTGGCTCCTGCTGCGCGATCGCCGAAAAAATCAAAGATCCAAAGCGGTCTGGCTCGTTCCCCCGATCACCGCAGTTCTCGTCAACATTCATTTCTTCGCGCTGTTCGTTCCGCTATGGACCGCCGCACTATTGATCGGCGACGCCTTGCAGCCCTCGCCCGCCGCGCTTCCCCGCCTTCGGCGCGGCTCGCTTCTTTTTCTGGCGTCCGCCTTCGCCTGCTGCCTGACGCCAATGCTGCCCGGCATGATCCGCAGCGTTCTGAATTATTCACAGCATGATGTGATGGTCCGCTCCGAAACCATCGCCGAATTCCGTCCGTTTTATCAGGGCACGATGGGCCACATCTCCGCAGCTCTGGTCCTCATTCTCGTGATTTGCGCCGTTTGGCAATTCATCCGCACCCGGCGCGTTCCCCTTGGCGAAGTGATCTGGCTCATCGGCAGCACGGCACTGCTTTTCCGCCTCGGCCGATTGTCCCCACTCTTCGCCATCATTGCCGCCCCCGTCTTCGCAGCGGTATTGCCAAAACTTTCCGATCGCCTCCTCACCCGCCGCCCGATTGTCGCGATGCTTGCCGTTGCGCTGATCCTCTCCGCGTGGCCCGTCGCCCGCGCATTTCCCCGCTCTTCCCAACCGCTGTCATCCTGGCTCAACCGCAACGGCCCCAATGCTCCGTGCTACCCCTGCGCCGCCGCCGATTTCGTCGACCAGCACATTACCGCCCAAACCCATCATCTCATCTGCGAATTCACCTGGGGCGGCTACCTCGAATGGCGCCTAGGCCCGCAATATAAAACCCTGATGGACGGCCGCACGCAGCTATTCACTTCGGATTTCTGGAACACGATTTCCCTGGGTTCGCCCGCTCAGAAGCGATCATTCCTGTCCGCCACGCCCGCCGACGCCGCGATCCTGCGCACGACCCACAATCCCTTCGGCAAGCTCCTGTCCGATCTCGGCTGGAAAACAGTCTATCGCGATCAATTCGCGGAAGTGATGGTGCCGCCGTCGAATAAGACGGCCACCGCGAACACGAGCGACCTGAGCAATTGAATCAGAGCCGCGGCCCGTGCGGTTCGCAGCATTGCCAAAAGATGCCGGAATCCCGCTGAAGGTAAAAAAGGCGGAGGTCAACTTTTCAGCGTGCCCCATTTACCTTGGGGTGCCTAGCTTTCCGCCACACATTCGGCAGCCAACTGGCGACGAAGGGAGAATCCCTGTACAAAATCAGTACATTGATGGGCAACTCACCAGAAATCTGTCGAAGGCACTACGCGGCGCTATCGCCAGAGTTAATGGAACAATCAGTGGAGTTTGCTGTGCGCACAGGAACTGCGAACGCGGGATGATGAGACCACACTGGAATACGAACGATATGGCAGGCCTGAATGCCGAGGACGCCCGCATTTTCCGCATCACGCACATTGACAATGTGCCGTGGATTCTCGGGAATGGACTTCACTCTAGGAGTAGCCCGCATCAAGACCCCAGCTTCGTGCAGATTGGCCTGCTGGATCTCATCGATAAGCGTGCCAGTCGCCGCGTTCCCGCCGGACCGGGTGGACTCCTAAGCGACTATGTCCCCTTCTATTTCACCCCGTGGTCTATCATGATGTATAAAATCAAAACGGGACACGGTGGTGATGTGATCCAGCGGGCGAACCGCGAGATCGTAATCATGGTGTCTTCAGTTTACAGACTCCTTGAAAAGAATATTTCGTTCGTATTCACCAATGCACACGCATATATGATGGAAGCGGACTACTTCACCGATGTGAGGCAACTCAGCGAGGTTGATTGGCCGCTTCTTCGGAGTCGCGATTTTAAGACCGACCCCAATGACCCCGGCAAACAAGGGCGATACCAGGCCGAATGCCTTGTTCATAAACACCTTCCGATTGACGCTCTCCTGGGCATTGCCTGCTACGACGAGAACGCGAAAGCGAAGCTTGCCGATAAGTCGCGAGCTTGTGGCTCGCCCATTAAGATCGATACGGTCCAAGGATGGTACTTCTGACATGATACGATTTACTCAAGGTAATCTTCTCGACGCCAGGGTCGAAGCCGTTGTGAATACCGTAAACACGGTGGGCGTTATGGGCAAAGGCATTGCGCTCATGTTCAAGGAACGGTTCCCCGACAACTACAAGGCCTACGAGGCCGGCTGTAAGCGTCACGAGGTGGTAATCGGTCGGATGTTTGTCACCGAGTCGTTGGAATTGTCCGGCCCACGGTGGATCATCAATTTCCCGACGAAGAACCATTGGCGACAACCATCCAAGCTCGAATGGATTATCGAGGGGCTCCAAGACCTTCGACGAGTCCTCAAAGACAATCGCATCCGATCAGTCGCGGTTCCACCGCTCGGCAGCGGAAACGGCGGCCTTGAGTGGTCGAAGGTTCGACCGGAGGTGGAAGCAGAGCTCGTGGACCTACCCGACGTCGAAATCATTGTGTATGAGCCAACCGCGAAGTATCAGAACGTCGCCAAGGGTCGCGGCGTCGAGAAACTGACACCTGCACGAGCAATTATCGCAGAGACGATTCGTCGATATGGCCTAATGGGGCTCGAATGCTCAATTCTTGAAGTTCAAAAATTAGCGTGGGTTTTGACGCGCGTCATTACGGGAACGAAGTTGCGGGATCCCCTTGCATTGACCTTCGCCGCGGATAAATACGGGCCCTATGCTCACCAATTGACGCACCTTCTGAACGCAATGGACGGGAGCTATCTCCACTGCGAGAAACGCATCGCGGATGCGTCTCCCTTTGACACAATCTATTTCGACCCGGAATGGCGACCGCAACTCGCGAACTACTTTGCCTCCTCGCAGGGAGCGCCCTACATCGAGGTTGTCAATAAGACAGACGAAGTGATCGATGGGTTTCAATCACCACTTGGCATGGAAGCGCTTGCAACCGTTGACTGGCTTATAATGAGAGAACGCTTCCAACCACTGTTGCCTAGCATCCGCGAGGGATTGAAGCGCTGGCCCGGCGGAGCGGGCGAACGGAAAGAGCGGTTATTCAGTGACAAACTCCTTCGAGCATCGCTCGATCGAGTGAAGCTGCTTTCTGCATAATTAGAACGAAAGCGAAACTGCTCCGGCGGACTTGCATCTCCGGGGCGCCTCTTGATCGCAGGATACAAATTCTGACGCGCCATCAGATTATGACGACAAGATCAAAGGGCGTAGCTATGTGGCCTTCAGCCTCTTCGGCTGCGGCCGTAGGGATGCGATGTCAAAAGCAACAAAAAGTGGCGCGGCTCCCGAATCCTTCCGTCTGGAATCTTGGGGCGCAAACCAAAAATAATTGTCGCCATCCGGATTTTTTTCCAAAAACACGTCCAAAGCTTTCACCTCCTGGCCTTAGTAATAGACGGAAGTGATTTTCGATCGCGGCGAATCGAATTTCACCGGACCTGCCCGGAAAAGAGCGCGGTTGCGGAAAATTCGCATTCGCCGTCCGCTTCGCTAGCTGAATACCCGCCCACGATCTTGGAACGACCTGGCGTTGATTTGCGTCCATTAGCCCCCGGCTTTGCCGGGGAAACCTAATGGATGGCGCTGCGTCTTCTGGGCGATCTTAGCGCTAGGCCACAGATTGTCTACAAAGCGGGGCGCACAGGCGATCCATATTTTTTCACCAGTAACAGTGACACCTTAGGCCCTGGCGCTATTGAAAACGCGGAAGTTGTCACCAAAGGGGGTGCAAAAGTGAAGGATCGTGCCCCCGGTGAATCACGGCTCGACTGAGCTCGCCGAAGTCCGGGGGCTAAATGGGTGGGCCCGATCGTTCGGCTTTCGAACGTCGGATTTTCACTCCTGCATTCCCGAGGCGTATTTCGCAATATACTCCGGCACCGGGTAATGCTTCATCAGGAATTCCCGGAGCTGCGCCCGCTCGGCGATGAGGAAATGCACCGGCTCATCCAGCTTCTTGCCGGAAAAATTCACCGCCCGAACCAGGTCCTGGGCGCTGGTCGCCATGTGCAGATCATCTTCCCGGTTCAACGGCAGAAGATGAAACTGCCACGCCTGCCGGCGATTCAGCATTCGCAGACAATCCGTTTCGATCTGCTGATCCTCCAGATCGACCACGCCCGCCATCCGAACGTACTGCTCCACCCACGCATCTTCCACGGCCCGGGCGTTGATGCCGTACAGACGCTCGGCCAAATCTCCAAACGGCCGGTGCGACATCTTCTGCACCTTCAGAATGTGCTCCACCTGCGCCTGCGTGAGAGCGCCTTGTTCGACCAGCAATTGTCCGATCTGAATCCCTGCCAAGACCGCCTCCTGAAAATGATCGGCGACCTTCGTCGCCCATGGCTCTATCGGTCAAAGAGGCGTCGGTCTCAATCAGCACCGAAGAATGGTCCGGCAATAAACCCCAATTTCGTCCCTCAACTCGCCAATCCCCACATCCGCCGCGCGTCCTCGGCATTTCGCGCGATTTCATTCTGACCCTCCAGCCATTGCACATTTCGAAATCTCCTGAACCACTTCATCTGCCGCCTCGCCAATTGCCGCGTGTCGATTTTGATCTGCTCCACCGCTTCGTCGAGGCCGATCCGCCCCATCACGTGATCGACCAATTGCGCATATCCCGTCGCCTCCCGCGCGGTCTTTGATAACACGGGAAATTCCGCGAGCAACCCGCGCAGCTCCTCCACCCAGCCGGCCTCGATCATCTCCTTCACCCGCGCGTTGATCCGCCGATTCAGCGCCTCGCGCTCCCACCGCAATCCGATCCACACCGCCCGATGCCGCGCCGGCTGCTGGCGCTCCCACTGTTTTTGAAGCGTCGAGATCGGTTGCCCGGTGAGTTCGTAAACTTCCAGCGCCCGCACGAGCCGCCGGCTGTCCGCCGCATGGATGCGCTCGGCCGCCGCGGCATCCACCTGCTTCAGCCGCTCGTGCAGCTCCGGCCCGCTCATCGCGCGCAGCCGCTTTCGCAACGCCTCATCTGCCGAGGGCCCTTCGAACAAGCCCTCAAAAAGCGCCTTGAAATACATCGGCGTCCCGCCCGTCGCGATCAGCTTCGCCCCGCGCGCATTGGATTCCTCGATGACCCGATCCGCCATTTCGACGAATCTCGCCGCACTGAACTGCTCGTCCGGCCGCACGCGATCCAGCAAATGATGCGGAATTTCCCGCCTCTGCCGTTGAGTCGGCTTGGCCGTGCCAATGTCCATCCCCTGATACACCTGCATGGAATCGACGCTAAGAATTTCCGCCCCGCACGACCGGGCCAGTTCCATCGCCAGCGCCGATTTCCCCGACGCGGTCGGTCCCACGATGACCAGCAACGGAATTTCGCCTGCCATTTTATCAGAGCCTGCCGTTTTTGCGGTCAATTGATCGGTGCGCTAAGCCGTCGCCGATGCGTAAGCCCCTGATTTTCGGCTGCCTGCGGCCGCCCCGCAATCCATAGCCTTTGGCACGGGTTTTGTCTTGTTCCACCGCGGTGGCTTTTAACAAGGAGGCATTATTATGTCATTGCCCACCAGAGTTCAACGAAATCCCGATCCCGCTGAGCAGGCTCAGCGAGACTTCGATTCCATGCTTGGTCGGTTCTTCGGCAGCCGCGGCTACGACGGCGGCAATTACCTGGCGCCCTACGGCGTAGACGTCCGCGAAGATGCGGATCATATTTACGTCGAGGCGGAGTTGCCCGGCTACAAAAAGGACGAGGTCGATATCCACATTGAAAATCAGACCTTGACCGTTTCTGCCGAGCACAAGGAACAAAATGAGCCCAAGCCCGGTGATAAAGGTGAATGGCTTCTACGCGAGAGGCGCTACAACCGGTTTCAACGCAGCTTCACCTTGCCGCCCACCGTCGATTCCCAATCCGTTCAGGCCAAACTGAACGATGGCATCCTGATGGTGACCCTGAATAAACGCGAGGAAAGTAAGCCGCGCCGGATCAATGTGGCGTAAGCGAGAGGCCAAAAGAGACGAAGTGACGGAATTTCACTTCGTCTCTTTTACGATTCCCGCATTTCGCTTCAGCATCGACAGCTTCGCGCGCTTCATCGCGCTGCCGCGCAGTTCCCGCCGATAATCCTCGTCGGTCCATTCCAGGACCCGATTCGGATCCACCGTCCCGCTCGCCCAGCGCGGCGCCAGCGCCGGATCGGCAGCAGCAGGGGGGTCCCGATTCCATGGACACACGTCCTGGCAAACATCGCAACCGTACATCCACTGGCCCATCTTCGAAGCCAGCCCCGGTTCGATTTCTCCCCGATGCTCGATGGTCAGATATGAAATGCACTTTCGCGCATCGAGCCGATACGGCTCGGTGATCGCCTGCGTCGGACACGCGTCGATGCACCGCCGGCACGACCCGCACCGATCCACGGCCGCCTCGTCCGCCGGCAACGCCAGGGTCGTCAACACCTCTCCCAGGAAAATCCACGATCCGATCCGCTCGTTGATGACGCAGGTATTTTTCCCCACCCATCCGATTCCCGCCCGGGCCGCCAGTTCTTTTTCCATCACCGGCGCCGTATCAACGCCGCAGCGCGTCTGCACGTTCGGCTCGATGGCCCGCAGCCAATCCGCCAGGTCGTGCAGCCTGCTCTTCAATATCTCGTGATAATCCTCCCCCAGCGCGTACCTCGCCACGCGCCCCTGATTTGGCTCGGCCTTTTCCAGCGGCACGTAATAATTCATCCCCACGCAGACGACGCTTGCCGCCCCCGGCAAATAGACGGTCGGATCGGTTCGCTCCTCAAACCGCCCGGCCAGATATCCCATTGAGCCGGCTTGTCCCTCATCCAGCCATTTTCGAAAATAGTTCCGGTAATCCGACGATCGAGCCGTCGTAATTCCCACCAGATCGAACCCCAATTGGCGGGCCTTTTGCTTAACCGCAGCCGCGATCGCCCAATCGCCCACAATATTGCCGCCCTGCGTCGCAGACATGCGGCAATTATAGTTACTTTCCAGCCCAGCCGCCTGCGGGCGGATTCCCTGTCTTAACCGCCAAGTAAACCTTGACACTCCCGATGTCCGCACTTAACATTCCGCCTTCGTCGATGTCTCTGATTTCCAGCCGTCTTGTATCCTCGAATCCCATGTTTTCGGAGGCCAGAATCATGATGCGGTTACCCCGTATCGTCTCTTGTTTCGCGTTGGCCTGTGTCCTGACAACGCCAATGTCGTGGATGTCAGCCCTCGCGGATGACGCCACTCCCACTCCGGCCGCGTCCGACAACGCCGCGGCTCCGGCGACGCCCGACAACGCCACGCCCGCTCCGGCTGCAACGTCGGCGGCGCCCAATAACGCGGCCGCCGCCACGGATGCCAGCGCCACCACCGAACCCTCCGAAACCGCCGAGGCCCAACCAACAAACCTCGCCGATCTGGTGGACACGTTCTGGCATTACGGCAAAATCGCCCGCTACGACCTCGCCGTCGATGCCGGCCGCAAGATCCTCGCCTCCGGCGCGGATTCAAACGCCATCCTCGTGGCTTTTGAAAACGTCGTGGCTCGCCACAACGATGCCATTGATGTATGGATGCTCCGTTGGCGCTCCCTGCCCCTGAGCGATGCCACCGACCGCGCCTCCGTACAGGCGATGCGGGGGATCGCCTCCAAGCTCAATGACATCATCAACGAGGGCTACGCCACTCGCCGCAACGACCCGAATTACATTCGTAAGACGATCGCCGAGATGGCAACCAGTTCTCGCGCCTATGACGACAACATGCCGCGCCTGGCCGAGAGCGGTGAAGTTGCCGTCAAGATCATCGTTGACATCCTCCGTGATCCGGCACAGGTTGATCTTTACGCCACCTGCCGCCGGGCCCTTCGCGATCTGGGCCGCAAAGCGCTCAACCCGCTCCTCGCCGCCACCGAAATGAAGGATTACAACACCCTCGTCGATGTCATCTCCGCACTGGGCGACATCGGTTACGAGGCGTCGATTCCCTATCTGGCCCGCCTCGCTGAAGACCCGGATGTTCCGGACGCCATCCACATTGCCTCCCGCAAAGCCCTGATCCAGATCGGCGTCGCCCGAGACGCGTCGCTTCAGCCGTCCCCGCTGTTTTATGCCCTGGCTGAAAAATTTTACTATGGGAAATCCGATATCGAGCCAGCCGGAGACAAGACTTCCGACATCTGGTATTGGACCAGCGATCTGGGGCTGACGCGCAAGTTGGTTCCCACGCCGATTTTCAATGATCTGCTCGCCATGCGCGCCGCCGAATACGCCATGAAGCTGGACGCTTCCAACGGCCTGGCCGTGAGCCTCTGGCTGGACGCCAATACCAAGCGCGAGGCCGATCTGCCGGCCGGCGCCGTCGATCTCACCCACAAAGGCGATCCCGACGCCAACTATTACAACGTCTCCGCCGGCGCCGATTTCCTCAACGCGGCCCTCGCCCGCGCCACCCGCGATCGCAACGCCGCCGTCGCACTCAAGCTTTGCGAGTCCCTGCGCAACATCACCGGCCAGGCGAATCTCGGCGGCAATGCCGTCACGCCCCTGATGCAGGCGCTCTATTTCCCCAATCGGCAGGTCCGCTACGCCGCGGCTTTCGCGCTGGCTCAATCCCTCCCCAGCAAGCCGTTCGCCGGTTCCGATCGCGTCGTCCCGCTGCTCGTTGAAGCCGTCAACCAAACCAACAAGCCCGGAATTGTCGTCGTCGCTCCGGCCACCGGCTCCGCCGATACGATCACCGCCGCCGACCTGCGCGACGCCGTCCAAAGCCTCGGCTATCCCGTCGTCGCGGCCAGCAGCCCCACCGACGCCGCCGACGCCGCAATATCTCTTCCGACGGTCGAACTGATCATCATCTCCGAAGACAGCGACGTGCGGAAAATGATCGACCTCGAGCAGAATATCGCTCGTCTTCAGGGCGCATCCATGCTCGTGCTGACGCACATCGTTGACAGTCCCTATGCCGTCGCCAGCGCCACCGACCTTTTGATGAACGCCGCCGTCATGCCCGCCAAGGCCAGTCTCAAGGATGAAATCAAGATCGACATCGATTCCGCGCGCCAGCATTCCGGCACCGCGGTGATGTCCGAGGCGGATGCCGCGCAATACTCTTTGCAGGCCGCCCGGCTTCTGGAAAAACTCGCCATTACCCGCGGCCACGCCCTGGACGTCTCCGTCGCCGAGGCCGGGCTTCTTACCGCCCTGAACGATTCCCGCCCCGAGATCGCCAAGGCTGCCGGAAACGTCCTCGGCACCCTCCGATCCAAGAGCGCCCAAAACGGCCTGGCGATGAAAGCCAATAACGAATCCACGCCCACCGAGGTGCGTGTCAGCCTGTATCAAAGTCTGGCCGAGAGCGCCAAGTACATCGGCAATCGCCTGGGTGGCAACGAAATCGCGGCATTGGAGAAGGTTGTTTCCACGAACACCGACTCCGGCGTCCGCGACGCCGCCGCCGAAGCCCGCGGTGCCCTGAATCTTCCCGCCGATCAGGCCAGAACCCTGATTCTCAAGCAATCGCGATTGTAAAAAGGAACAAAGGACCGCACGATCGTGGCGCGTTCTCGCCATTTTAGCCGGCCCACTTGTGGGCCGCGTTGTATGTCGAATCGCGTTAACATGCAAAACCCAGCCCCGAGCGAAGCCGAAGGGCAAAGAAAAACGCGAATTAATTCAAAAAACACGTCCTAAACTTTCACCTCCTCGCTCCTTATACAGAGGCCGGCGGTTTTTTCCCTTTGTTCGACCCGACGCGCTGCCTGATTCCGACAAAGGTATCGCTTTCAACCGCGCAAACGCGGTATATTTTGGGACATTCCGTGACATTGGGCCGTCCAGAACGGATTGCCGGTGGCTCGGCACACGCCGGAAGGATTGACGATATCCATTAAAAATCGTACAATTCTCCTCTGCAATGGCTACGACCGTTCCCATTTTCCGGCGGCTTACGGTAGTCGTACGATAGGCTGGTATCGCGGCCAGGGCACTGCCTGCCGCAGCCGGCCCACCTCAGTCTTAATTTCCAGCTCGACGATTACCTAATATTGAGAGAACCACACATGGCAACGCTTCAAACTGAAACCAAGACGGCTTCGACGACGACTGATTCCAAACCCAAATACCAGGGCAAATCGGGAGCCCAGATTTTCCACGAAATGCTCGTGCAGCAGCATAAGGTGGAAGTCATGTTCGGATATCCCGGCGGGGCGATCCTGCCGGTCTTCGATCAGCTTTATAAGACCCCCGCGAAATTCATTCTGAACCGCCACGAGCAGGGCAGCGGGCACTGCGCCGATGGATACGCCCGCGCGACCGGCAAACCCGGCATCTGCGTCGTCACCAGCGGCCCAGGCGCGACCAATACCATCACCCCCCTGGCCACGGCCCAGTTGGATTCCGTTCCGATCATCGTCTTCAGCGGCCAGGTCGCTACCAAAGTGATCGGCAACGACGCGTTCCAGGAAGCCGACGTGACCGGCATTTCCCGGCCATGCACGAAATGGAATTATCTCGTCAAGGATGTGCATGAGCTTCCGCGCATCATCAACGAAGCGTTTCTGGTCGCCACCAGCGGCCGGCCCGGTCCGGTGCTGATCGACTTGCCCAAGGATGTCACCACCAATCCATGCACGCGCGAGGTGGACGACACGCCGAGGCCGCACATTCTCAAACGCAAGACCGCGTACATGGCCGCTCATGCCCGCCAGGTTCAGGAAGCGGCCGAGCTGATTAACCGCAGCGAAAAACCGATCCTATACGTCGGCGGCGGCGCGATCATCAGCGGTGCATCCGCCCCCCTGCGGAAGATCGCGGAAAAGGGAAACATCCCCTGCACCACAACCCTTTTGGGTCTCGGCGCATTCGACGAACTGGATCCCCGCGCTCTTTTGATGCTTGGCATGCACGGCTCGGCCACGGCCAACTATGCCGTGCAGGAATGCGATTGCCTGATCAGCATCGGCGCGCGATTCGACGACCGGGTGACGGGAAACCTGGCCAAATTCGCCCCCAATGCCAAGATCATTCACATCGACATCGACCCCAGCAGCATCAGCAAGACCGTGGACGTGGATGTGCCGGTGGTCGGCGACGCCAAGGCGTCGCTGGACGCGATGCTGCCTCTGATCGAGCATCGCGATCGCACGCCATGGTGGGCCCAGATCAACGCGTGGAAAAAGCGCTATCCCTTCAAATATCTGGACGACAGCCCGACCTCCAAGCCTCAGTACGTCATCGAGGAGATCAACCGCCAGACCAACGGCGACGCGATCATCACCACCGGCGTGGGCCAGCACCAGATGTGGGCGGCGCAGTTTTATCGCTGGCGATATCCCCGTCAGATGATCACCAGCGGCGGCCTCGGCACGATGGGCTACGGCCTGCCCAGCGCCATGGGCGCACAACTCGGCAGCCCCGGCAAAGTCGTCATCGACATTGACGGCGACGCCAGCTTTTTAATGACCATGTCCGAGTTGGCCACCGTCGCCGAGTACAACATTCCCGTGAAGGTCGCGATCCTCAACAACGACTTCCAGGGCATGATCAAGCAGTGGCAGGACCTGTTCTATCAGCGACGTTACAGCTGCGCCGCAATGAAGAACCCCAGTTTTGCGAAGTTGGCCGAAGCGTTCGGCCTTCGCGGAATCCGCTGCGAAAACAAGAGCGATGTGCCAAAGACCGTCAAGGAAATGCTTGATTGCAAAGGCCCCATCGTTGTGGATTTCCGCGTCGAGAAAAACGAGCACGTCTATCCGATGGTCCCCAGCGGCAAGGGATTGCACGAGATGGAGCTTGGCACCCTGGCATAGGCCCTGATCGTGAAGATTGAGGGTTTTACGGTTGAAAGTGGCCTGCCGACCTAACTCGCCAGGCTGCCAATTTCACGTCCAGATTCGGTCGATATATCCGATGTGACCGATCGGTCGGCAGACGCATCGTTTTTAGATGCGCCGGGGGCGCGTGTTTTTCCGCGCGCACTCGCGCAGCCGCTGATCATCCCGCTCTTCTGCCTCACCCTGTTTTGCAGCTCGGGACTCCTTTTCCTCGCCGAGCCGATGTTCGCCAAAATGGTGTTGCCCCTGCTGGGCGGAACGCCGGCCGTGTGGAACACGTGCATGGTCAGCTTCCAGGCCCTTTTGCTCGGGGCGTATGCGTATGGCCATTGGTCGATTCGATGGCTCGGCATTCGGCGGCAGGCGGCTCTGCAATTGTTCATGCTGATCGCCGTGGCGATCGCGCTGCCGATTGCGATTCCGCGCGGATGGCAACCGCCGGCCGGGCAGAATCCGATTTTCTGGCTGTTGGCCATCTTGCCGATTGGTGTGGGGTTGCCGTTCTTCGCGGCGGCAAGCACCGCGCCGGTTTTGCAGCGATGGTTTTCCTCCACGGGACACCGCGCCAGCGGCGACCCGTATTTTCTCTATGCCGCCAGCAATCTGGGGAGCATGGTTGCTCTCCTGGCCTATCCGACGCTTCTCGAGCCGCTGATGCACCTTGCGGATCAGAGCCGATTCTGGTCGGCCGGTTATCTCGGGCTGATCGCGCTCGTGGGATGCTGCGCCCTGATGGTCGGGCCGCAGCCGCAAGTCAGCCGCGAGGCTGTTAGTGAACGGATCACCGCGCAACGTCGTGTGAAATGGATACTGCTGGCGATGATTCCGTCGAGCCTGCTCTTGGGCGCGACGACGTTCATCACCACCGACATCGCCGCCGTGCCGCTGCTTTGGATCGTTCCGCTGGCGCTGTATCTCCTGAGCTTCATATTCGTGTTCGCCTCCCGGCCGATCGTTTCGCACCGATTGATGGTGCGATTGCAGCCGGTGGTCGTGCTTTGGGTCGCGCTGTTCATGCTCGGCCGGGTGGGACAGCCGGTCTGGATGGTGCTGACCCTGCACTTGGCGGCGCTGTTCGTATCGTCAATGGTCTGTCACGGCGAACTGGCCGCCGATCGCCCGTCGGTCGGCCGGCTCACGGATTTTTATCTCACCATGTCGCTCGGCGGCGTGCTCGGTGGATTGTTCAACGCCCTGCTGGCGCCGATGATTTTCAGCAGCGCCGCGGAATATCCGATCGCACTCATCGCGGCGTGCGCTCTGTGCCCGCGAATCCGATCACTGCGCCCGCGCATCGGATGGACCCCTCGAATGCTCGACGTAATCTGGCCCATATTGGTCGGCGCCCTGGCCTGGGGAATGCCGCGCGCGATGACGGCGATCGTCGGACACGATTCAATTTCACTGCGGATGATCGGATTGGGAGTCGCCGTCATGGCGGCGGGGACCGCGATTCGGCGCCGGCCTCGGTTTCTCGGTGCGCTGGCGGCACTGTTCCTGGTCGTCGGCGGCGGGCCAGCCAAGGGCGAAGTGCTCGCCATTCGGCGCAGCTTTTTCGGAATTCACCGCGTTGTCCGCAATCCCGATGGGCCGTTCAATGATCTCTATCACGGCACCACGGTTCACGGCCGACAATTTGTGGACATCGCCGGAATGCCCTGCCAACCCACGATCGCGCTGACGTACTATCATCGCACCGGCCCGGTCGGGCAGCTCTTCTTGCAGCGATTGGCTGCGGGAAGAGCCCAGCGGATTGGGATCGTCGGCCTGGGCGTAGGCAGTCTGGCCGCTTATGCGGGTAAAGGCACGCAGCTCACCTATTACGAAATCGATCCGGCGGTTCGATGGATGGCCGAGGACTCGGGATATTTTTCGTTTCTCAGTTCCGCCAAAGATCGCGGCGCGAAAATTCGGGTCGTCATGGGAGACGCCCGCCTCACGTTGCGGGATGCCCCCAGCCGATCGTGCGACATCCTCGTGCTCGATGCGTTCTGCGGCGACGCAATTCCCGTCCATTTGCTCACGCGCGAGGCGATGAGCATTTACAAGGACAAGCTGGCCGACGGCGGCGTTCTGGCAATTCACATTTCGAATATGTATCTAAATCTTCTGCCGGTCTGTTCCGCGCTGGTTGCCGATGCCGGGTGCGTGGGGATGTACCAGGATGATTTGAACGTCAGCCCGCGGGATGCGGCCGAAGGCAAGTCCCCATCGCAGTGGGTGATCGTGGCCAGATCGAGCCCAGCGCTGACGGCGCAGCGGAACGATCCGCGATGGAAGCCGCTTCCGCCAACTTCGGCAAGCCGGGTTTGGACGGATGATTTCTCGAACATCCTGGGCGTGTTTCGCTGGCGGTAGGCTCGGGCGTTTTTTTAGGCCGTTGGCCGACCACCTCGCATAAACCTCACAGATATCAATACCTAAAGAGTTATTGGGACCGTGATCTTCAGCCGCCGCCGTTGAAGCCGCGGAATTTGATTGGCCCGCCGCCGGATCGCGGATATGGTTGTAAACTCGGAGACGAGGAGGATTTCGATGGCCATTTGTACCAGCCGCCGGATGCAGGCATTGTTGGCGGCCACCTGCGCCGTGGGTTTTGGCGGCCGGCCATCCTGGGCAGCCACGATCCGCGACGATGTATCCCAATCCCAATACGCGAGCCTCGGCGCCGAATCGCAGTACGCTTCATCCGGGTTCGTTTACGTATCCAGCAACGGGTCGGCGGGATCCGGCACGCTGATCGCGCCGGGCTGGGTTTTGACCGCTGCGCATGCCGTCACGGAGAATGACGTGACCAACTTTCCCATTTACACCCTGTCGGATATCTACTTCGGCCAAGGCGCAACCGCATCGCTGTCCGGCGCTACTACCGCCAGCGCCGTCTTCGTGGAATCAGGCTGGGATTACAATTCGCCGGACGGCAACGATCTTGCGCTGATCGAGCTGAGCACGCCGATCACCAACGTCGCGGCCGCGCCGCTTTACACGAGTTCCCTGGGCAGCCAACTGAACCAGACGGCGACGATCGTGGGCTATGGATACACCGGAACCGGCTCCACTGGAGCTACCGGCGCCTATGGCACGCGCCTGGGCATTCAAAACGTGATCGACGCCTTCGGCGGACAGACAACCACCACCGGCACCGGCGCGCAACTTTCACTTTCAACCTTCAGTTCCAACCTGATGTTCACGGACTTCGACAAGCCTGGCGATCCATCCGTCAGCTTGATGGGCGCAACCACCCCGCTTGCGATGGAGGGCGCTTCGGCCCCGGGCGATAGCGGCGGCGGTTTGTTCCTTACGGTCGGCGGAACCACTTACCTTGCCGGCGTGACTGACTTCGGCATCACGGGCAACAACGCGGCCTTCACCGCCAGCTATGGGCAAGGCAACGGATACACCAGCGTCTCGGTCAGTGATTCCGCCAATTTCATCAGTTCGATTCTCACGGAAAACGGCGTATGGATCGGGGCCGGCGGCGGGAGTTGGGCGTCATCAGGCAACTGGAGCGGCGGGAATATCCCCAACGGCGGCGACACCGCAAATTTCACCGGCGCTATCACTTCGTCCTCAACGGTCACCCTTGGCCAAACCTGGACGGTGAGCACGCTGAACTTCGACAATTCCAAATCCTACACGCTCGCCGCCGGCAGCGGCGGCAGCCTGGTGATGAACGGCGGCGGCGCAACAGCCGCCATCAACGACAACGGCGGAACCCATTATATCTCCGCCCCGGTTACGTTGAGCACCAACACCGCCATCACCGTCGCCAATTCCGGCGACGTGCTGCAAATCTCCGGCTCCATCGGCGGCAGCGGCGGAATCACCGTCAGCGGCAGCGGCGTCCTGGCCCTGGATGCCGTCAACAATTATGCCGGCGCCACGACCGTCTCCGGCGGAAATCTCGTCGTGGCCGCTTCCGGCGCGCTTCCGAGCGGCAATAAACTCACGATCGCTTCCAGCGGCGTAGTGTTGTTTGGGCAGAACACCGGCGGCGAAACGCTTTCCTCGCTGACCATCAACACCGGCGGCACGCTTGACCTGACAAACAACCATCTCATTCTCGATTACACTGGCTCAAGCCCGGTCTCGACCATTCGCGGATATCTAACCACCGGATACAACAGCGGATCGTGGAACGGACCGGGAATCGACACCACGGTCGCGAACGCCAATTTCGGCCTCGGCTATGCCGACGGCACCGACGGCGGCATCAGCGGAATCTCCTCTCGCCAGATCGAAGTCAAATACACCCTCTACGGCGACGCAAACCTCGATGGAACGGTCAACAGCGTGGACTTCGGCAGCCTCGCCGCGAACTTCGGCAAGTCCGCAAAGGTCTGGGACCAGGGCGACTTCGATTACGACGGAACGGTCAACAGCATTGATTTCGGATTGCTCGCGGGCAATTTCGGCAAATCCGCCGGCGGCAATGCCGACGTGGCGAGTACCGCCGACTGGGCGGCGCTCGACGCTTTCGCGGCGGCCAATGGCCTCATGGCCGACGTGCCGGAACCCGTGTCCGGCGGGGTGTGCGCGTTAGCGGTGGTTGGTTTTCTTCTGCGCCGGCGACGAATTTTGCCGGCTCTTTCCATGATGTAATGGAATTGACGGTTGGCCGGCCGCGGTGGTCACACCCAGCGGCCTGGCGGTCAGCGACGCCGTGGGGGCGGGCTGATCCAGGATCAGGACCGAATCGTCCGTCGGCGCCGGCACGACAACCGTTGCAAGATTCGCCACGGTCAGGTCCACGTCCGCCGCGCTCGCGGACTTGCCGAAGTTGCTCGCGAGCAATCCGAAATCGACGCTGTTGACGACGCCGTCATAGTTGAAATCGCCCTGGTCCCAGACCTTTGCGGACTTGCCGAAATTTGCCGACAACGATCCAAAGTCCGTGCTGTTGACCGTTCCATCGAGGTTTGCGTCGCCGTAGAGGGTGTATTTGATTTCGATCTGGTCCGCCGACAGTCCGGCAGGGTTGAACGGATCGGCCGAATCGGCATAGCCCAGGCTATAGTTGGAATTGAAGTCGGACGTGTCAATGCCGATCCCGTTCCACGCTCCCGCGTTGTTGCCGTCTGCCAGCTCGGCGGCGATCGTCGCAATGGGATCGCTGTTGCCTTGGTAATTGATGAAGAGTTGGTTATTGCCGATGTCCAGCGTACCCGTGCCCGTGAGGGACAGAGATGTGACGTTGGACCCGCCGCCGTCGATGCCCAGATGCAGCGTCCCGCCGTTGATCGTCAGCGATGAAATGCTAAAGCCCGTGTCCGCGGTGGGAGAGCCGAAATTGATGATGACGTTGCTCGTGCTGACCGGAACGGTGTCCGTATTCCAATTGCCCGCGGTATACCAATCATTGGAAACAGCACCGGTCCAGACATCAATTGATGCGTATCCCGCCAGCGCGGGAACCAGCAGATTTGCAATCGGCGATCCAAGGCCGGTGGCCAGATCGTAACCCACCGTCGCCGGATAGCCGTTATTTCCCGTGAGGATGTCATGGAAATCGGAACTGGGCAGGCTGTACAGCATCGGTAATGTCTGGCTATTACCGATGAGCGTGCCCTGTCCGCGCAGCGCTCGACCCTGGTTTACAATGGCAATCAGGGCTCCCCACATCGGCGCGGAGAGACTCGTTCCTCCGACCTGAATGTAACCGCCGTCGAAGGAATCCAGCACATACACGCCTGTTTCCGGATCGGCATCCATGGAAACATCGGGTGCGGTTCGCAGGCCGGTGGAGTTGACGCTCGAGCTTTGATAACTCGGTTGAAGTTCCTGAAGGCTCACTCCGCCTCCGCTGCCGTCCCAGGCGCTTTCGCCGAGATAACTGTTGTCAGTGCCGATGTTCAACGTCGTTCCGCCGACCGCCACGACGTTCGGCGAGAGTGCCGCGTATCCCACATTCATTGCGCCGTCGTCGCCGGTGCTCGCCAGGAAAGTGACTCCCTGATGCCCACCCGGCGTGGTGAACGTCGAGTCCTCGCTCGTTTCCGAAACGTCGCTGTAAAAGTCGATCAGTTGCGGCGTGCTGAAGCTCATCGAAACCACGCTCACGCCCGCATAGTCCGCTGCGGTCGTCACCGCTGCAAATAAATCGGAAGTCGCGCTGCTGTTGGCCTCGAACAGAATGATGTTGGCCTCCGGAGCAATCGCATGCGCCCATTCCACGTCGAGCGATTCCTCGACATCCCAATTACCCGGCGTTGAATTGGCCGGCAACGTGGTCCCGCCGGTCTGATTGAGCACTCGGAGCGTCGGCCCGCCGCTGACGTTGAATTGCGGAAGATCAAATTCGCTGCTGAACGCGTTGGCGTCGGAAATGATGTCCGGATCGTTGAAGGCGTCGATGATGGCAATGGTCTGGCCCGTGCCGTCCCCCGTCACGCCGTTGAAGCTGATTCCATCCACCCCGTACGCACTGCGGATTTGAGCTGGATCATACGGCGCGCCGGCCGCCGGCGCGGCGTCCGGCGAGGAAACCAATCCCATGTCGATGAAATCAGGCGTGGACGTCGCCGCGTTTTCCAGAAGCTGAGGCTGCGCCAGGCTGGCGGATGGCACGAGCGGCGAGGGCGAAAGGACCGCCGGCACATTGGCTGGAGACGAGATCTGCACCTCGTATGCCCCGATGTCGACGGTCCCTCCGACGATTCGGGCAAACCCGGCGCCGCGCTGGTCCGTGGTCAGCGCCCCTCCGCTGGAATTAACGGCAAGCGAATTGTTGCCGGCATTGATCGCCGGGCTGGCGGCTTGCAGCGCCATCGTGTTGGTCGGGCCGCCGTTGTTTTGCAGGGTTCCGAGATCCGGACTGGCGCCGACGAGGTTGCCGCGCACACCGTTGCTCAGCCCCCCCGAGCCGCCGGTGCCGATGAGATTGTTGGAGCTTCGGGTCTGCCCGCTGGCCAGGGCCCGGTCGAGCGTTCCGGTGATATCGCTGGCGGTGTGTAGATTGCTCAGCGTGTTGTTGGCGACGATGGTGTTGTAAAGCGTGGTGTCATCCTGAACGACATACAGCCCTCCGCCGCTGGAACTGGCGATGTTGCCCGCGATGGTCGTGTTCGTGCACGTGACCGTGCCGAAGGAAATCAGCCCGCCGCCGTCTTCGGCCTGATTGCCCGCCAGGGTGCTGTCGGAGAAGAACGCTGTCCCGTCGATGTACGCGCCGCCGCCGTACAGAGCCGCCGTGTTGTTCTGTAGCGTGCTGGCGGAGATGACGAGCGAAGCGCCGCTGTCGTCATAAATCGCTCCTCCGTATTGAGCTTCATTTGAGGAAAATGTGCTGGAAGTGATCGAAGCCGCGTCGCCGAAGATGTAAAGGCCGCCGCCCGCCTCCACTCCGGCGTTTCCGTTGCCGCTGAAGGTGGCTCCGTTGACGTTGAACGTCCCCTCGAAGTCCGCCGCTCCGCCGCCAACGAACACGCTGGTGTTGCCGTCGATGGTGCTGCCGATGATCGTGACCGATCCCTGATAATTGAACAGGCCGCCGCCGAACAGCCCATCGGAGGTGTTGAATGCGATGATGCTGCCGTTGTAAACCGTGAGGGACGCGTCGCTGAAGTTGAAGATTCCCGCGCCCCCCTGACTGGCCGTGTTGCTCTCGACGAGCGCGTCGTTGACGGTGGCCGTGCCGTCCGCCAAGTTGGCGATGCCGCCGCCATAGGTGGATGCCTCATTGTCCGATACCGTCCCCGCGGTGATGGTCAGGGTGCTGTTCTCGTTGCAGATTCCACCGCCGGCTTCCTGAACCGCATCGTTTCCCGTGATCGATCCACCGGAAATATTCACCGTCCCGCCGACGGTATTGAGTATCCCGGCGCCCTGATCGGCCCTGCAATCGGAGATCGTGCTCCCCGTGATGGTGACGCCGCCGCCGTTGTTGAACAACCCGCCGCCAAGTTCCGCGAGCCCGCCGGTGATCGTGGTCCCGCTGACCGTCAACTCGCCCGCCGCATCATTGTAAATCCCTCCGCCATCGCCTGCAGTCTCAGCGCTGGCTCCGAGGCTCGATGTCAGCGTCGTCAGTGCGGTATCATTCGACAGCGTGCAATTAGCCACGATCAGCGTGCCATCGTTGTAGATTCCGCCTCCGTCGCCCAGCCCGGCATCGCCATCGGTGATCGTCAACGCGGAAATATTCACATTCATCCCGCCCGACACCGCAAAGACCGTGCTGTCCCCGTCGCCGCTGATGGTCAGGTTGCCGGCCCCCAGGCCGATGATCGTGAGGTTTTGCGAGATCGTCAATTCCCCGCTGGTGAGCGTGATCGTGTCGCCCGAAAGTGAAGAAGCGAATTGAATCGAGTCTCCGGAAGCCGCGCTAGCGATGGTTTGCCGCAGCGATCCCGCGCCGCTGTCGTTGAGATTCGCGACGATATCGGTGGAGAGCAACTGCCGCGGTTCCAGCGTTTCCAACACCGCCAGACCCAGCGACCGCCGGCTGAAGTGAGACCGAGAACCTTGCCGGTGCGAGCGACCGTACGACATATTCCGACCCTCCAAGCCACCACTGCGATACGGTCAAATCAGACCGGCTATGTGCCCTTGGCATTATACCACAGTTTTGGGCTCCGCCGGAAACGATTTGGGAGCTTCCCAGAGGCGTAAAATAGGGTATCTCCGGGCTATGGTTAACCAAGAAACCGTGACTGAAGTTCTGGGGTTGGCACTCGGCATGCCGCGGATTTGCCAAACCAGCGATAGCGATGCGCGGCGATCCACCCATATATACCGTCGCGAATTCGCACTGGCATGACGGACAGCAACGACAGCCACCGCCACGGCGCACGAAGATACCGGCACAGCCGCAATGACGCCGTGGAGCGTTGATACACTCGGCCGTTTTCAATCAGCACGATGCCGTCCGGAGGGCCGGTGATGCCGTGTTCACTCAACGCTGCCCGGCCATACGCGGACTCAGACGGCGCGAAACGAAGTGTCTGATCGCGCTCGTGCCTCAGCACGAAATCGACCGAGTGATTACACAGATTGCAATTCCCGTCGAACAACACCACCGGCGGAACCTTTTCCGACGCGATGGTCGATGGCGGGGAATTTTCCCTTGTCATATGCTCGATGGTTGGGTTGACTCCACCGCCTTCGGAGATACGCGCACCTCGGACCCGCACGCCAGAACCACCGAACAAGGTTCGACGCCGGCCAGAAATGCCCAAATCGGCCCGTGGATGGCTTTCCAATCCCAATCGACATCATACGACCTCGCGGGCCATACGTCCCACGTCGGATGATCGACCCGATAGCTCAATAGCCGACCGCTTCGGCTCGTACCGAATCCCCACGAATGCTCTTTAAAAAAATGCTCGACGCTATCGGCACCCGGCCGAACAGCGGGCTTATTCCCGATCACACCAATCCGATGGGTGGAGCCGGCCAACGCCAGCTCGCGCCGCACCTCGATCGTGTCAAGTGTCTCGCTCGTCCGGCTGCTGATGGGTGCGGCGCAATAAGGCTCGTTGTACAGCAGTCGTGCGAGCGCAGCGACGATGCGCTTCGGAACGAATTCGCGCACGAAACAAACCCCACGCTGGTCTCCATGGCGAACGTAGAACCGCAGGTTGATCTCCGGAAAGTTGCGATACCGCGGCCAGGAGACTCCCATCACCCGCGTGCTCAGGAAATCGAACGCCACCAGGCTTACAAATGCCCGCCCATCGCGAAGATCCAGCGCGCATCCCGGCGGCAAATACGCGTGCAGACGCTTGGGGTCCGCGGGATAAGTAATCACGGCCAGATTGGCCCACCTGGCCGTCAAAAAAACTCGCCCCTGTGGCCGCTCGTTTTCCCTCATTCAGCCACGCACCGTTTCCGTTGATTTGGGGGCCAAATCAAACCATCGCGCCTGGATCGCATCACCGCGGATTTGCGCAATCGCCGTCTCCGCCTCCTGGCGATGATCGGTCAAAGTAAAAAGCGTGCTGCCGCTGCCGCTCATGCGGACGATTCGGCCGATTTTCCGTTCGATTCGTCGTTTCAACTCGCTCAGTTCCGGTTGCAGGGAAAATGCGGGCAATTCCAAGTCGTTGACCAGGACTTTCAACAATTCCAAAGCGGGCAATTTTACCCATGCGTTCCAATCCGGCTGATGACCGATCGCATCGCTCGATCCCAGCTTCATTTCATCGAACTTTCGATAGACTGCCGGCGTGGACATCGACAGCCTCGGGAAAATCAAAACGGCGTACTTCGGGGTCGGGCGATCAATCGGCGTCACGCGCTCGCCACGGCCGGCGCAGACGCTGCTGGGGCCGTGCAGGAAAAATACGATGTCGCTACCCAGGCGAGCGGCGATTTCCGCGAGCTTGCTGCCGGGAGATTTCAGATTCCAGATTTCATCGAATCCCCGCAGCGCAAAAGCGGCATTGGAACTTCCCCCCCCTAATCCGCCTCCCAGGGGAATCCTCTTTTGAAGGGTTACCTCCGCCCCGTTCTGGCCATCCAATGCCTGTCCCGCGCGCACGATGAGATTGGTGGCATCGACGGGGACATCCGCCCGATCGCAGGCCAATTTTATTCCGCGCTCATGCGTCGGGCGCATCTCCATCGTGTCGTACAACCCCACGGTGCACATCCAGCTCAGCAGCGGATGAAATCCATCGGCCGCCAGTGGCCCCACCCGGAGATGCAAATTGATCTTCGCGGGGGAAAGTATTTTTGCCTGCTCCACGTTTCCGTCCCGTCACTTGCCCCGGTACAAACCTTTTTCGCAGCTCATCACGAAATGCTCCACGCAGGCCTTCAGATCCTCCCATTTCTGACGGATTCGATCAGATTCGCCCGCATCGATCTGCTGGTCATCCTCCAGCGACGCCGTGACCGCATCCAGCAGTTCGCTGAAATCACGCACCATCGTGCGCGTTTCGTCGAAGATCGCCACATCGGGATTCTTGCGGAGATCGGGGACCGGATTGGCGGCGAAGAACCCGCCGGCCTCGTTGCACAGCCAGCGGATCAGGCGAATGTCCTTCGTCAGCAGATACATCTCCCGCACGCGATCGAGCGGATTCTTCGCCCCCGAGGCGTCGGGTTCGAGCTGCTCGGCCGGCGGCTCGCACCATTTGTAAACCAGGGCCGGCGAAACCTTCAGGGCCGCCGCGACCGCTTTGACCCCCAGGTCGTCCACCGCGTTTCGGATGACTTCGTAGGATTTCATGACCGGAATTGTAGCTGCCCGCGGCGGGGCGTATATTGGATTTGAATCATTTTTTGCCCGGTGAGAAAAGCCCACGCCGCCGCCCCGAGCGGCGCGGGAAATACGCGGAGGAAAAACGTGTTCGGTCGTTTCGGATTTTGGGGTGTTTTCTGTCTCGTTTCGCTCTGCCGGCCGCCGGGCGTGCTGGCCGATGTTCCCTCCACCCAACCGGCCGACCCGAAAGACAGGTTCAAGACGTTTATGGTTGACCTGTCGCACGGGAATTCGGCGGATCTTGCGGACCTGTGCGTGGCCACGCGGAAAGATTCTCTCTCCATGCTCCACGATTTTCAGGCCGTCGCATCGGCGATCAAATCGTTAAGAGCTGCCGTGGAGAAAAAATTCGGGCCCGGTTTTGTGGATTCGGTTTTGCCGCAGTTGCCCTCGGCGGACGATCTGGATGATATGACCGAAAGCATCAACGGCGACCGGGCGGAGCTTCGAGGCGAGAGCATCTATCCCGTCCAGATGGTCCGGTCCCAACAGCGATGGAAAATCGACCTGGATTGGCTTGCCCAAAGCCCGGACATGCCGGCCAACCCGCACTGGTATGGCGACATGGCTCAGGCCATCCGCCGCACGGCGGAAGACATATCCGGCGGACGACTCGATTCTCCGCAGGCGGCGATCGAAGCGCTGCGGGCGCGTCAGGACGGCATTCCGGACGGTCCCGCGGCAACCGAGCCGACCACCCACCCATGACATGGCCCAGACCAAACAGCAAATCCAGCGGTTGCTAGCCGAAGCCGGCGCCCATCCGCGCCATCGGCTCGGGCAGAATTTCATGATCGATGCCAATCTCGTCCGCATCGTCGCTGACGCCGGGATGATTTCGCCGGGCGATTTGGTCATCGAAGTCGGCCCGGGCACGGGAACGCTGACCGAAGAACTACTGGTGCGCCGCGCAACCGTCGTAGCCGTTGAAATCGATCGTATGCTCGCCGAATTACTGCGAAATCGATTTGCCGCTGCGGGCAATTTCAGCTTGATCGAGGCGGATGCCCTCGCGGGCAAACATGCCCTGGATGAGCGGGTGATTGCTGAAATTCAGCGAGCCAAATCGGCCGGACAAACCGTTCGGCTCGTCGCGAATCTTCCGTACAACATTGCCTCGCCGCTGTTGATCGAAATGCTGATCGCGGGAGTCGATCTGCTGGCGTTCACGGTGCAGAAGGAAGTCGCCGATCGCCTGCGCTCCGGGCCGAACTCGGCTCAATACGGAACGCTGTCGATCATGACTCAGCTTCTTTCGCGAGTGGAATTGCTTCGAACGCTGCCCCCGCAGGCGTTTTGGCCGATGCCCGGGATTGAATCGGCCCTGGTGCGATTGACGCGAGATGATCGGTTGTCGGACCGGGCCGCGGGGTTTGGATCATTCGTTCAGCGAATCTTTTCATCTCGCCGAAAGACGCTTCGCAATGCACTTGCCAAAGCGGGGGGCGATGCCGAGAAGTCGCTCGCGGCCGCAGGCCTCAACGGGCAATCGCGTCCTGAAGAGATTTGCCCCCAGGATTTTCTTCGGTTGTTCGATGCAGCGTTAGCTTGACGGAAAGGCCTCTTGTTCCTAAAATTGGAACACGTGCGGATTCTTACGTGGCGGGCGTTGCGATTGTTCGGGGACAAATGGCCGCCCGCGGCTGGTCCGCTAAGAGATTGGCGCCAACTCACGTTGCGGGCGACATGGCGCAACTTCGGAGATGTCAAATCGACGTTCGGGCAGACGGATCAGGTGAAGGTGAAGAGCGGCCAGCGCGTTTGCGTGTTTGACATCGGCGGTAATAAGTTTCGGTTGGTCGCTTTTGTCAGCTACGCCAAGAGCAAGGTGTATGTCCTTCGCGTCATGACGCACAAAGAGTATGACCGAGGGAATCAACGATGGAAGGACGAGTTATGAAGACTCTGCGGCTCACGATCGCCGGTTTGCCCAAATCGTATCTGGCCTTGATGGCCGAGTTTCCACTTCTCGCGATAAAAAAGAGCGGCGAGTACGACCGCGCGGCGAAAATCATCCACCGGCTGGCAATGCGGGGGAGCAGCCTGGATGCCGGCGAGCAGGCGTATCTGGAGGTATTGGAAGCCCTCGTTGAGTCCCATGATCGGATACACTACCCAATTGATGCAGACGATGTTTCCCCCACCCGAATGTTGCGAATGCTTGTCGAGCAAGCAGGCATGACGGTCACGCAATTGGGGAAACTTCTCGGAAGCAAGGGCGCGGCATCCGAATTGCTCAGCGGCAAACGGAAGGAACCAAGCAAGACGCAGATCGCCAAACTATGCGGTCGATTCAAAGTGGATGCCAGCGCATTTCTGCGGCCGATCAAATCACCGGCCACCGCGGCGTAAAAGCCGCTATTCAACTCCTCAATTCGCCGACGCCTGGCGGGCCAACATGCTCGGTGGAATGATGCTGGCCATGACCGAGCCGTTCACCTTCGCCTGATCGACCGGCTGCGCATCGGTCGGATCGATGACGCGAAGGCTCAGTTGTGGATCGTCCGTTGATTGGCCGTTGACGCCGACGAATTGGCCCATCAATCCGGTGATCTTTGGATCACTGGTGCGGATGTAGATTTCCGTACGTCCTGTGGCCGGGTCCACGAGCCGATAGAGCGTGCCGCCGCCCAGTTGCAGGCTGGACGGTTGCAGTTGTCCGACGGCCACGAAGACCTGAATTCGATTCTCCTTCAATCTCTCGGCCAATTCCTGTTGCTCGGCCTGGAGTGCCAGTTGCCGGTCGGCCGCCTGCTTTTGCAGTTGCTGAATCTCGACGAGCTTTGCCTTGTTGTCCTGTCGTGCCTTGAGCGTCGCGATGCGAATATCCACCACGCGCTTCAGGTCATCGGAAAGTGAAGTCTTGGCGAGCGATTGATACTTGCTCATCAAGTCGGCGATTGGCTGGGAATCCAACGGCTGTTTGCTGATTTCGGTAAATGCCGTTTCGTAGTCTGTGAACAATTCTTCTGGGCTGGGAGGCGGCAGTGCGGCCACAACAGGCCGCGTTGTCGGAGCTGCCGCGACGGGTGACGGATGGGTCGTTGGTGCTGCCAACGCCACCGGCGACGGGGCGGTGGTTGGGGTGCTGGTCAAGATTGCACCGGCGGCGATGGAAGTGACGGTTGGCTTGGCTGAGGGAGCGGGACTCTGATGGGTCGGCGCCGCCATCGACTGAGCGGGTGCTGGCGCCGCAGGCGGCGCGGCCGCGACGACCGGCCGCGCAATCGTTACGAACTGCTTGTTGATGTACAGGTAGGCTCCCGCGGGGGGTTTGATTTTCAGGTACTCATCGTCCTTGCCGATGATCTGGACCTGGTCGCCGGTGTTCAGGCGCGTCTGCACAGTGGTCTTCATCGCGTTAACGAGACTGCCCGCGCGAATGTTGACGTCGTTGCGGTTGACCTTGCCGCTTGCGCCGTCGGCGCTCTTGTCCACGAAAACCGAGCCGACGTACGAATAGCTTCCTTCGGGAGGGAGGATCTTCAGCCAATCAAACTTGATCCCCACCACGGTGATGGCCGCGCCCTTGGTCAGCGTCTGGGTCGGATAGTATCCCTCACCCGGCCCGCTTCGGACGAAAACCGAATCCACGTTGACGGCGCCTTCGATCTGGTATTTGGAATTGGCGACATCCGGCTGGGGAACGGCATCCTGTGCCAGCACCCCGGCGGCAAAAACGATCGGCAACGCGATCACGATCAGAAGAGTTCGACAGGACATTGCAGCACCTCCATGTGCGAGTGGGCAAATCCATTTGCCGGCCGCTGCTTTTACGGCCGGTTGAGGTTTCTTACCGGAGAAGATATCGCCTGTTGTGTAAAAGTAAAGGGGGCGAATTGAAGAAAGACGCGTTTTAGCGGCCGTAACGACTAACCGTGCCCGCCGGCTTATCGCCAATTGCCTATTGAAGGCAGGAATGCGCGATAGCCCCTTTCTTCAATAGGGTAACTATATACTTGACTCCGGTAACGGTTCCTGCTAGAATTCTGGCATGAACGCGAAAGACATCAAAAAACACAAGACTCTGATCGAAGCCGTCCGCCAGTTTTCCGACCTTGATTACTCCACCATGTATTTCGCCGCCATCCGCTGGCCGGATGGCGTTTGCTGCCCGCACTGCGGATCGGTGAACGTCGATTATCTCCCTCATCGCCGGTTGTGGCAATGCCGCGAGGACCACAGCCGCAACCAATTCAGTGTGAAGATCGGGACCGTCTTTGAAGAATGCCGACTCCCCATCGACAAGTGTCTGATTGCGATTTGGCTTGAGGTCAACGCCAAGAACAGCATCAGTTCTTGCGAGATTGCCCGCGCGTTGGGTGTCACACAAAAAACCGGATGGTTTCTGCTTCACCGTATCCGCCATGCCCTGCACGTTGGATCATTCGATACGAAACTTCAAGGCGTCATCGAAGCGGACGAAACATTCGTCGGCGGACTCGCCAAGAACATGCACCAGAAAAAGCGGAAAGAAAAGATCAAGGGAACCGGCAGCAGCACGAAAACCGCCGTCATGGGATTGCTTGAACGGCATGATGGCAAGAAACACAGCACCGTGCGCGCCGAAGTGCTGCCGAACGTCCAGCGGCAAACCTTACATGCCATCATCCACAAGAATGTCGAGCCGGGATCGACGGTCTATACCGATGCGTGGAAGGCTTACAAGCAAATGGACCCCATGTACGTCCATGACTTCGTTGACCACGCGGAAGCTTACGTCAAAGACAAAGTGATTCACACGAACGGGCTGGAGAACTTCTGGGCGCTGTTCAAACGGTGCATCAAGGGAACGCACGTTTCAATTGAGCCGTTCCACCTGGCCGCGTATGTCGATTCAGAAGCCTTCCGCTTCAACCACCGCAAGGTTAAAGACGGGGATCGGTTCATACTCGCGCTCGGTGGCGTCAGCGGCAAGCGGCTGACCTATAAGACGCTGGTCGGAGACGGCGCGCCACAGGACAGATATCTAGGCCGCGACAACGCCAGCGGCGCGGACGCCTCAAGCCCGATAAACTGAAACCATAATTGGGGGGACTGGCGTCTGTTGAATTTGTTTACTGGCATCTCTTGACCCTGTACTATCAGTAGGTCAATGGCAGCTAGCGCGCTCAAGATTCCCTACACCCAACAGTTTGCTCCGGCCAGTACGCCGCTTCACAAGCTGCTGGGCATTCTTCGTCAGCATCAGGGGAATAGAAAGCAATTGGCCGACGCCATTGCCAGCGCTTTTTTCGGTACGACTAAAACCCCCGTGAAGATGGCAAAGAATACTCTCATTGCCCTCAAATATCATGGCATCATCGACGACGACGTAAACGCGACGCAACTCGGATCAGAAATGCTCAACGCGTCATCGACGGCTTTGGCGTTGGACATGCTGGCAAAAAACATTCTGCTGAAGTTGGATGGAATTCCATTCGTGGAAACGCTCCGCGAGATGAAACAATCCGCGAGTTCCATCGGCCTGACCACTCTCGCCGACGAACTGAAGGTTCGGGGCTTTGAGGTCAATGACAATTCCAGCGATCTTTCGGGCGTACTAGGTTGGCTACGCGAGGCGAAGGTATTGGACGACTACGACGTAAACGAGCAACGATATTCAGAGCTCGTTGGCGTATCTCCGAAGATAATCGAGGCACTGAAAGAGCTCACTGAGGCGCAGATTTTGTTTCTCCGCGCACTTTTGGCGCTCGGAACCAACGATTGGATCGAACACAATGCGGTGGTCCGACACGCCGAAGCGCTCTATGCCGGGGAAGTCTCTTATAACTGGAAGGCCATTGACAGCACAGTACTTCAGCCGCTTTCAAAGAGGGGACTCATTGAATTCAGGAAAGCGCCCAAAACGAGTACCGGCGCTCGTGGGGGGAAGGCAGCTGAGGTAAAAACAACTGAGAAATTTGAGAAAGAAATCGCCGAACCGATCTTAGAGCCCATGTACAAGTCCGCTGGCTTCCGCGAGGTCCGGAAGATTCGTAGCATCCCTCTCGCCACGCTTGTCGCCAGCATAAAACAGAGAGACGATGAAAATCTCCGGGGTGAATCGTTGGAGATTCTTGCGATCCGCATTTGCCAATTGCTGGACCTCGATTTCATGGGCTGGCGAGAAACGGATGAAGAATTGGCCGGCGGCGGCGAAGTCGATGGATTCATGCACACGGCACGACTCGTCTATTCGCGTTGGCAAATTCAATGCAAGGCTTCCGACAAAATTGTCCTGGAGGCGATAGCAAAAGAAGTCGGCGTCTCCGAGATTACACTTGCCAACGTCATTCTGATTGTCAGCACCGGAACCATGACGGATGGGGCGAAGACCTATCGCCAGAAAATCATCAGTAAAAACCCATTGAATATCGTCGTCGTCGACGGGCAACAGCTTGACGCGATTGTCGAGAATCCAGCGATCATTACCTCAATTCTGAAAGCACAGGCGCAAGATGCAATGCAATCCAAACCACAACCGGCATCTCTTATTCGCAAAACGATCAACCGCGGAAATGATAGCGGAGGAGGAGGGATCGCATCGCCCGAACCCGCGCCACCTCGCCAGCCCGACAATCCGCCGGACTCGGAATCGCCGACACTCTTCCAGCCATACTACTCAACAGCCAACGGTAGCATGTATATGGGGGATGCCTACGACGTTTTACGTTGGCTGATAAAGCAAGGCGTGCGGGTGAAGCTGTTATTTACCTCGCCACCTTTTGCGCTGATAAAGAAAAAAGCCTACGGGAACGAAGATCAGGAGCAATACGTCGCGTGGTTCATGCGTTTCGCGCCGCTATTCAAGCAAATTTTGGAACCGGACGGAAGTTTCGTTATGGACATTGGCGGCTCATGGATTCCGGGAATCCCGTCACGATCCATATATCAATACAAGCTGCTCTTGAAGCTTTGCGAGAGTGGATTCTATCTCGCGCAGGAATTCTACCACTACAATCCGGCGCGACTGCCGACGCCAGCCGAATGGGTAACGGTGCGGCGCATTCGCGTTAAAGACGCGATGAATAACGTCTGGTGGTTTACGAAGCAACCGTTTGTGGACTCAGATAATCGGCGCGTCCTTCGCGAATATAGCGAAAGCATGAAGGATCTTATCAAAAACGGATATAAGGCAAAGCTTCGTCCGTCCGGGCACGACATAAGCACGAAGTTCAACGTTGATCGCGGCGGCTCCATTCCGCCAAATCTACTCCAACTCTCCAACACTGAGAGCAATAGCCACTATCTTAGAGAATGCGGACGCGCTGGAATTAAGCCGCACCCCGCGCGTTTCCCGATTGGACTGCCCGATTTCTTTATCAAGTTTCTCACCCGGCCCGGCGATTTAGTTTTAGACCCGTTCGCTGGATCAAATGTGACGGGTGAATCCGCCGAACTCTTGGGGCGGCGGTGGATCGCCTCGGAGATTTCGGAAGAATACGTGAAGGGCTCCCGATTCCGATTCACGAAGGCCGCGAAACCGGAACTTCCGAAAGTTGAATCCAGCACAACGCGAAAACCAAAAACGCGGTATGGGTCGCTGTTTTCATCGGGAGATTCCCAGCAATTTGCTATGTTATAGAAAAGGAACAAACATGGCTCCCAAATCATCATCATCGCTAGGCAAGTCACACTTAGGCCCGGAAGATTTCCACGAAGGTCCGGCAGCAGCAGCACGATTCCGGGCCGCCGTCTCTCACATAGCATCGCTTCCCAAGTCAGCAGTCCCCCGTCCCCAGCCGCACTCCCGAACACCGAAGAAACGAAAATAACCGTCCAGCGATATCCACGTTAATCCAGCCAAATCCAGCGTGCCGGAGTCAAGTATATAGTTACCTTCAATAGGAAATAGGCAATAGGCAATCACCAAGTTGACCCGCCAATCAATTAGTCACTTCCCGTAGGCGGTCGATGAATGCCGTGCCGAGCAGAGCCGCACGCTCGGGCGCAATGATGCCCGGACGATAGGTCAGTCCCACGGAAAGCCGCGTGCCCAGCGTTGTTGTGGCAAAAACCAGTGGAGTCACCGGCCCGGTCGGGGCGACGCGAATGTAATCGAGCATCAGGTCGCCGTGGTATTTCGCGGGCCAGCAGCGGTTCAGATTGACATTTGAATTTGCCCCCGCCAGCGAGACGCGCTTCCGATAGAATTCGATCACGTCCCGTCGGCTGAGGCATTTGCCGACGATGAGGCCGGCTACCATTCGAAGGCAACTTGCCAGCGGCAAGCCGCCGCTTTTCTGCTGGCGAGTCTGTCTTGCCACTGATCTCAACAGGGGTTGCCAATCCTTCAGGTGTTTGGACCGGCAGCAGATGCTGCTGAAACCAAGCAGGAGATCAAAGACATCATCCAGCGGCCGATCGGCACTGGGCCGCAAATCGACGATGGTGCCGAGCGCCAATTCACGGCGGCGGGGCCGCTGTTGCGCCGGCCCGTATTGGTCGCAGACCTGGGCGATGGCGGCGAGAAAAATATCATTCACCGTCGCGCCCGTGGCCCGGGCCGAGCCGCGCAGGCGATCAATCAGTCCTTCCTGCGCATCCAGCAGAACGAAACGCTGTGACATATCCTGGAATTTTTCGCGGTCTTCGATTCGCCTGGCGCGGCGGAATTGGCTGTGCCATCGCAGGGACGACAACAATACTCCAGCCGCCTGCAATCCGTCGCGTTGCGGACCAAACAGGGACAAATATCCACCGGCATGGATTCGTGCCGGCCGTTTCATCGCCGTTCGCGGATCAAACTGCCGCACGAACCATTCGCGCATCAACATGCGGATCGAAGTGCTGTCGGCGACCCAATGCTGGTAGCAGATGCCCATCCAGAAAGAATCGGCTTCCTGAATGATGAAGGGACGGAACGGCACGCCGCCGAGCGAGTCGAACGGCCGATTCAACTCGTCGGAAATCCATCGGTTGATATCGGTCCCATCCGGGCAGAGGACAACGCCGTGGTGGATCGCCTCGCCGTTGAGGCAGCGGTAGCGATACGACCTTTCGGAAATGCAAATCGCGCCGAGGTTCAGGGATTCGAGCGATTCGGTCCATGCGGTGCGCGATTCGCCGAGATCGGCGTGACCGCGGATTTTCATGACCTGCGCGCCGTTGTACGGATGCAACTCGTCCCATTGACGCACCAGCCGCTGGAAGACATTGAATTTAGCTGCTTGATGTTCGTGACGAGCCGGGCGTGAAACGGATACGGCTCGGCGCGGGCGCGGCATCGAACGGGCGATTCGATCTAATTCGAGCGGCAATTTCAACGTTTGATTCGTCATGAATCGCTTTTTTTCCAGACCTCTGCGGCCGGACGTGTCGCCCTGTGAATTCGGTCCCGCACCGCATCCCACTGGCGCCCGGGCGGCGGGTCCTGAACCCAAATCATTTGGACATGCCGATCATCGGCCTCCCGCAATGCCGCATACAGCGCCCTCGCATATTCCTCCGCATCGAGCGGCAACTCCACAACTTCGTCGGAACCTGCCCATTGCCGCAACTGCGCGGCCAATCCCGATCCGCGAATTATCAGGAATATCGCATTTGTGCCAAGTCGATGTCCAAAGAAAGTTGGGAAAAGATGTGTTTCGCTCTCCGTCAGGAGGTAGGCGGGCGTCATTGGGGAATAGTGAATTGCCTGTTGGCCGGGGCTTTTGGCAGCTTGGGAAGATCCAGTCGCCGGGGTGTGGACATCAACGGAGCCCACGATTTCCTCCAGGCGACTGCGTGGGATGCCGCCCGGGCGAAGGATCGTCGGCCGCGGTGAGGTCATGTCGATCACAGTGGATTCGATTCCCACCCGGCAAGGTCCGCCGTCGAGAATAAGGTCCACCCTGTCCCCCAAATCTCTGCGCACGTGATCGGCGGTAGTTGGGCTGACCCGCGTGGATCGATTGGCGCTGGGGGCGGCCACGGGACCGCCGAATTGCCGCAAGAGTTCCAGGGCCACGGGATGATCGGGGCAGCGGATGGCGACAGTCGGCAGGCCGGCGGTGACCGCCGATACTATTTGCGGCCCCTTGGGCAAGACGAGTGTGAGTGGCCCCGGCCACAGAGCCCGGGTCAGAAGTTCCGCCGCCTCGGGCCATGAAGCCGTATATCGCTTGGCTACCGGTGTGCTGGCGACGTGAACGATGAGGGGGTTGGTCGGGGGCCGGCCTTTCACCGCGAATATTTTCGCGACGGCATCGGCGTTGGCGGCATCCGCGCCCAGGCCATACACCGTTTCAGTCGCGAATGCGACCAGACCTCCGCTGCGCAGAATTTCAACCGCTTGGTGAATATCTCCGTGAGGAGGGCCGCTCATCGACGGTGATGATAATCATCGTGCCAATGGTCATGCCAGCCGGGACCGCCGCCGACCGGCACAATGCAACCCGCGAGCGAGGTCATAAGAACGGCACAGGTCAACAAAAGAAGGATAATCCGCATGGTTAGTGTCTCCTCTTGTCACCAAGTTAAATCCCGGTGCATCGGCTGCCAACGGACAAAAAGGGTCAGTTTGACACTACAGAGCCGGGGCGGGCCGCCCGGGTCCGGGCCGAAACGGCCTGGCGCTCTCGAAATGGCCAAAATCAGCCCGTACCAGACAAAATGGGTAACCCCGTGATCGAGGCGATCATTCCTTCGCCTTGACGAAACCCTGTTCCTCAAGCCAGTGAATGGCCTTCGGCCCGTCCGTGCAGATCAAGAACACTTCCTGCACTGTTCCCGTTCCCATATACAGGCATTTCAGTCCCGCGGGGGTTTGGTACTGGAATTTAAAGCTCAGCGAGCCATTGCCACGCCTGACTTTGATCCGGCCGGGCACAATCCGGGAAACAAACGGACATTGCTGGACGATCCGGTCCAGGATCGCATCCAGCCCCGCCACGCGCCCGTGTTGTCGTTTGATCCGGCCGAATTTCATTGTTGATCTTCCGTTGCAAATTAACATGACGAGTTAGCAGTGTATCAATTGTTAACTTGTCTTAACAAATCAGCCTAGTTAACCTGCTGATTATACGGGAGTTATTGGCAGTGCGTTTCACTCACAAGAGTTCCACCACCGGTTCCGTGGAATATCTCGTCTACAACGTTCGCGGCCGCTCGGCCCTGGCGTTTCCGGCGGCGCGCAGGCGATTGCGCCTTGCCGCTCTTCGACGATATCCCGATTACAGCTTCAAACGCCGGCTGTTTCGCCGCTCCCTACAGGCTGCGATGTGGCTGGGAATTGATGATTTGTGGGTCCATCGATCCAAAACTCCGCACGAGTTCGCCGATAACATGGACTTTTCCGCGTGGGTCTTGCATCTTCAACGGGAGTTGAATCGGAGCGACCTGTTCCCCGTCATTCACGGATCGATTCAAAAAGAACGCCGTCGCTTGTACGTCCATCTTCTCGATCAGCGAGGCGATCCGGTTGCTTTCGCCAAGCTGGCGTTGGACGACCTCAGCAACGCCCAATTTGAGCGCGAGATTCGGATGCTCTCGGCTTTCAAAATCAGCCCTCCGACGTTTTTCCATGTGCCCATGCTGCTGTGCGAAGGGAATTTTTCCGGACGCCGCTACATGGTTGTGGACGCGTTGCCCGCCGGCGCATCCGCCGTCGCGCTGAGCTGGGAATCCCTCAAAGGGTATCTGCAGGAATTGTCTGGGCCGCTCGTCCGCGTGCTGAACGCCAATGAAGTCTGCGCCACGAAATGGTGGCAGAACTTCAACGAGCTGGCGTGCCGACTCTCGCCCCAGTTCATCGACGAATTGCGAAGTCTGATCGCCGACAGTCTTCCCATCGCCCACGTCCACGGCGATACGGGCATTCACAATCTGGCCCGATCGAGTGAGGGGCTGTGGATTATCGATTGGGAGGAGAGCAGTGACGTCGGCCCGCGGCGAACCGATGAGATCGGCTATTATCTTTCGACCCACCAGCAGCGAATCCTTCACAAGCCCCGAAGCGCCCTGCAGGCTTTTGCGGCCGCGTTTTTGGACGACGCGACCAAGGATGACCGGCGCGACGTGATGGCCGCGCTCGCGTTCCTGGCCGCCGCCGGGCTGCTGACCGCGCGTCAGATCGTGGGCCACTGGAACGAGATTCCCAAGTTCGGACGATTGCCGACTGGGGTGGAATTCGCCCGGCCGGTTCTTGGGAAAGAAACCGTCAACATTGCCATAATCGCCGATGAACCGGCCCCCGATCGCGCGCATCTTCTGGATCGTCTGGCGGCCGAACTGACCGAAGCGACTGTCCACAATATTTACACCCACTCGATTTCGAACCCGACCATGCCTTGGGAAATGGGGATCAAGCTCGATTCTCATCCGGCTTTTTTCCCCGATGATCACCTGAACTCGAAACGGTTCGTCAACCGGCGCTCGCTTCGGCTTTTCCGGAAAATCCGCGACTATCTGATCAACCATCAAATCAGGCTCCTGGTCCTGGTGGGCTGCGATGACCTGACCCGGCTTCTCCTGATTCGATGGGCGCGGCGGCGGGGCGTTCTCGTCCTGCTCGCCGGCGACTTCAACGTCTTTGGCAAAGACGAGCGCCCCTGGCTGGCGAAAGTGATCCGGCGTCGATATTTCCACTGGGTGCTGGGTTCAATCGCCGGGGTGATGTCGAGCGGAACCTGCGGCCGCGCTTATCTGCGCCTGTTGCGCGATCATGATCTGCCGGAATTCCTTTTCCCGTGTGAACCCGATTATTCATCGCTCCGGCCGACGGACCCCGTCCGTCTTGACGACTTCCGGGCCAGGTGTGGATTGGATGCCCAGCGGCGGCGTTTTTTGTTTTGCGGCCCGCTGACGCCATCGACTCATGTTGATTTGTTGGTCGATGCGTTCATTCTCGCGTCGCACAACGTCCCCGACTGGGACCTGGTGATTGCCGGCGACGGCGAATTGCGAGCGGCGCTGCATTCGCGGATTCCCAAGCAACTGGCGTCCAGGGTGCGGTTTCTTGGATTTCTTCAGCCCGACCAGAAGGCAACGTGCTATCGGGTGTGCGATGTCCTGGTTCATCCGGGGGAAAGTGAGCCGTGGGGCCTGGTCATCAACGAAGCCGTCGGCTCCGGCTTGGCCGTGATTAGCACCGAACTCAGCGGCGCGGCGGTCGAGCTGGTGCGTCATCGGGAAAATGGATTGCACATTCCTCCTCGGAGCATTCGCGCGATTGCCGATGCCATGGAAGCCGTCGTCCGGGATGATGCGTATCGCCAAATGAAGGCCGCGTCGGATGGAATTCTGCACAGTTGGCGCAAGGCCGCCGATCCGGTGAGCGGGCTCCGCAAGGCCCTGCGCTTCTTTTATCTTCCCCTCCATGAGGAAATCGAGCGGCAATCAACTCGGATCCAGGACGGCGTCGCTTCCACATCGCCCCAGGAATCTTTGCCGTCTTCCAATTAAAGCGTCGAGCGTCCGCTCGCCGGCTATTTACGCCAGAGTCGCGACGTACAACTGATTAACGCAGAAGCGCCCGAGCAACGGCGATTTCGAGGCGCGTCGCTCCCATCGAATGGCCTTGTCGTATCCCACGACCGGCAATATCTTCGCACTGTAAAAGCCGCTGGGAAAAGTGCGCTGTAATCGAAGCCCAGCCTCGGCCATAAGCGAAAGCATCGCGCCGGTCGTCAGATAATTCCCCGTGACCCTCCGCCCCTTTCCCAATCGCCTGACCTTGTAAACAGGCCACATCAGCAGCTTGTGACTCCAAAGATTTCCGTGATTATTGAAAACGAGCAGACTCTGACGGTCTTTCAGCCTTTCCGCAAGAGATTTCAGCGCCGGAAGCCGCAGTGCGGGGTCCGCGTTCAGGAAGAACCGGAATGCCGTGATGAGATCGTATTTGCCTTCAACCGGCGCTCCCGCAGCGAGGATGTCCGCGCAGAGGATTCGGGCGCGCTGGACTTTTTTTGTGGCAATGTCGCACATCGACTGGGAAATCTCGATTCCCGTGACCGCATCCACCAGATTCTCCAGCAGCGCCGTGATCCGGCCCGTTCCGGATGCGAAATCCAGCGCCTCGATGTGCGGCTGATTCAATTTCATCTCCGCCACGATTGCGCGAAGTTGATCCTGCTCGATCTGCCACAGCAGATTTGCATAACTTCCGGGCGCGTACTCCCCGGTTTCGTATTTGCGGGCGGTGTCCCCGGTCTCAAAATGCGTCGAATAGCTCTCAGCCAACGCGAATACTCCTGCCAAAAGAGCCCCCGGCCGTATTTCCGCCTCGAATCGTAAGCTCCAGCGGCCCGAGATTCTACTGGGCGCACGCTGTCGCTTTTCAAGTTCGTCCCGTTGGCCTACCATTTCGCGTAAGGAGTTCAACATGGACAACGCACCACTGAAGGTCGGACAGCCGGCCCCGGATTTCGAGCTGATGAATCAGGACAAGAACAAGGTAAAACTCTCCGATTATCGAGGCAAGAAGAAAGTGATCCTGCTGTTCTATCCGATGGATTTCAGCCCCGTCTGCACGCAGGAGCATTGCACGTTTGGCCCGGAGCTGGGCCGGATTGCCAAGGATGAAGACACCGTCGTCTTCGGAGTAAGCTGCGACAGCCCGTTCAGTCACGCGGCTTTTCGCAAGCAGTACGGCATTCCCTACGATTTACTTTCCGATCCCACCCGGCGGACGGCCAAGGCGTATGGCATGTGGGCCGGCGAAGAGCCGTACAATTGCACCAAGCGCGGGACCGTCATTGTCGGCAAGGACGGGAAGGTGGTCTTCTATCAGGAACAGCCGATGAAGGAGCCGAGATCGGTCGAGGCGATGGAACAGGCGTCGCTGATCGCGGATGAACTGGCGAATCGCGCGGATGAGTTTGGAGTGAGCGTTTGATAAAGAGTGCAAGTGGCAAGTAAGCTGTCCAGGAATTGCACTTGCCACCTGTACTCATTCCCAAGTGCGTATCGGCCCCATCCAACTCCCCGCTCCCTTCTGCCAGGCCGGTCTGGCGGGTTATAGCGATCGCGCCATGCGCGTGGTGGCTCGACGCCGTGGCTGCGCCTATGCCGTGACCGAGGCGCTGCTCGATGTCATTCTCTGCAACGGCGGCGAGGGATTGCGAAAATCCATCGACATCAATGACGAAGATCATCCCATTGCAGGACAGATCATCGGCAGCGAACCGGACACCATGGCCAAATCCGCGGGGATCCTGGCCCAGGCCGGCTACGACGTGATCGACCTGAATTTTGCGTGTCCGGTGAAGAAGATCAAAAATAAGGCCCGTGGCGGACACATGCTGCTGGATGTGGAGCGCGCCGCGGCCGTCATGACGGCGGTGCGCGATCGTGTAACCGATCGCCCGCTCACCGTCAGTCTTCGCCGGGCCTATGACGATTCGCCGGAGGCGACGGATCGATTTTTTGAGGTGATCGAGATGGCGTGGTCGCTCGGCTTCGCCGCCGCACGCGTTCACGCCCGCACGGTGCAGCAGAAATACATCGGCTCGTCTCGCTGGCCATTCCTTTCCGACCTCAAGCGCAAATATCCGACGAAAACGATTTTCGGCGCCGGCGATGTTTTCACGGCCGAGGATGCGGTGCGAATGTACCGCGAAACCGGCGTCGATATGGTCTGGATCGCCCGCGGGGCCATCGGCAATCCTTGGATTTTTCAGCACGCCGCTCGCCTGCTGGATAATCCCGATGCCGGGATTTCTCCGCCAACGATTGCCCAGCAGCGAGAGGCGCTGATCGAGCATTTTCAAATCGCGGCGGAGATTCACGGCGAATCGCTGGCCGCGAGACGGATGCGAAAGATGGGGATCAAGTACAGCCGGTTCCACCCGCTCGCCGGCGATGTGAAGCGGGAGTTTATCCAGGTCCAGAGCCTGCGCGATTGGCACGGGGTGCTCGACCGATGGTATGGAAACGACGGACCAGGAGTCTGGCCGAATGCACTTGCTGCCGATGAAGTGAATTCCTGCGATATCGCTCAAGCGAGCTAACATGCACTCGCGCACACCGCCGCGGAATCGGCTTGCTAAAGTTTTGCCCGAAGAATGGCGAAAACTTCTCCTGGCCCATGGAGTGCCCAAGCGCAAATATACCGCGGTTTGTCGGACGACTTTGGTCGGCGGACGCGTGATCGAGGAGCTGATCGTCGAAGAGGGCTGGATCATCGCGCTGGGCCGCGACGGCTTGAACGGGAAGTTCGAGCAGCGGATTGATTTCGATCCGCGGACGATCGTGGAACTGCAATTGGTGCAGGTGATTTGAGAACCCCAAGGCCTGCCGACTGAAGTCGGCAGCCCGCGACAGCGTCTTCGATTCCCACAAAAGCCGCGGAATCGCCAACCCGCGGTCTTCGGATGCCGCGCCGCGCATGACGATGCTCTACCCGTTCGTTCTGCGCGGGACGTTTCTGCGGGATACATCAGCGCCGAAGGTTTGATTGTGTCCGACTTGTTTCGATCCGCCGAAAGGAAGGCCGGAGCGTTTTTGGTCCGTGGGAGCCATTTTGTCGAGAACGCCGCCGATCGTTTGGGAATGTGGCTTGGCGAGTGATTCTTTCAAATTTCGAAACGAACTGGATTCGCTTTTGGGGCCTTGTGCGGGAGATGGACTGGAAACCTTGTGGACCACAAGTGCCGCCGCGGCGGCGGCCGACTGGGCTGGGTCAATCAGCGGCGCTGAGGCTGCGCCGGTTGATGCCGGCTTGGAATCGGGTTTTTTCGGAGCGCTCGGCGGCTTGGCCGCTTTTTTGGGGTTGGGCATGATTGCCATGTTACACAAAATCCCGGCAGATTACAGGTTCTCGAGCCGCTGTTGTTTGTCCAGTTCCAACAGCGCGTCGATCAGCGGATCGAGCATCCCCTGCAGGATCTGATCGAGATTAAAATTCTTCTCTCCGCCGCCTTCGCCGCCGAGACGGTGGTCCGTGCAGCGGTTCTGGGGAAAATTGTAGGTTCGAATGCGCTGGCTGCGGTCGCCGCTGCCCATCATCGCTTTGCGGGCGCTGGTGACGGCAGCGTGCTGCCTGGCTTGTTCGCGTTCGTACAAGGTGGCTCGGAGCAATGCCCAGGCCCGCTCCTTGTTCTGGGTCTGGCTTTTGTGCTCGGTCATTTTGAATTGCAATCCGGTCGGCTTGTGGAGGATTCGCCAGCCGGTCTCGACCTTGTTGACGTTCTGTCCGCCGGGGCCGCCGCCGCGACAGCCGAATTCCTCGACCTCTTTCGGATTGATGTCGATCTTCACGTCGGGCAATTCCGGCAGGACGGCCACCGTGGCGGCGCTGGTGTGGATGCGGCCTTGCGCCTCGGTTTCGGGCACGCGCTGAACGCGATGGCCGCCGCCTTCAAATTGGAGACGGCGATACGCGCCGTCGCCGCGGATGTTGACGATCACTTCTTTGAATCCGCCGCGGTCGCTGGTCGAAAAATCGCTCACGTCGAAGCGATACCTTTTGGATTCGCAGTATTTGCGGTACATCTCGTAGAGATCGCGGCCGAAGAGCGCCGCCTCCTCGCCGCCGGTGCCGGCGCGGATTTCCAGGAAGAACGAATCGACCGCATTGTCTTCGGCGGCGATAAATTCATCGGTGAGCAGGGCGAGCAATTCCGCCGCGCGAACGCGGGTCGTCGGCAATTCCACCTCCGCGAGCCGGGCCATCTCCGGGTCCGCCGGGTTCCCGGCGATTTCCTGAAGCTCCGTGATCGTGTGAAGCGTCTTGCGGTATTGTTCGTATTTGCCGGCAACCGGCTCGAGTTTCCCGGCTTCCTTGCTGAAGGCCACCAGCTTTTGCGAATTGGCCAGGATGGCGGGGTCGTTCATCGATGCGCGCAGCGACTCGAGTCGCAGGCGCATTTCCTCCAACTTGCGGATGAGGGGAGTTTGGGCGGGCTGCTGCGGATCAGACATCATCACTGACGCGTGGGCGTCTCCTGCTGCGGCTGAGCATCGGCGCCGGAATCCGCGGATGGGGTCTCGACCAACTGGATCGACTCCTGCGCTTTTCCCGTCGCCTTCGCAACCGCAAAACGAATATTAGGCAAGCGCGCCACCGCCCCGCGCAGCGCCTGCTGCCAGCGCTGGCCAATCTTCACCAGGTCCGCATCATCCGAATTGAATCGCCGCTGGTGGGTGATGGCCAGTTGATCGCATTCATACGCCAGCAAATCGATCGGCGGCCCGACGGTCACGTTCGATTTCATCGTTGAATCGAGCGAGAGCAGGGCATATTTGGCGGCTTCCTCAAGGGTTGTTTTGTCGAAGCGGATTCCGCGGTCTAGGATCGGCCGGCCATATTTTGTCTCGCCGATCTGAAGATAGGGCGATTCCTCCGTCGCCTGCAACGGATTTCCCTGTGGATATATGAGAAACAAAGCCGGCGGCTCGCCTCGGACCTGGCCGCCCAGAAGGAAATGGACGTTGAATTTGTAATCATCGCGTTCCAGCGCGGGCCGGTCCATTTCGCCGACGCGGCGCACCTCATTGCCGATGGTCCGAGCGGCATCGTACATCGACGTGGCCTTGGCCAATCCCTCGCCCTTTTCGAATTCCCGCCCCAAAAGAGTGATGACCGACTGCGTGCAGGAAAGACTCCCACTGGCCAGCAGCACGAAGACGCGCTCACCCTCGGTGATGAAGGTGTACATCTTCCGGCAGGTGTTGACCTGATCATATCCCGCGTTGGTGCGGGAGTCCGATGCCATCACCAGGCCGAATTTCGTCACGATGCCGAGACAATAGGTCATTGGCGCAAAGGGTCCTTTCAAGCTTCATTTAAATCGGAAGGAGTGCAAGTAACAAGCCGCGAGTACAAGTTTTCACTTGCCACTTGTACCTGCCACTTGTACTTTCTTCTCATGGCTTCCACCATCGCCGCTCAACTGTACACGCTTCGGGACTTCACCAAGACGCCGGGCGAGATCGCTTCGACTTTGGCGCGGGTGAAGAAAATCGGCTACGACGCGGTGCAGCTTTCGGCGCTGGGGAAGGTCGATGCCAAGGAACTTGCCGGTATGCTGCAGGGCGAGGGATTGGCTTGCTGCGCGACGCATATCTCGCTGGATCGGATGCGCGATGAGTCGGCGAAGGTCATCGACGAGCATCATCTCTGGGACTGCAAATATACGGCGGTGGGGGGCTTTTTTCCGAAGAATCCGGTGGCCGGCGATTGGCCCGAGTTCGCCCGGGGGTACAACGCGATTGCCGGGAAATACCGAGGCTCCGGCGTGGCGATCGGCTATCACAACCATAGCCACGAGCTGGCGCGATTTGACGGCAAGACCGGGTTGCAGATTCTGCTGGATCACTTTTCACCGGACATCTGGTGGGAAATCGACACGTATTGGATTCAACACGGCGGCGGCGATCCGATGCAGTGGATCGGAAAAGTCGCGGGGAAGATTCCGTGCGTTCATCTGAAGGACATGGCGATCACGGCGGACCGGACGCAATTGATGGCCGAGGTTGGCGAAGGAAACCTGAACTGGCCCGCCATTCTGAAAGCCTGCCGGGACGCGCGGGTACAGTGGTACATCATCGAACAGGACATCTGCCAGCGCGATCCGTTCGAGAGCTTGGCGATCAGTTTAAAAAACGCTAGGGAATTGGGTCTGGAATGACCCGAGGGGTGCAAAACCGGCGGAAAGGATCTTTACTTGCCCGTGCCGGTCGGGCCGACCGCCACCGGCGGCTTCCGCATTTCCGGAACGCGGAAAGTCGTCTGGCAATGCTGGCATTTAACCTGCTTGCCACGCACGTCATCCGGAACGGATAATATCTTACGGCAGCGAAGGTTAGGGCAAATGATCTGTACAGGCATAAGGCTGGCTCCGTACTGACTATCGGTCAATATCCGGTGTGGCTTGAATCGATAGACCCACTAATTGTGGCCGAGCCCTGTTCGTGGAATGCCTTGCGCAGGCGGGGGGGCAAATCTTCCACTTTTAGCGGGGGATTGTGCAGATATGGACGGTATAGCGGATCGCCAATAAAACTGATCATCCAACTGGTCATCGGCGTGGTTTTCCAATAGACCTCGGCCAGGGTGAGCTTGCCGGTCAGCAGCAGCGGGAAGAATTCGTCGGGCTTGGGAAAGGCGGCCAGATACGGCTCGGCCACCGAACCCAGGGTTGCCACCACGCCATCGGTAATCAGCCCTCGCACCCAATATGAACTGGGCGTGTGAAGCGTGACCATTTCAAAGCTGGCGATGTGGTAACCCACCGCTCCGGGATTGAAGTCACAACCGGGAATGTAATGGCTGACGCTGTACCATCCGCAATAGAGGGCGACGTTCTTCACCGAATGCGGCGGAAAGACGAGGTCCTGATCGTCGAGCCTGATTTTCAAATTCGTTTTCACCCGGATTAGATATGCGAGATTGCGAAGCGTCTGGTCGAATTCGCCGAAAGCATTAGGGTTTCCTTTGTCATCGACCGCGGATATGCCGCGGGCGTCGATGGCGACGATTCCCTTCAGCCCGGCCTTTTCGACATCGACGCTGGTTTGCATGATTCGATGGACGGCACCGGGGTCCGGGCCGTCGAGCCGCATCACCATTAACGTTGGCGGAGGCGATTCCGTGAAATCGACGTTCAACGGATTGGTAAGCCAGTGCTGACGCGGATAATAGTCCCACCAAAGCAGGGCCAATTCGTTGTCCGTGGCCGAGGCGGTGGCGTCGGTCGTCAGATAATTGATCTGAGCTTCAAGCACGCGCAGCGTGCCAACCAAGCCGGCGTTGTCCCGTGCGATCTGTCGGAGTTCACTGCGTGCCTCGGGGTCCCAGCGTTCGGCCTGAAAGTGTGCCATTTGCGCCCGCGCCTCCAGCGCGCGCTGGTGCATCTCCATCCTCAGTTGTCGCTGTTTGTCGGATGCGTTGGGATCTTTGCCCTCAGACGGCCCCATTCGCGCGTCCAGTTCGATGATGCCATCAAGGATGCCCATGGCTTTGATGACACGATTCACTTGCTGCACGCCTTCGGATTTGTTGGACATCGTCGCGCTGGCCGACGCGATCGCCGACATCGCCGCCTGCGACCGCGCCAGCAGGGCAGCCAGCGTATCACCCGCCCCGGGCCGGAATAGCTGGTCGATCCCCGCAGCCTGGTTTTCCAGATCCGTGACGGTTTGCTGGATTTGACCGACGATTCCCTCTTCCTCTTTTCGCAGGTCGATGAGTTCCTCGTCCTCCGCTGTCGTGTTCTGCTTGGCGCGGATTCGAAACGGCACGCCGTAGAACGTCAGCAGGCATTTCACTTTCGTCCGGAGATGGTGATCGTCCAAAAATTGCCGGACCGGCGCCACGACTTCCGTTTCGTACGTGCTGAAGGCCATCTCCTCAGCGTTGGGCAGATCGAGGGCGACCATCTGGGTCGTCGGCACGCCGCGGAGTTGGCAATACGTTTGCGCGAGCTTCTGGCTATCGGGTGAATTTTTGTTGGTGATCAGCAGAATTTCATCCGGCTGCAGCGTCGCCCACGCGCTGGACGCGAGGGCGGCCAGGCACAGCACGGCCGCGATCAAGACAAACCGATGAAGGGAACGATTCAAATTCACGGGTGGATTTTAGCAGGCGCGGCGAAGTTAATCCGGCGATTACGGATTTTTGGCCACCCCGGCCGAGTCGGTCGCGCCGGCGGCCTGGGCCGCGGCGGTTTGTTGCTGAACGGTTTCGATCAGTGCCACCAGCGCCTTGACCTCCTGAATCGATTCGGGGCTTCCCCACATCAGGACGCGATCCACGTGCCAATTGCACCGATCGAACGTGCATCCCTCGAGATAATAGACCGTCTCGCGCAGCACGAGCGTGCAGGCCGTGAACGTACAGCGCACGAACGCCTGCCCGCTGATATAAATGGTCTGGTTCTGAAAACTCGCGCCTTCGTGCTTGGTTAATAGCATGGCCGCATTGTGATGGGACCGCTTGCCCGTTGCAAGCGTTTCCACCAATCCCCTTGCGTGTAACCCAGCCTCGTCTAAAATCTCCAGCGGCGACGGATGGGCGCGGGAGATGGGATCCCGGCGATGTTTGACAACTATCAGGTTGACGGACTGTTCGACGAGGTTTTCGTCAACGACGGACAGCCTCGTTCCCATTATGCTTCGCTCGTCAGCCGGCTGGAGGCATTGGGGTATCCCGCCGTCGAAAAACGCCGCCGAATGACCGATGTCCTGTTCCGCAATCAGGGAATCACCTTCACCGTCTATAACGACACGCGCGGGGTTGAAAAGATTTTCCCATTCGATTTGATTCCCCGAATCGTCCCGGCTGATGAATGGGAACTGATCGAACGCGGACTCATCCAGCGGATCACCGCCCTGAATCTTTTTTGCGAGGACATCTATCACAGCCAGCGCATCCTCAAGGAGCGCGTCATTCCGCCAGAGCTGATTTACGGCGCCAAGATGTTTCGGCGCGAGATGTTCGGTGTCCGGGTTCCGCGGGATATTTACATGCACATCTGCGGCACCGATCTCATTCGCGACAAGGAGGGGAAGTATTACGTTCTCGAAGACAACGGCCGAACTCCCAGCGGCGTCAGTTACGTCCTGGAAAACCGCACCGTTATGAAGCGGGTTTTCCCCTCGCTCTTCAGCGCCTACCGCGTGCGGGCCATCGAGGATTACCCGTACAACCTGCTTCAATGCCTGAAATATGTCGCGCCTCACCATGCGGATGATGCGAACATCGCCATCCTCACGCCGGGGATTTACAACTCAGCGTACTTCGAGCACAGCTTTCTCGCGCGGCAGATGGGCATCGAGTTGGTGGAAGGCCGCGATCTGCTCGTGGACAAGGGGTTTTTGTACATGCGCACGACCGCTGGACTGCGGCGGGTGGATGTGCTGTACCGCCGGGTGGACGATGATTTTCTCGATCCCCTCTGCTTCCGGCCCGACAGCGCTCTGGGCGTGCCGGGGCTGATGAACGCTTACCGTGTCGGAAATCTCGCGCTGGCCAATGCGGTCGGCGCGGGGGTGGCGGATGACAAGTCGATCTATCCCTTCGTGCCGGACATGATCAAGTTTTATCTGGGCCAGGATGCGATCCTTCCGAATGTTCGCACCTATATCTGCGCCGACCCATCCGATCGGAAATACGTGCTGGAGCATCTCGATGAATTGGTCGTGAAAAGCACCAACGAATCCGGAGGATACGGAATGCTGATGGGGCACCAGGCGACGCGGGAAGAGCGGCACGAATTCGCGGAAAAGATTGCCGACGATCCGCGGAATTTCATCGCCCAGCCGGTGATTGAACTCAGCCAGCATCCCAGCTTTATCGACGATCACTTCGAAGGCCGCCGCGTCGATCTTCGCCCGTACATCCTGTATGGTCGCACCATCATCGTCATGCCCGGCGGCCTGACGCGCGTCGCGCTGCGGAAAGGGAGCCTCGTCGTCAACAGCAGCCAGGGCGGAGGCAGCAAGGACACCTGGGTGCTTGAAAAGGAAACGTGACCGCCACGCCAGAGACATTTTCCACGTACGCCTTCACGACGTTCGGGATCGCCGCTCCCTCGGCTCTGAAGCCCGAGCGGCCGATGCTTTCGCGCGATGCCGATGCGATGTATTGGATGGCCCGCTACGTTGAGCGCGCCGAGCATGTGGCCCGACTGCTGCTCGTGAACTCGAACCTGCTGATCGACGTCGGCGACCTCGCCCCCGCCCTCCAGGCCCGCCAGTGGCAAAGCCTCCTGACGATCCTGCGCCTTGCCGAGTTGCCCGAAGGTCCCAACCTCGCCCAACACGTTCGCCAACATCTTGCGTTTAATGCCGACAATCCCAACGGCATCCTGACCTGTCTGACCCGCGCCAGGGAAAACGCCCGCGGAATTCGCGAGAACATCTCTGCCGAGATGTGGGAAAATCTCAACACGCTTTACTGGTCGCTGCGAGGCGATGATGCCCAGAGCCGATTCGACGAATCGTCTGATGACCTGTTCCGCTCGGTCATGTTCGGCTCCATGCTCTTCCAGGGGTTGACCGACCAAACCCTGGCTCACGACCAGAGGTGGCTGTTTACCCAGTTGGCCAAGTATCTTGAAAGAACGGATGTGACGTGCCGGATCATTCAGACGAAATACGACATTCTGAAGACCAACGAGCAGGCGATCGACAGCACGCTGCGCAATTTGCATTGGATGGCGGTGCTGCGAAGCTGCTGCTCGATCGAAGCGTATCGGCAGAAATATCTCGGCGACATGGACCCCACGCGGGTGGCCGGGTTTTTGATCCTGGAGCGGAATTTCCCGCGCAGCATCCGCTTCAGCGTCGGCGGCGCATTGGCGGCCATCAGCGCCATCCGCATGGGCACGCGCGGCAGCACCATCGACCCCGCCGAACGAATCCTCGGCCGCCTCGACGCCCAACTCGAATACGCCGAGTTTTCCGAGATACTCACCGAAGGCGTTTCCAATTATCTCCAGCGCATCCAGTCCGCCGTACACGACGCCGCCGTGGCCGTGCAACGCTCGTATTTCATGCATTAAAGGGTCGTTGCCCATGCTTTTAAAAATCACTCATCAAACCGATCTTCTCTACTCCGATTTCATCAGTGAATCGATCATGGAACTGAGAATGGTCCCGCGCCAGGAGCAGGATCAGCATCGGCTCTCGTTCGATCTGGCGATCGGGCCGCCGACGACCGTCAGCAGCTATTTCGATTGGCTTGGGAACACCGTTCACACCTTCAGCGTGAACGCATTTCATCGGCAGATTTCGATCGTTGCCACCAGCGTGGTCGAGACCGACCGGCCGCGCAAAGAACCGGAACGGTTCCGCGACCTCTGGCCCATACCGGCCGATGCCTACGATTACAGCACGTACGATTTTCTCCAATTCGGCGGCCCGATCGTCGATTGCCCGCGGCTGCGCGATCTAGCCAATCTTCTCGCGCCTCAGAGCGGCGTCAGCGCCGGCGAATTGGGTCTGCGCATCCTTCATCTGATTGATGACAAATTCACATACAAAAAGGGTATCACCACCGCCGCCAGCCCCATCACCGACATCCTCGATACCGGATACGGCGTCTGCCAGGATTTCACGCATCTGATGATCGCGTTGGCGCGGGCGCTGAAGATTCCGGCACGGTACGTCAGCGGATTTATTCATCCCGACGCGCAGAAGTATCGGGGATACACCCAAACCCACGCCTGGTGCGAAATGCTGTTTCCATCCGCTGGGTGGGTGGGATTCGATCCAGCGAACCGCTGCGTCGTCGGCGGGAATTTCGTGAAGGTTGCCGTCGGCCGGGATTTCCGCGATGTCCCGCCCAACCGCGGCATATACCGGGGCAATGCGGTTGAGACCATCGACGTTGCGGTCAAGTCCGACGAACTGCCCAGCATTCCCCCGGAGCTGGCCGCCGAACGCATGCAGTCGCTGGAAGTCCCCGCCTACGCCAGCGGGGCGGCCGCTTTGCGCGAGACGGCCGACCAGCAGGAACATCAGCAGCAGCAATGAATGAGCCAACCGCTCATTCCCCTTTTAGCCGTGGCCCTTGAGCCACGAGGTTCTCGGACCCCAAGCGAACTCGCGAGCCCGTCATCGAGCCCCAACGGGGGTCGGTGGGTTGCATCACATCCGTCGCGATAAATCTTGACGGCGCGGTCCTTTAATTCTGCTCCACTCCAAAAAGCGACGGTTGTCATGCCTTTGCAAGCGGATAGCCTTGCCGGCGACGTTTTTACTCAGGGGGCCGATCTGCACCCACGTTTTACTACAAAGATGGCCGTCGCGCGGTCGATATACATGATGGATGGGCAACTTTCCTTAAGCGATTGATCGGAGGATGTTCCGCCGTTTCGCGTATTATCGGGTTGAGATTGTCAGGTGAGCCATGACGGATAATTCGCCATCTTCAAAAAAAACTCAACCGCTGATTCTGGTGGTGGATGATCAGGCGATCATTCGCGAGCCGATCGCGGCGCGGCTGACGGCAGAGGGGTATCGAACCATCCAGGCCGACAACGGCCACAGCGCTATTGCGCTCATGCGGCAACATCGTCCGGAGCTGGTTCTTCTGGACGTTGCCATGCCCAAGATGAGCGGTCTGACGGTACTCCAATTGATCCGGCAAGATTCAACGCTGGCATCCGTGCCGGTGATTATGCTGACGGCCATCAAGGATCGCCGGGTTCTTACCAATGCGGCGCAGTTGGGGGTGCGCGACTATTTGCTGAAGACGAATTTCTCGCTGAGCGAAATGTTGGCGCGGGTGGCCAAGTACCTGCCCGTCCCGTCATCGTCGGCATCCGGCGGCGCGTCATCCGTCAACCCTTCGCGACCGGCGGCCAAGGAATCCGGCGCCGATGCAAACGGGGCATCCGATCCAAAAGTCTTGCTGACGCGGGACCAGTGCCTTGTCCGCGTCGAGAAGGCATTGGAAGGGCGGTCATTGTCGGGCATCGTCAGCGAGGTATTGTCGCTGGTGAATTCGCCGCGGTCGGCCTTGGCGGACCTGGCATCGGTCATCGGGCGCGACCCGGCGCTCACCGCCCGCGTCCTGCACACAGCCAACAGCGCCGCCTTCCGAGGCGCACGGAAAATGGTCACCACGCTTCCCGACGCGGTGAAGCAACTCGGCTGCGGAAATATCCGCAACATCGCCATGACCCTGGGCATCGTCGAAGTAATGCCCGCCGGGCAGTCGGAGGGATTCGATCCGATTCGAAGTTGGCAGCATTCGTTTGCCGTGGCCCTCCTGTCGGAGCATCTGTGCGTCGCCAGCGGCGACGAGAACAATTCCGCCATCGTCTACGTGGTCGGCTTGTGCCACGATCTCGGCGAGATTCTATTCCGCACCGAATTCGGCCGGGAATACAGCCAGATTCTTCAGGCCGCCAACCCGGGCAGCGTCTCTATCGACGAATTGGAACGGCAGATGATCGGCATTACCCAGGGAGAGCTGGCGGCCATCATTCTCAAAAAACTGGGACTTCCGGACAACATTCGGCACCCCATCGAGCAGTTCCATGCCAGCCAGAATAATGCAACCCGGCCCATGTCGGACCGCCTCGCCCGCGTTCTGCAGAAGGCCGATCTGTTTGCAAACGGCATGATGATGGCCGGCTCGGTTGCTTCGCCGGTGGCGCCCCTCACCAAAGCCGCGTTCCGCGAAATTTTCAAAAAAGACGATCCGTCCGTGCCCGACGTCGATGCGATCCGCGCTCAAATCCTGGCATTGACGGGCATGCTCGCGAATTTGCCCGCGGCCGACGAGGCCAAGCTGATGCAGCCACTGCTGAAGCCGACGCGCAAGCGCGCCCTGTACATCCGCGATCACGTCTTCTCTGCGTTTGATCCAATGGCGACGGTTCTGAAACTGCTGGCCAGCGTGACGACGTTCGCGAAGTTGCCGGAGAAAATTGATTCGGCAACTTACGATGCCGTCGTGCTTGCACGGGCCCAGCCTCCGCCGCAGGATATCAAGACACCGGTTCTGCACATCAATCCCGAGATGACGACGGAGCCGGCGTCGAGTGGGCTGGTCACCAGCGTTGCCGCGATATCGTTGGAAAGCCTCGCGAAGTTTCTAACGGATTCGACCGCAACCGCCCGAGCCGCCGCTTAAAGCCGCGGTGCGGACTTCGGAAATGCGCCATATCCTTTGCCGCGGCCGCCGTGGCGGGTAATCTCGTTATCCCAAACGATGATTTGGTTTGCCTATTACCTCGCGTACGCGCTGATTGGCTGGGGAATCCGGGTGGTAATGGTGACCGTCGTCCTCCGCCGGCAATTCGCGCCGGGGGCTTCCGTGGCATGGCTTGGGATCGTCTTCCTGCATCCATACATCGGCCTCGTGCTCTACCTTCTCCTCGGAGAAAGCCGGCTGGAACCCCGGCGTGCAGAACGGCATCGTCAGATCATTGCGCGATTCCGCGATCCCGCCCGCCATGCCGCTCGAGCCGCTCATCAGACCCGGCCGGATTCTGAGCCGTCCTACCAACCGATGGTGCTGCAAGCGGAGAAAATCAGCGGCCTGCCGGTGCTGGCCGGCAATCAACTCGAATTCCAGCCGGATGCCGTGCGGTTCCGCGAGCGGCTCGTGGCCGACATCGGCGCGGCTCGCCAGTATGTGAATCTGCTGTACTACATATTCGCGTGCGATCAGACCGCGTGCGCCGTGGCGGATGCCTTGATCCAGGCCACGGGCCGCGGCGTTCACTGCCGGGTTCTGGCCGACGCATTGGCGTCGCGCGGATTTTTCCATCGCAAAGGGTTGGCGCCAAAATTGAAGGCGGCGGGCGTCGAGGTAGTGCCCGCTCTGCCGGTCGCGCCCGTGCGCCGCAGGCTGGCTCGCATGGATCTGCGCAACCATCGCAAGCTGGCGATCATCGATGGCCAGATCGCTTTCGCGGGCAGCCATAATCTGATCAATGCCGATTACGGTGGCCGCCGGGGAAACCCCTGGGTGGACCTGACCGGCAGATTTACCGGCCCGATCGTTGGTGAATTGGCCTCCATCTTCGCCGAGGACTGGGCGTTCGAGACCGGCCAGGAAATCGACATCCCTTATCCCGACCGCCTGAATCTCCCCTCGGCGCACGGCCCGGACGATGAAGTTCTTGGGCAGGTCGTTGCGACGGGGCCAAGCGTGCCGGATGCGACGTATCGCCGGCTGCTGCTTGCCGCGATTCAGAGCGCGCGGCGGGAGTTGATCCTTACCACTCCGTATTTTGTTCCGGATGAACCGACCCTGCTGTCGTTGATGATGGCCGCGGATCGCGGAGTGGCCGTGAAACTGATCTTGCCGCAGATGGCCGATCACTTTTTCGCCGCCGCCGCGGGGCGGGCCCATTACCTGTCACTACTGCAATCTGGCGTAACGATCCATCTCTACGGGCCAGGCCTGATTCACGCAAAAACCGCGACGGTGGACGACGCGTTTGCGATTTTCGGGTCAGCCAATCTCGACGTTCGCAGCTTCAGCCTGAATTTTGAATTAAGCGTCATGCTGTACGGCCGGCGAGTTACGAATCGGCTGCGGACGATTCAAAAGGAATTTCTCGCGAATTCCCGGCCACTGCAATTGGCCGATTGGCAGCGCCGACCCATCGCCAACCGCTATGCCGACAGCGCGGTGTCGCTGCTGTCGCCGTTGCTTTGACCAGAAATTCAACCGCGGCGGTAAAATTCGCATGTTCTTCACCGCTCGGCGGTCGTCTTGCTTTTGGCCGCGGCCCTTGCGGCCCAGCAGGGCCCCTATATAAATATCCGTTATGCTCGATCCCCGCGCTGACAAGCTCGCAAAGATGCTGATCCGATATTCCTGCGCTCTGAAAAAGGGCGAAAAGATTCTGGTTGAAGCCATCGACGTACCGCACGCCTTCAGCACGGCGCTGGTGCGCCATGCCGCGGCGGTGGGCGGCCATCCGCTGGTGATGCTCAAGAGCAACGAGATCAACCGCGCCCTGATGCTCGACGGCCGGCGCGAGCAGTGGAAACTCATCGCTCGCGTCGAAAAGCTGCAAATGCAAAATGTCCAGTGCTACCTCGGCGCCCGCGGCAGCCCAAATGTCTCCGAACTTTCCGACGTCGGGGCCGACAAGCAAAAACTCTACGAATCCATCGTCTGGGAAAAGGTCCATCGCCAGGTGCGCATCGCCAAGACCCGCTGGTGCGTTCTGCGCTGGCCGTCGCCGTCCATGGCCCAGATGGCGGAGATGAGCACCGGGGCGTTCGAGGATTTTTATTTCAACGTCTGCACGCTCGATTATGCGAAGATGAGCCGGGCTATGCAGCCGCTGAAGAAGCTGATGGAGCGCACCGACCGCGTCCGCCTCAAGGGCCCCGGCGGCACCGATCTCACCTTCAGCATCAAGGGCATTCCCGCCATCTGCTGCGACGGCCACGTGAACATTCCCGACGGCGAAGTCTTTACCGCCCCGGTGAAAAAAAGTGCCAGTGGCGTGATCCAGTTCAACTGTCCCACCATCTACCGCGGCACGACGCACAATGACGTCCGCCTGACCTTCCGCGAAGGAAAAGTCGTTGAAGCGTCCAGCAGCGCCACGAAAAAACTCAACGAGGTGCTCGACACCGATCCCGGCGCGCGATACGTCGGCGAATTCGCGATCGGCTTCAATCCCTATTGCGTCAAGCCGATGAAGGACATCCTCTTCGACGAAAAAATCGCCGGCAGCATTCACTTCACCCCCGGCGCCTGTTACGACGAGGCCAGCAACGGCAACAAGAGCGCGATCCACTGGGACTTGGTGATGCGCCAAACCCCCGAAGTCGGCGGCGGAGAATTATGGTTCGACGACAAACTGATCCGCAAGGACGGGCAATTCGTCGTCAAGGAACTGAGAGGATTGAATCCGCAGCAGTTGAAATAGCGCGACGCAGGTCGAACGGAACGAGCCACATCGTGAGCCGTTTTGCATTTTCGCCACGGTTGTGGGGCAAAATTTCCGCCGCGGTAACGGCGGTGGTGGGATGTGAAGGCGGCGATACCTTCCGCCGCTTAGCGCATGTCCTCAAGAACCTTTCGCGATTGCGGCGGCATACACCGTTTGGCGATGGGTGTCAGCGAGTTCGAGAAAATGGGAGTTGGTCACGGCCTTCCGTTCCACGAGGTCGATCTTTCTACCATACAGATCCTCCAGGCCATGAAGCAGGCCAAAGTATCGACCCGAAGACCCCTTCCACCCCAAATCTTCAAACTCGACGAAAAAATCCAAATCGCTGTCGCCAGCACGAAAATCTCCCCGTGCTCCCGAACCAAACAGTTCCAGCCGCTCGATTCTGTATTTGCGGCAAAGCGACTCGATTTCCGAGCGATGCTGTTCAATGAGGTTAAGCATACAGTCCTAATCATATTATATCGGGGCCGCGGCAGGAAAGCTCATCTTTTACAGACGATGCCGCTGACATTTACAATTCCACCCGATGATCCCCTTGCCGATTGATTCGCATCTGCCGGAAATCCTTCGGCATCTCAAGGACGCCAAATCGCTGGTGATCGTCGCCGAGCCTGGGGCGGGCAAGACGACGCGCGTGCCGCCGGCGATTTTGCGCAGCGGAATGCTGTCCCCGGAGCATCCGAATCTGGTGATGCTTCAGCCGCGGCGCGTGGCGGCGCGGGCGGCGGCGCAGCGGATCGCCGAGGAAAACGGCTGGGAGGTCGGCCGCGAAGTCGGTTACCAAATCCGTTTTGAAAAGCGGATCGTTAAGGAAACCCGTCTGCGCGTTCTCACCGAGGGCGTGCTGACCCGGCAGATGTTGGACGACCCGTTTCTCGAAGGCGTGGGGGCCGTTGTTCTCGACGAATTCCACGAGCGCTCGCTGCATGTCGATTTGGCGATTGCGATGCTGCGGGAGATGCAGCAGACGGTGCGGGAGGACCTGCGGCTGATCGTCATGTCCGCAACGCTCGACGCCCAGCCGGCCGCGAGATTTCTCGGCGGCTGCCCGGTGCTGAACGTTCCCGGACGTACGTTCGCGGTGGAGATTGAATATCATCCGCACGCGCATTTGCAGATCGTGCCGCCGGTCGCCGCCGCGGTGGAGGATGTTGTCGGTCGCGCTCAATCTTGCGGGGATGTGCTGGTTTTCCTTCCCGGCGCCGAGGAAATCCGCCGGGTCGCACGACAACTTGAATCCGTCGCCGCGCGATTCGATCTGGCGATTTACCCGCTGCACGGCAGCCTGCCGGCCGAGCAGCAGACGCTCGCCCTTCGCCCAAGCCGTCGGCGAAAGGTGATTCTCTCCACCAACATCGCGGAAACGTCGCTGACGATCGACGGCGTGCGATGGGTGATCGACAGCGGACTGGCGCGCGTGCCGGCGTTCGATCCTCGGCGCGGATTGGACCGGCTGGAGTTAAAGCGAATCAGCAAGGCGTCGGCCGCCCAGCGAGCCGGACGGGCGGGGCGCACCGCGCCGGGAACATGCCTGCGGCTCTGGTCGGCCAAGGAGCACGCGACACTGGACGATTTCGAATTGCCGGAAATCCATCGCGTGGATTTGTCGGGTGCGGTCCTCGATCTGCATGCATGGGGCAAAACCGATGCATCCGCTTTCGGCTGGTTTGAACCTCCGCCGAGCGCCGCCCTGGAATCGGCCCAGCGACTGCTCGAGATGCTGGGAGCCGTGAACGACAGCGGCGTGACACCGATGGGGCGGCGATTGATGGCCCTGCCGCTGCACCCCCGGATCGGCCGGCTGCTGTGCGCCGCGGCAGAAGCAGGATGTGCCGAAGAAGGCGCGACTCTGGCCGCTCTGTTGTCCGAAAAGGACATTCGCCGGCCGGATTTCAGCCAGCCGCCCCATTCCCGCGGGCCAAGCACACTGGGCGACAGCGATCTTCTGATCCGCATGCAGGATCTGGCCGAGGCCGAGCGGCATCATTTCATCGCACATTTGCGCGAAGATGGAATCGACCCAATCGCCGCCCGGCAAGTGTCGAAAGTGAGAGATGAGTTGCGCCGGATCGCTCGGCGCCTGGGCGGCGCTCACCAGACGCCGCCGTCCGATGAGACGCTTCTGAGACTTTTGCTCTGCGCCTATCCCGATCGTGTCTGTCGCCGGCGAACTCAGGACCGGGCGGCGGGGATCATGACCGGCGGCAGCGGCGTTCGGCTCGACACCGAATCCGTCGTCCGGCAATCGGAACTTTTTCTCGCCCTCGATGCCCGCGACGATCCGCGATCCGATGCGCGCGAAGTGCTCGTGCGCATCGCCAGCGCAATCGATGTGCGATGGCTGGGCGAAATGTTTCCGCAATCCATCTCGCGGCAGCGCACGACGGTGTTCGACGAGCGGCGTCAGCGCGTGGTCGGACGCACAGCGGTGCGATATCGCGATCTGATTCTGTCCGAAGAAAGCGACGCCCCGGTGGATGCCACCGAAGCCGGCGAAGCGCTCGCCGCGGCCCTGCGGCCGCGCGCGGCGGAGTTTTTCAAAAAGGACGGCCGGGCCGCAACTTTCCTTGCCCGCATCGCGCTGCTGCGGCGATGGATGCCGGAATATTCCTGGCCAGCATTTGACGAAAATGAACTTGGCGATGTGCTGGCGGAGCTGTGCTGCGGGAAACGAAGCGTTCAGGAATTCGAGCGGCTGCCGCTGGCCGATGCGTTGGAAAGCCGGTTGGTATTTCCACTGGATCGCGTGCTGCGCGAACAGGCGCCGGAGACCATCGAGGTCCCCACCGGCAACCAGATTCGCCTGGAATATGGGCAAAACCAGGCGCCGGTGCTGGCGGTTCGGCTTCAGGAGATTTTTTCCTGGCAAGACACCCCGCGGATCGCCGCCGGCCGAGTCGCGGTGGTGCTGCATCTGCTGGGGCCGAATTTTCGGCCGGTGCAGATCACCGATGATCTGAAAAGCTTCTGGGCGACGACATATTTTCAGGTTCGCAAGGACCTGAGGGTGAGATATCCAAAACATTCGTGGCCGGACGACCCGCTCAGCGCGAAGCCGCAGGCGAAAGGCCGACGAACCGGACAGAAATAGAACTCACGGTCCCCGCGCGCCGGGATCGCTCATCCGTGGGTCCATCTTCGCCAAATGTCATGATAGATTGACTCCATATTCCGCGCAAACCGGGGAGCATCGGTGAGCGGCGATTGCCGCATGCGGTCCCGCAGACTCTGACGAAGTGGTGCCAAACGTGAAAGATCGCCGGCCAATCTCGTCGCGATTTCGATGAATTCCTGCGGCGTTTGCGCGGCAAGCTCGCGAAGACCGAGGTTGCACAGATGGCTCCAAACGCCCCGTCCCATCGCCGTCCGGCCAACCAGCGTCACGACCGGCACGCCCATCCATAGCGCGTCCAGGCTCGTCGCGTGTCCGTTGTACGGGAAGGCGTCCAAAGCAACGTCGATGCGATCATAGGTTCTCATGTACACGCCTCGCTGCTGAAAATCGACGAATTCAATTCGGGTGGCATCGATTCCATTTTTCCCGAAGCGATCGAGCACTCGCCGGCGCGATTCGCCCGGCGGAGCGAGCAGAATGACGCGGGATTCAGCGACGGCCGACAGAGTTTTCGACCAAAGATCCAGCACAGGATCGTTCAATTTGCGGAAATCGTTCAGGGAGCCGAATGTGACTCGTCCGCTCGTCATCGCCGGCAGCGGCGAGACGGGCTGTTCTTCGGATTCCAGTGCGTTTGCGTCGTAGCACCAGAAGCTGTGGGGAAGCCGAAGGGACTTTTCGCAGTAAAGCGACTCGCCGGAGCCTGGTGGATCGAGCCACGGATCGGTCAGGCGATAGTCCATCGCATCCACGCCGGTCGTGCCGGGATATCCCAGCCACGTCATCTGCACCGGCGCCGGCTTGCGGGCAAAAGCTAAGAGGCGGCTACCTGTACCATGCAGCGTCAGATCGACCAGAACATCAATCTTGTCTTGGCGGATCAGATCGGCAAGCTGCTGATCGCTCATGGGGGCGGTGTTTCGCCAGACATCCGCCTTCGCGCGCAGCGACGTTGTGATGGAATCCTCGGCTTCCAGGTCCGAATAGAGGTAAATCTCAAAATGGTGATGATCGTGATTTGAAAACAGCGGGAGCGTCAACAGCGACTGAACTTGCCGGAAAAAATTCGGCGAACAGTACCCGATGCGCAGCCGGCGATCAGGAGAGCGGTCGTTTTCGAATGCGGGATTTGCCGGCATCAGCGGCGCCGCGAAACGTTGATTCCATGACCGATGTTCCGCCACGATCGCCGCCGCATCAATCGCGGGGTGAAAGAACATCAAGTTAAGACGATCATGCTGCGCAATCTGAGAAATCGGATTCAGCGCCAGCGCCCGGTCGTAGCACCGCAGCGCTTCGTCGATTAAGCCCACGCCCGCCAACGCCCGGCCAAGGTCGTTCCAGCCCTGAGAATACGAGGGATCCACGGCAACGGCCCTGCGATACTGTTCGATTGCCTGGTCGATTCGGTTGGTGGCGTGCAGCGCGCCGCCATAGGTATCCAAAATCGCCGCGGATTCGGCTTGCAGCGAAAGTCGCCGCCGGCAAACGGCGATGCTTTCGTCATATCGTCCTGCCGCACACAGCACGGCGGCCAGATTTTCAAAAGCCACGGAAAGATCCGGCTGAAGGGTCAGAGCCTGACGCAAAGCCGCCTGCGCGTCGCCCCATTGTTTCTTGCGCCGCAGCGCGCTTCCGAGATTGTTCCACGCCACCGCATCCCCAGGCCAGCGCGACAAGAGCCTGCGATATTCAACGATGGCCTCGTCCACTTCACCCGCCCGCAGAAGAGCGTCGGCAAAGCCGCGGATGATGTCCACCGACTCCGGCGCCAATTCCGCCGCCTGCCGAAGGTGATGGACCGATTGCCCGCGATCTCCGATCTGCAAAAATGCCTGCCCAAGGCCGGCATGTGCTTCGGCAAACCCCGGCCGAAGTTCCAGCGCCTGCTGGAAGCAGTTGACGGCTTCGGTCGATTTCCCGTCCGCCAAAAAAGCGACCCCGAGATTCCGGTGGTAGTCGGCGACGGACGGTTGCAGGTTGATCGCCCGGTTGATGAGATCGCGCGCCAACTCGCGCCGTCCCGCCTGCAGCGCCAGCACGCCCATTAAGTGCAGAGCATCGGCACAGTCCGGACGGTCGGCGATGATCTGGCGATATAGCGCCTCGGCCTCGCCCAGCCGGCCAGCCCGATGATGCTCTGCCGCCGATTCGAGTCGTTGGTGTATCATCGCACCAAATCCTTTTTCGCCATTTGGGTTTCGGATTTGATTCGTCATTCGGATTTCGGATTTCGGATTTCCACTTCCCGCCACATCTGGCGATACGCCGCTTCGATGTCGCGAGCGAATTTCCGCCTGTCCATGACCGGCGATCGCGTGATGCGCTGCCGCAGGCCGGCGCGCAGTTCGGCCAATCTGGGCGAATCCGCGGCCAGCGATGCCGCGATTTGAACGAATTGCTCGCCGTCGCGGGCGGCGAATTCGCTTAGCCCGACGTTGGCCAGGATGCTGGTTCCGGCCCGGCCGGCGGCGGTTTTCCCCGCCACGGTCATCACCGGTACTCCCATCCACAGCGCATCGCACGTTGTCGTGATGCCATTGTACGGCAGGGGATCGAGACCAATGTCGATCCGGTCGTACAGGCGCAGATATTCCGGTCGGCCACAGCGAGCGGCAAACTCCAGCCGGCCCGACGGGATGTTCAGGGATTGGAAAAGATCCAGAATCCTTTTGCGATGATTCGTGCCGAGCACTTGCAGCAGCAGCCGGGAATCGGGCGCCGCTTGCATCACCCGCGCCCACAGGCGCAAAAGCGGTTCGTTGAGCTTGCACGGATTGTTGAGCGATCCGAAGCGAATGGGGCCGCCGGCGCGAACGGGGTTCGGCGGAGCGTCGCTGAGCGGATCATAACAGCACCAGCAGTTCGGCAAGCGGATCGAGCGTTCGACGTAGCCCGATTCGTCCGTGCCGGGCGGGTCGATCCACGGATCGGTGATGCGATAATCCATCGCATCCATGCCGGTGCCGCCGGGATATGCGAGCCACGCCACCTGGACCGGCGCGGGCTTCCGCGCCAGCGCGAGTGCGCGGTTATGGCCCATGTGCATGGTGAGATCGATCAGGATGTCGATGCGGTCGCCGCAAATTTGCTCGGCCACTTCGGCATCGGTCCGGCCGGCGCAATCGTGCCATGTATCGGCGCAGCGGCGCAGGCGATCGGTGACGGCATCCGGCAAAGCCGCGTCGCTGTAGCAATGAATCTCAAATTGCCCGCGATCGTGCGATTCCAGCAGCGGAACCACGAAGAACGATTCAGAGTGATGAAAGAAATACGGCGAGATGTAACCAATGCGAAGCTTGCGATCGGGCGACCGATCCACATCGCCCCACGCGGCGAGCCGTTTCAGCGGCTCGGCATGTACCTGGTTCCAGAGCCGCTGCTCCCTGAGCAAGGTCGGTGCATCGCACTCGGGATTAAATTCCATCGCGTAGATCTTGTTGCTGTGGATGGCGGCGCCTGTCGGCTTGTGGGCCAGAGCACGGTCGAAACAGTCGATGGCGTCGGCGACCAGGCCATCTTCCTTCAGCGCATTGCCCAGGACGTTGTGGGCCTCGGCCATGGCGGGCGACAATTCCAGGGCCCGGCGGCTGGATTCGACCGCCTCGGCGATCTTGCCGGAATCGAGATAGATTGTTGCGAGATTCTGGTGCGCTTCAGCAAGGTCGGGGGAAATCGTCAGTGCCCGGTGGACTGCGACCATCGCCTCGCCCAGCCGGCCGCTTTCGCGAAGCATTTTGGCGCGGTTGGCCCAGGCCCGGGCATCGTTCGGCCGCAACGCCACCGCCTTGTCCGACGCCGCCAGCGCCTCGGCCGCCCGACCGCGTTGGAAAAGAGCCGCCGCTAGATTTTGGTGCAGTTCCGCCATCTCGGGCCGAACCGCGATCGCCTTCTCGTACTGGGCAATGCTCTCGTCCAACCGGCCCATTTCGCCCAGAACATTCGCGAGCACGCCCGTCGCCTCGGCGAAATTCGGCTGAATCGCCAACGCCTTTTTGCAGCAGTCGAGCGCTTCGGAAAGATGATGTTGTTGGTGCAAAGCGTTGGCGAGGTTGGACCAGCCGGAAGGAAAGTCGTCCTTCATCCCGACGGCCCGGCGATAGGCGGCGATGGATTCGTCGAGCCGATTCACGGCAAACAGCGCCGTGCCCAGATCATTGAACGCCTCCGGATTGCCCGGCTGAAGCTCCGCCGCTTGGCGATAGGCCTGGGCCGCTTCCTCCAAACGTTTTGCGCCGGCCAGAATACGGGCCAGGTTGGCGTAGTATCTGGCCCCGGCCGGGTAAAGATCGATGGCCCGGCGAATCAAATCGACTCCCTGCTGGACCTGCCCGCGCTGAGCGTGAATGATTCCCAGTAAATGCAGCGCATCGGCGCAATCGGGCTGCTGTGCCAGAAGCTGGCGATAGACCCGTTCCGCTTCGGCAAGCCGGCCGGACCGTTGAAGCTGCGTTCCGGTTTCGAGCGCTTGTTGGATGGTCAACGAAGGCATGGGCGAAGGATCATAACCGATTTCATACCCCGCGCAAGGCGCGGCGATCAGCCAGAGACCGGCCGGATTTGCGCTCTTTTGGGATTCGCTTTCTTCACGTCATCGCGGTTGTATTTTGCTATACGGACTGTGAGCGAGATGCCCTTGCGCCTGCCCGATCTCGACTTGAACAACGGCCGCCGCAGCGATACCATTGCGAAAACCATAGGGCGATTAGCTCAGTTGGCCAGAGCGTACGGATCACACCCGTAAGGTCACAGGTTCGAGCCCTGTATCGCCCATTGATTCAGCTTCACAGGGTTTCGCGTCATTTCGCACTGCGTCGTTACTCGTTGCAACCTTTGAGCTTGAAGATTCATCGTCGGAAGATGCTACGACGCCTTGCGACGTGCCGCGTGCAGATGCTGCGCCGGATTCTGCACCACCTGAATCGCCCGTTCCCGCCGCAGCTCTGACAGAATGCTGATCGGTGATTTGCAGGTGGTGATCCCTTGCCACGACTTCGCTGTTGCCAAGCCGCCCTCGTCGTCAGTCGGGACGCTCCCGATTGTAGCCGCTTCGCGGCATTGGTCGCTCCAAACCCCGACCGACGGCAACGGCGACGAAGCAGTATACTAGGGCCATTTTTCGCGGCGGTCGTGTGTCCGACACGTGAATAGCATCTTTTTTCTGATTGGAGCCGACGGCATGCTGCCGGGGCATGAAAAGATCGCATCGTCGGGAAATGAGTTTTGGCGGCGGCTAGCCGCGTGGCAAAAAAGTTTTCCCCTTTTTGCCTCATCGGACATTCTATTTTGTCAGCAACAGGCGATCCGTGAGGCTTGTTGCTCGAATTTGGAGCGTCCGGTGATCTACAGCTACCTGAAAGTCGTCTTAGCAATGGGTAGTCTGTTCGGACCTTTGTTTTATGTGAAACAGGTCCGGCTCGAGCATGACCGCCAGGCGATCATCCGGGTCGTCCAACAACCCCTCGATCTGCAGTGGCGAATGAAACATCCGCAACAATCTCTGCAAATCGATCGAATGGAGGCACGATACCTCCGGCAATTAATCTGGGAATTAGATCACTAGAGGTCAATCATGCCAACCTTGACTGATAAATCAGATGGGCAACTGGTTCGACTATACAGTGAATCAAAATCCGGAAGTGTGTTTGCCGAGTTAGTGGCTCGACACGCTCATTGGATTTATTCCTGCGCCTTACGTGAAGCACACAATTTGCATATGGCAGAGGACATTGTCCAGGCAGTGTTTCTTGTTTTAGCGCAGAAAGCTCCAACGTTGGCTGAAGATATACCGTTGAATGTGTGGCTATTTCGTGTCACGCATTATGCGGCAGTTCAAGCATTACGGGCCGAGGGCAGGCGAAAACGCCACGAAAGGACGGCCGCATCCATGAATCCAGAAACATCCGGTCGCGATGCCGAATCAATTTGGCAGCAGGTACGGCCTCGTTTGGACGAATTGGTGCGCCACTTACGCGAAAAAGATCGGCAAGCACTTTTGCTCCGATTTTATCAGCAGAAGAGCATGGCCGAAGTCGGTGCCGCGCTGAACGTATCCGAGGATGCCGCCAAGAAGCGCGTGGCCAAGGCCGTGGAACGATTGCGGTCATCACTGCGCGGGACGGGGATTCCATTGCCCGCGGCGGCATTAACGGCTTCCTTGATCGCCAGCACGACGCATACCGCCCCAGCGTCGGTAGTGGCTTCATGCGTCGCCGCAGCCACTTCGCCAGGATCAAAGGAAGTATTATTTATTGCAAAAAGAACCGTTTCCGCCATGCTCACCGCTAAAAACAAACTGACCGCCCTCGTCACCTTTCTTCTGGTGACGTTAATCGCTGCCGCCAGCGTGACAGCTTATTTGTTGTTCGGAGGATCGGACTCGCAGCCGACTTCCGAGGTCCCACCCGCGCCCACTCCCATTATTGCGGCAGCACCAGAGAATGAACCGACAACGCAGCCGTTCTCACAAAACACTCCCCTGGATACTCTGGCGAAACTCGACGCGGCGCTTCAATTCAACAACCACACGGCAATCGTCGAATGTCTCTGTGATGACGGCACCGATCCCAAGTCGGCCGGCCTGGCTCGCGATTTTTTCCTATTAAATGCAAATATCTGCCAAATTCAAAAGACCTGGCAAAGTAAGTTCAACGTACCCATGCATGTACCGGGAATGAAATTTGACCTTTTCGCAGCGGGCGGCGGCTTCGAGATGCTCCTTGACCGCCTGCTGAAAATTCCCAATGGTCCGACTGTGCGGATTGAGGGCGACGTGGCGCGCGTCCGGGTTGACCTGCCCCCTGAAATATTTGCTGGGACAGGAAATGATCGGAACGTCGCTCTCGGCCATTGGGCTGGCGCGACGCTCTTTTTAAAACGGGTCGGAGATATCTGGAAAGTAGACACCGATCTTACCCTCAACCTCGCTGTGACCGTAAATAGACGACCCGGAAACAATGAGGATGTGCTGGTCCTCAAACAAAAGATCTTGGAAGATCTGAGTGAAAGCCTCCATAAAATCGCGGCAGAAATTAACAATGGATCGATGAAATATCCCCAGGAGGCTGCGGATGCCGTACAAAATGCGCAACGCCATGCTTCGGATGACACGCATACGGATGGCGACAGTCTTATAGTCCTCCCGGTTGTCGGCGGCTAGGCCGTTCTTTGGCGGTTGCCGCCGATACAATTACTTTGAATGGATCGGCCAATCCCCGTGAGCCATCTTACTCTGCTTTCGCACTTGAACCTCGAAAAATCGCCAGAATGCCCGCTTGCACCGAAGGCGGAAGGCGTGACCACCCGGCGATGATTTCCTTCAGTCCCGGTGGCAGTGAAGGAAGGCCAGAAGGCAAAAATGCACCGGAATCTGCACCGGCTTGACCGGTGTCTAGTGGTTTTTCGGGGGTTTTTGCGTTATGTTCGAATCCTGTATCGCTCACTGTCATAAGACTCACCGAACGCTGGATTGGCATACCCGCGCTGTAGTGCGGCGGCCGCCACGCCAAGATTCGAGGACAATGCGGTATTGGGCTGGTTTCCGCGCTATATCAATTCTCAAATCGCACGCGTCAATGCGCCTGCTTGATGCCGCAGCAAGATCATCCCGCCTTCCACGTTTCACTTGAAGTCGTGCACAAGTTCCGATGTCGGCGGAACAATGTCCTTTGGCTTTTGATTCGCGGCCATCACCTTTACCGGCGCAGGCGCCCCTTCGGGCAGGGCTTTGGCGGCGCGCAACGTTGCGCCCGGGCTCAGCCCGGCAACGCAAACGATGCAGTAATGCGGATCCTGCGGATTAGTGCCGGCGGCGATCACGGCGCTTTCGGCGTGCGCGTAAAGTTGCCCCCGCGCGATGAACGAACATGGACCGAATGTTACCGGCAGCGAATGGGCCAATCGCTCGATCAGCTCACTGCACTGGGGCCGGCCGATCAGCAGGAGGTGATGGCCGCGTAAATCATCGTCGCTGACGTCCGTATCAGGCTTGATGGGCACCACCGCGTGCTCGCCCTGATCGATGATCGCTTGCTGAAGCTTCTCGGCCGCGATGCGATTGGCGACCGCCTCAACACGAGTGCCATAGATGATGAGCGTATGTGCAAGATCTAGCTTGTACGCAGAGCCGGTCCAATTCCACCCGTTCGCGCATGGCGTCTGACCATATTTGTTGACGACGACACGCGTCGGCTTTTTGTCGCTGGTCACATGGAACTCGGCGACGCCTGAAACAAACGGGAAGGCGCTGGTCGTCTCGTCGTTCTCGCTTTCCACCGTCACGTCGATGCTCATCGGCGTGCAACCGCCGTGCGACAGGATGTGGCCGGAGACGATGTAGTTCGAGTCTTTTTGCTCGGACGAAACAGCCGACAGCTCCAGTGTGGGCAGCGCATCCGCTCCGTCCAACCACTTCGCGAAAAAGTCGCCAAGGCTGGCCCCGCCGACGGCGCTCATCGCGGTAACAAAGGCCTGGCTATCGACCGGTTGGCCCGCGTGTGCCCGGCCAAACGCATCCATCGCCGTGTCGAATTTGTCCGGCCCAACGCGCCTGCGCAGCTCGCTGAGTAACATTCCGCCGCGGCCGCTTGCACTAAAAAACCAGGCGTTGTCCGATGGGTCCGACTTTATTTCCCGAAGCGCCACCGACCGCTTGCCCATCCCGTTACTCAGGGCCGCGGCTCGAAACTGGAACAGATCGATGGCCAGCTTATCTCGCTCATCCTGGGTCAAGCCGCCGTCGCTGTCCTTGTCGGTTGGCTTATCCTTCTGTGAGTCCTTGTCATTCTCATGATTCTTGATCAGTTCATTTTCGCTGGCGACGTAGTCGTCAAACCTGGCAAAGGCGCTGGCAAGCCAGATGTCGCCGTCGCCTGCGGGAAGAATCGTGCCATGCCACGCAGGCTCCGGTTGTGACTCGTTCTCATCGCCGGACGCGTCGTCGCTGGCATCCTCGTCGTTGTCGGATGCCTTGCTTTTTAGATCGACCGCCACGGTCGCGGGTTCTCCGTTCGCCGAAGCCGGCGCAGCAGTCGTCAGCACGGTCCAGTCGTTGGGAACGATCGGCGTGGCATCGGGGAATTTTTCATGTTCTGCTGGCGAGGGTTCCCAAAGCTGGTCATACGGATCGCCCCAATGTGCGAAGGATTGGAGATGCAGCGCCATATCCGCCGTGGTGTACTTCGCGTCGCAAGAACCCCGGGACGCAAGCGGCGGCTGGCTGAGCGCGACCTTGCCGAAATTCGCGTCGATTTTGCCCTTGTTCTGCTCGTACAAACGAATCCACGCCATGTCGCGGATTTCCGGGTGAAAAACCATGTCGGCGGGGCGGTCGTTTGTCGCGGCGATCGTTTCCATGCGCACCGCAAGGTCCTTGGTGTTGTTGTCGCCCCAGTAAAAACCAGTCGTGCCGCCAAACCATTCGTTTTTTGAGCTGCGCATGAGCCGCCTGGTTTTTGTGCCCAGCTCGAAGAGCGCGATCTCATTGGACTTCATGTCGGCCAGCAGCCACTCATTGGTGTATAGCCCATTGCCTCCGTCGCCCAGGAGTTTCACGACGGAATCGATGCTATCCCCATATTGCATGGCGTGGCGCGACCGCGAGCCGATCGATAGACCGTTCGGATCGAATCGCGTTTGGCCGATCGTCGTCTCCGTGAGGACGATGCCCGCGTCGTTGATATACCAATCCATTCCGCTCTGAACGCTGCCGGGCGCGCCCTGGAAAACCAGGCGATGTCCCTTGGCCGGCTTCACGTCGATCCAGACGTTGAAAAAGTCGCAGGGGTAGAGGTCGAACATCGTGGTGTGTCCGATGATCGCCTTGCCGTCACTGGTCGCGGCTCCCGTGGCGGCGAAGGCGCTGCATCGGGCGGTTGTGGGCGCGACTTTCAAGTTGGACGCCTGTTTGCCGAAGTCTTTCCCTTCCAGTCCCGTGGGCAGTGCGTGCAGTGCATCATCCAGCGTCAATAATTCCGGCCAGACGTTGATGGCGACGATGTCGGTCAGATCGATGGACCGTCCATCGAACTTTGCGCCCGCGGCCGCGGCGCCGTCGGCGATCCCCTTCATTTCCTCAAGCAACTCCGGATCAAACCGCCGAACAAACAGGGCATCGGTCATCGTGCGTGTCAGTGCCCAACCGTCAGCCGGCGACTTGTTGGACTGCTGAGCCGCGAAGCATTTGATGTAATTCTGAATTTCGCGCCACATCAGCTTCCCCTGCTGCCGGCCGCGCTCGTATGGCTTGCCCTCGACGTGCAACACGATCCACCCCGCCTGCGGGTAGCGATAGGCGGGCCCCTCACGCTGCACGGTTGCCGGGTCCGGTATGAACTCGGACGCGAAAACGATTGACGTAAGGAAAGTCGAGATGAACAGCACGCAGGCTACCGCACATCGGCGCATCGTGAACTCCGGCAATCTTGCCAACCTCTGCCACCACATTCGCAACGACAGGACACCGCAGTTTAGACGATGCCACCCCTCCGTTCCACGCGTACGCTGCCTACGGCAACGGCTCGGTCGTCGGCGCTGCTTGCTTCCCCTCCGCAGGCGCCCATCTCGCTACATCCCGAAACTGTCCCCCTTGCTTCTGCTGCGCCGCCGGCAACTTCGACCCATCCGAAACATAAAAGCTATATTCTGGGTCGTCTGTCCTGAAGAACAGCCCATCCTTGGACCGGCACCGCGAATACACCAGTGGCCGATCCGCCCCATCGGGCAATCCACCTTTGATCAGCACATACCCCAACGTCTGCTTCCCATCCCCCCACGGATCAATCGGCACGCGGGGCAGCTCGCTGGCCAGTTCCTCAAGACTCCCCGGCCACCTTTCATGCTCGAACAGATAAATATGAGCCGCTAGCGACATCGCCGTCATATCCCTCTCGCTGTGCACCCGGCGAATCGTGTCACGAATGCGATCCAGCGATGGTTTCAAAATTGGATTGGTCGCCGACCCGGCCGGCTCGCCTCTCATCACCTGGTCGAACTCCGCTTGTGCGGCGGGATGATCCAATAGCCGCGCGATCCAATCTCGCGCCGTGGATAACGGCAAATCATGGGTATCGCTCGCATCCTCCGTGATCGTCGCTCCTGAAGTCATCACCATCAGCCGATTCATATCCAGTGCGTCGATCCCCACCGCCACCAGCAGCCGCACGAGAGTTTCGCCCGGCTGATTCCTGAGCAACTCCGCCAGGTGCATCAAATCCCCCGCCGACTCGAACGCCGCCGGCTGATCCTTCAAAATCAGACTTTGATAAAGCGCCGCGTCACCGATTTCGTTGGCCACATTCCGGCATTCATTCAGATAGGAAACTCGGTTCGGATCAGATTCCCGCCACAGCGGCCACTCGGCATGCGTCAAGGAAGCCGCCTGATGCACCATCTCCCGCACTTGCCCGTGCAGGTCATAATCCTGCTTCTCCATCCGCACCCACGCATCGGACATCGGCGGGTAATCCGGATAATTCATGTCCGACGCCGCCGGCGCCATGATGTTTTTCGCATCATCGTTCCTGAGCACCTTCGCGGCCCGCAAATAAATCGCCGCCGCATCGTCCGCCGGTTCGCTCGTCTGCCCCCACGCCGGACCGGCCGCTATTCCCACCATCACCATCAAAATCCAAGGTCCGCGCATTGGTATCTCCTGCAAAAAAACATCCGGCCGCATCATCATAGACGGAATCGTTCGGCTCTTATCTCCCTGCAACCAGGTTAATTCTCAGCGGCCCTGATCCCGCATACAATGCGCCCGATTGAACCATTCAAAGGAGAAGACAGTCATGCCCGATGAATCGCTATTGATTCTTGCCAAGGACGTTCGCGGCAAGACGTTGCGGATTATAGACGGTGTTACCGAACAGCAAGCCCGTTTTGCGCCACCGGGCCTTCACAACCACATCCTCTGGCACGCAGGACATTCGTTGATCGTCGTCGAGCATCTGGGCGTCTCGCCGGCCGCGGGCAAGCCGCCCGTCTACCCGCAGGATTGGTTTGATAAGTTCAGTTGGACGAGTCAGCCCGCCACCGTGACACAGTGGCCGACCTTGGCCGAAGTCCAATCCAAGCTGATTGATCAGGCCGAGCGCCTGACCGCGGCCATCCAAAAACTGACCGAGCAGCAGCTTTCCCAAACCGTCGGCGATCCAGCTAAATCGCGCAACCTGCGCTGGTCAATCATTCATGGTCTGCACGATGAGGCGGGCCACCAGGGCGAGATGTGGTTGCTGAAGAAGCTTCAGATCAAGGCGAGCGGCCAAGGCGCATGAAGTTCAACGGGGTCACTACGGAGATGGAAACATGCGTGTTACCGGAATGTTTGCCGTTCTGCTCGTTGCGGTTCTGCGGGTTTCTTCTGCTCATGGGCAGAGCGAGCCGGCCACGACGCAACCGATCCATCCGGGGACGTTGTATCTGGTCGGCTATTCGCACCTCGACACGGAATGGCGGTGGACGTATCCGACCGTCATCGCCCACTACATCCCCAACACCATGCGGGCCAATTTCCAACTGTTTGAGAAGTACCCAGACTTCATCTTCAACTGGACGGGCGCGAATCGCTATCGACTAATGAAGGAGTACTACCCGGCGGACTTTGCGAAGGTGAAACAGTACGTGGCGGCAGGACGGTGGTTTCCCGCCGGGTCGAGTTGGGAAGAATGCCTCGCCGACGAGCCGTCGGCCGAGTCGCTGGTCCGCCAGGTGTTGTACGGCAACGAATTTTTTCGGCGCGAGTTCGGCAAGGCCAGCAACGAATTCATGCTGCCCGACACCTTCGGATTTCCCGCATCGCTGCCAACCATCTTGGCGCATTGTGGGCTCAAAGGGTTTTCAACGCAGAAACTGACCTGGGGCAGCGCGGTAGGCATTCCGTTCAATATTGGCAAATGGATCGGCCCGGACGGACGCTGGATCGTCGCGGTGATGGACGCCGGCGGTTACACCACGCGAGTCAAGACCGATCCGACAACAAGCCCATCGTGGACGGACCGCGTGGAAGCCAACGGCGAGCGCGACGGCGTATATGTCGATTACCGCTACTACGGTGTGGGTGATCGCGGCGGTTCGCCGGACGAAAAGTCCGTCCAGGAAGTGGAGCACGCGGTGAAGGAAAATGCTCCGATCAAAGTGATCTCGGCGACGGCCGCGCAAATGTTCGATGACCTCACGCCCAAGCAGCTCGCCGCGCTGCCGACATATCAAGGCGATCTGCTGCTGACGCAGCACTCCGCGGGCACGCCTACGTCGCAAGCCTTTCAGAAATGGCTGAACCGCAAGAACGAGCTGCTGGCCGACGACGCCGAGCGCGCATCCGTCGCGGCAGAATTGCTGGGCGCGGCTCCCTATCCTCTGGAGAAGATTACCGATGCGTGGCACCTGATTCTGGCAGGTCAGTTTCACGATATCCTCGCCGGGACGTGCGTGCCCAAGGCGATCGACTATGCCTGGAACGATGGGCTGCTGGCGCGCAACGAACTCACGGCCGTGCGGAACGACGCCATCGGTGCGGTGAGCAGGGCTTTGGATACGCGGGTCGATGGAACCGCACTGGTTGTCTACAACCCATTGTCGGTCCGGCGGCAGGACGTGGTTGAAGCGGAGATTCACTTTGCCGGCGGAGTTCCCAAAGCCGTGCAGGCGATCGGACCGGATGGACGTTCGGCGCCGGCACAGATTCTGGCGACGAGTGGCGACAACGTTCGCGTTGCCGTGCTGGCGACAGTTCCATCGATCGGATTTGCGGTATACGACGTGCAAGCCGCATCAGAGGCGCCCAGAGACGCCTTGAGCGTGACGCCGCATTCGCTGGAAAACGAGCGCTATCGTGTGCGGCTCGACGCCGCCGGCGATGTCGTGGAAATCTTCGACAAGACGGCGAATCGCGAGTTGCTCGCGTCGCCGGCCCGTCTCGCGTTTCTGCACGATACGCCGCAGCAGTATCCGGCGTGGAATGTCGATTACAAGGATCGCGTTGCCCCGCCCTACGCCTATGTGGCCGGCCCGGCTGGAATTCGCGTCGTGGAATCGGGGCCGGTGCGCGTGGCTGTCGAAGTGCGACGGGCATCGCAGGGTTCGACCATCGTGCAGACCATTCGACTTTCAGCCGGAGAAGCAGGCAACCGCGTCGAGTTCGACACGCATATCGATTGGCACACCCCGGCGTCGGATCTGAAAGCCACGTTTCCCCTGGCCGTTTCCAATCCGCTGGCGACATATAACTGGGAAGCCGGAACGATCCAGCGCGGCAACAACGACCCGAAGAAATACGAAGTGCCATCGCATCAGTGGTTTGATCTGACCGATCGCGACGGATCGTATGGCGTCTCGGTGCTGGAGGATTGCAAGTACGCCTCCGACAAGCCTGACGACAGCACGCTTCGGCTTACGCTCCTTCGCACGCCGGGCGTGCATGAGGCGTTCACCGATCAGGCAACGCAGGATTTTGGACGGCATCATGTGCTGTACGCGCTGGAAGGTCATTCCGGCGATTGGCGCGAAGGCGATACCCAGTGGGAAGCGATGCGGCTCAACCAGCCATTGAGCGCGTTCGTTTCGCCGAAGCATGAAGGGGGGCTGGGCAAGTCTTTTTCCCTGCTATCGCTCAACACGCGGCAGGTTGCCGTGCGCGCGTTGAAGTTAGCGGAGGACGGCGACCGGCTCATCGTCCGTCTTCAGGAACTCAGCGGCCGACCCGCCGCCGGCGTGAATATCCGGCGAGCGGCGCCTTCCGATCAGAACCTTGAAGAAGTCGATGGCCAGGAACGAGATATTGCACGATCCAGCGGGACGATCAATATGCCGGCCTACGGCCTGCGTGCTTTCTCGATCGATCCGTGGTCGCTCAATCACGGACAGAGGATTCCGCCGCCAAGCTCGCAACCGCTGGCGCTGCCTTTCAATGTCGATGTAGTCACGCCGACCCGGCCAGCGTCGTCGAATAAACCCGCTACCGGATTCGACTCCGACGGGCGAACGATCCCCGCGGAAATGTTGCCATCGACGCTGCGGTGCGAGGGCGTCACCTTCAACTTCGGCGCTGCCGGTTCACCCAACGCAGTCTCATGCCGAGGGCAGAAAATCGCTCTACCGCCGGGCTCCATCAATCGCGTCTATCTTTTGGCCGCCGCTTCAAACGGCGAAGCGAAGGTTACGTTCCACATTGGCGACCAACCCATCGACCTGACCATCCAGGATTGGGGCGGCTATATCGGCCTGCCGGATGACCGCATCTGGAAAGGGAGCAATTATCCCGAGGCGGACTACGAGTGGCACAACCGCTTCGCCGGCATCGCACCGGGATTCGTCCGGCCGGATCCGGTCGCGTGGTACAGCTCGCACCGCCATGCGCCCGACGGCTCAAACGAGATTTACGACTATTGCTACCTGTTTAAATATCGAATCGATTTACCGGTCAACGCCAGGACACTGACCCTTCCCGACGAACCCCGTGTAAAGATTCTGGCGGCGACAGCGGCGTATAACGAGAACGACGCGGTCGCCGCGCCTCCGCCGCAGTGGCCCTGGGATGGAATCACCCTGTCCAATCCGCGGTAAACGCGCGGGAATCGGGAGGCCCTCACTCCATTTCATACTTCATTTCGAGTTGAGGGCCGACGATTCTTACGGTCAGCCGATCCGTGATTTGCCGGTATTGCGAGTCCGCGGTGGCGCTTCCCCACGCGAGAGCGAATTGCTCGAGCTGAGTTTCGCCGTGCATCTTTTCGCTGACGCCCAGCACCACCTCCTTGGCCTCCAGGTCGCGGGCGGTCGTTGCAATCGCATACAGAGGATTGTTCGTCGGCAAAACAACGGGATAGACCTGCTTGCCGACGTGCTCGGCCACCGAAACGATCCGGGTCAACAGTTCGCGGTCGCTGTCGTCCATGGACATCTCCTGCTCCGTAACGCCAAGCGTGCGGGCCGGGAGAACTTTGCAGGTGACAACGACGATATCCCGCTCGTTGGTGTTCACTTCAGTGAGGATTTTCTCCAGCACCGGCAGGCTGCGCGGTCCGCGGGCGGCGACCAGGATGGGTGCGGCGTGCGACAGGCCCAGGGCCTGGGCCGTCACGCGGTCGCTGCTCCGCTCGTTGAATTGCTCGAGATGCTCGTGGTTGCCGCCGTGACGCCGAAGGGAGATCCGCTCAACCAACGTGAACGTAACGAGAAAAAAGGCGGTGAAGCCTACACCCCAGATCGTCGCGGTTTTCTTGGTCAGCAGATTCACGCATGCGGTGCAGATCAGGATCAGGAACACCACGACGATTCCAATCGGAATCCGAATCAGCCCGTGATTGGTTTGTTTCGTGATGTTCAGCGGCACGTTGTACTCACGTGGCGCGCGGATCTTAAACCGAAGAACGGTCATCGCCAGCGACATGAAAACGAACGACCACACCACGCCGAAAGCGTATGCTTCTCCCAACGTGTTGACGTCACCCAGGCTGGCGACGATCACGACGACCTGGGCGACGCCCACGACGTTGATGATTCGATTGGTGGTGCCGAACCGCTTGTGCGGCCGCAGAAACCACGGTGTCAGCACGCCGTCTTCCGCCAGGCGATTCAATACCCCATTAGAGCCGACCAGGCTCGTATTCACCGCCCCGGCAAGGATCAGGAAACCGACGATGACGACAAAACATTCCATGACGATCTTGATCCACGCCGGGCCGACCAGGTAATGAACCAGCCCGTTGATCAGGTTGTCGCGATACCCGCCATTGTCGCGCTCGACATGCTGCCATTGGCGGTTGATGACGATCGGTTGGTTGGTCTTCGTGACGACCTCGCGTCCCTGCGCGTCGGTGGCGTGGAGCATGAGGTATCCCCAATCGGCCCGGTGCCGATCGTCCGCCGGGCGAAGATAGTCGACCGCCCACCATGTTTTGCCGCGGGCATCGAGCGTTGTCGCGGTTCCGTTATTGACCACCTGCGTAATGACCCGCTTGCCATCCGGAATAATCAGAACTGCCAGGAAACTGATAATTCCGGTCAGGCAAATCGCATAAATGGAGATGACCCTCCCCGCCCGGAGGAGATTTCCAAGCTTGGGCGCTTCAATCTCCCGATTGACCTGGGCCAGCGATTCCTCGCCGCTCATCGCCAGCAGCGAATGGCCGAAAGCAACCAAGATGCCCAGCGTGCCCAGAATCCTCGGAAAATGTTCAAGCCAGCCGGACGATGCCTGCTTGGTGGGATCGAGGCTGCTTTGCGTGAAGATGGGTTTCAGCGGCGGCACATGGAGCGTCCCATGCGGCATCACCCACAGGGTCATCGCACTCCACGCAAAGATCATCAATCCCATCAACGTCGTCAATTGCATGATCCGCAGGGCACGCTCGCTGGATTCGTGGATGCCGATGATGTTGGTGCGCCAAAAATACAGAGTGACGCCGATCGCGATCAACATCGTCAGGAAATTGATCAGCTCAGGATGTGTCGTGGCATCGAATACGACGGGGTGGGCGCTGTGCTCGGTCGCGAGCTTCAGCATGTCGCCAACGAGGCCCACGAGATATTGCCCCGCGGCCACGGAACTGATAGGGCCGGTCAGAATGTAATCGAACATCAGGGCGCTGACGGAGAGCTTGGCCAATCCTCCGCCGACGGCGTCCTTGACAACCTTATACACCCCGCCCCGCGTAAAGAGCGTGCAGCTCTCCATGTACACCGCGGTGACCGGATACACGAAGAGCATCACGGCGAGGATGAACCAGGGCGCGGCCTTTCCGACCGCCTGTTCGCTGATCCCGCCGATGTAATAGGCTGTGCTGGCCAGATCGCACAGCACGATCGCCGCGGCGCGCCAGAAGCTCATGAACGCCAGCGCGACGCTGCTGACAACCAACACGTTGATTTTGCGCTGGCGGGCGGCGTCCGGGAGCCGGGCAAGGTCCAGGTCGCTCAATATGGTCGGATCCCTCGACAACGAATTTCCTAGCGAATTCTCACAACACTTTCAGGTCGTATTCATCGCGCTCGGAACGTCTCTCAAATTTTCCGACAAGTCTGTTGGTCCACATCGCCCCAAAAAGTGCGCCCAACTCCATGACCGCAAAGTACAATCCGACGCCAACGATCGGCATCCTGTAGTAAATCATCAGGACGGCGCACACACCGACAATGACCACCTGGGTCGGTATGAAGGTCCTTTTGTAACGCTTTGTCCAGTTCATGCGGGACTCCTTGGTAAAGACGGGTGATTAGGGCGCGGCCTCGATGTACAGCTCGGCCTTGTGCCGCGTCACATAGACTTTGAAATCACGATACAACAGGGCTTTGAAAACTTCCCCCCACGGGAAGGCGCGGACGTGATAAATCTTGATGCGAAATCCACCCATGGATTCCTGGAGATCCCCGGTGTCGCCCATCATGTAGCGGAGCGATTCCGCCACATCGACGCCGGGATTCATAACGAGTGAAGGATTCTTTTCTGCCATGGTCGCACCAGATTCAGCGGCGTCAGAGGGCGGCCTCGTTGCGCTCTCCCGTGCGGATGCGGACGACTTCCGGCAGGGGCAGAACGAACAGCTTTCCATCGCCGACGCCGCCGGTGCGGGCTGATTCGACAATCGCGTTGACGGCGCTGTCCTTTTCGGCATCTTTGACCGCAACGAAAAGGCATACCTTCGGAACGAATCCGGCATCCATCTTCGGCCCGCGATATCGCTCATTGTGGCCCAGTTGACGCGCGAATCCCTTGCTCTCCAGCGCCGTCATGCCAAGGATGCCCAACTTCACCAGGGCGGCCTTCACCGCCTCAACCTTGTTGGGTTTGACGACGGCAATGATCATTTGCATGGAAACCTCCATCTGCTTCGGGCTACGCCCGTCGAACTTCAATCACGACCCGGGACGCGGCGGCGGCATGAGCGGCAACCAATGGGATTGTACTTGCAGCAGTGCAGTCGCCGTCAGCATCGACGCGATGCTCACGATGAATCCAATCTTCATCCAGTATCCGAACTTGATCGTTCCGTGTCCGCGTCGCTCCAGGAGGCCGCAAGCCACGATGTTCGCCGTGGATCCGATGAGCGTCATATTACCCATAAACGTGCCGCCGAACAGCATGAACCAGTAGATTGCCGACGAATAAGGCCCCCCCGCGCTGGCGCGGATGTCATGCACCACGGGCATGAACGTGGCTACAGCCAGCACATTGTCGAGGAACGCGCTCAGCCACCCGGTGGACCAGCCGATCACCTGGATGACCGATGTATGCCCGCCCCCGACGGCGCTCAGACGGGCGGCGATAACCTCGGTTACGCCCGTATCCTGCAAGGTTCCCACCGATGCGAAGAGCATCATGAAGAATGACAGCGTCCACCAGTCCACCCGGCGCTCGACCAGCTCGCGCGCCTTTTCCCGTTGCAGCAGCAGCACGACGCAGCCCATCGCCAGGGCGGCCGCCACCATCATCGTCCCCTCGCGCAGACCGTAGACGACCGAGCCGTCGGCGCGGTGCACCACGGAGCCATCGGGCAGCGTCAGCGGGCAATGGAACAAGGTGCCGAGCCAGATTTCGGTCTGGTGGTGCGTCACCAGCAGCAGGATCAGCCCCAGCAGCACCGCCCAAGCAACGCGAAACGCCCGCTTCGCCTCCGCGTCGTCCGATTTCTCCGTTGAATAGAAAGAATCTGAAAGAGCGCTGTCGTAAGAAGCGGCTGACTCGTCCACGCCGACGGAATTCCCTTCCCCGCCCGCGGCCAGAGCCATGGCCGAGTGAGCGACAGAGCGGACCCTGGCCTTGGCAGCAAACTCAGCGTCGACTGCGGCGCTGAATGCGGTGAACGATTCCGCGAACCACCAGCGGCAAATCGCGAACGTCACCACATCCACCACCAGCGCCACCGGGGCTGCATCCTTCAGAAAATCCGTAAAGCTCAATCCGGTTTTCAAGGCGATCAGCACTCCGATCGGATTTCCGACCGAACTCATCGCAGATCCGTTGTTGCAGGCGAAGACCAGCATGATGATGAACGGGACGGGATTGAGCTTGTACTTGGCGGTCAGATGGAGCATCGCGCCGGCCATGAACAGGATGGCGGTGACTTCGCCCACCAGCGCAGATGCCAGCGACGCCAGGATCATCATCGTGATCAGCAGCAACTGAGGCCGCGGCCCAACCGTGCTGACAATGGCGCTGACGACATGCTCGAAGAACCGGCACTCTTCGAGATACCCGATGACCAGGAACGTGCCGATGAGAAAGACCAGAACGTCCAGGCTGGCCGCCTGGGTAAACCGCTCGACCGTGAGCAGGCTGCAAGCCATGAGCAGTGCGATTCCGCCAAAGGCAAACGCGAGGCGGAACTCGCCGAACATCAACGTGCCATAGATGAACATTGAGAAAATGCCGATGCTGAGGATCTGCCGTCCGTTGAAAACAAGCAGTCCGGTCCGGTGCAGCAGCAGCAGCAGGAGGATGGTGCCGGCCAGCAACCCAAAGAACTTACCAACCTTCAACATGTAGCGCCTTGTTGCTTATTGGCTGTCGGCCAAATCTGTCAGAAAACCCGCCGGTCCCGTTAAGGACCGGCGGGCTGATGTCATGCATAGACCGTCGAACTGCCTAAGCCGTGCCCGCTTCCATCGGGGATTTCGGGAACCTCAGCGGCTCGATCTCCAACATCTTTCCGGCCTTGATCGCCTCGACCTGCTCGTCCGTGATATTCTCGGGCAGGACCATCGGAGTCGTCTCCGGGTAGCCCATGAGGCCCATTTCTGGCAGATCCAGACCGGCGATTTCGGTCTTGGCGGACACGCGGTTGCCACCGACGATCCAACCCGTGATGACGAAGAACATGCCGCCCACGATCACGTTCCAGCTAATGTTGACCGCCACTTCGATGGCCTGTGACGCGAACTGTTTCATCTGATGGTCACCGTAGAAAAGACCCCATACTCCGGTGGCGACTCCGTTGTAGCCGGCGTAGTGGCCGTCGGCGAAAAGACCGACGGACAGAACGCCCCAGGCGCCGCAACTGCCATGGACGCTGATCGCGCCCACCGGGTCGTCGATGCCGATCTTATCGAAGAAGAACACACTCAGGACGACCAGCACGCCGGCAACAGCGCCGATCCAAAACGCGCCGCAGGGAGTTACAAAGCCGGACGGAGCGGTAATCGCCACCAAGCCGGCCAGCAGTCCGTTGCACATCATCGCCGGATCGGGTTTCTTGGTCGGTCCGAACCACCACATGAACAGAACCGCAGACATGGTCGCGCTCATGCCTGCGAGCATCGTGTTGGTGGCGACAATCCCGATTCGGTTGTCGCTGGAAGCCAACGAGCTGCCGGGATTGAACCCGAACCAGCCGAACGCGAGGATGAATGTTCCAAGCTGCACCATTGGAATATTGTGCGGCGGGATCGGGTTGACGAGCTTCCCATTCTTGTCCCATTTACCCAGGCGCTTCCCAAGCAGGATCGACGTGATGAGCGCCAAGGCTCCGCCCTGAAGATGGACGACGCCGGAGCCGGCGTAATCGCAGGCGCCGTTGCCCAGGCCCCAGTTTTGTCCCATCTGCGCCAGCCAGCCGCCGCCCCAGACCCAGCATCCGAAGATCGGATAGGTGATGGCGCCGATGAACAAGCTGAACACAAAGAAGCTCTTGAAGCTCCACCGTTCGGCGCAGGCGCCCGTGACGATCGTCGCGGTGGTGTCCATGAACACCATCTCGAACAAGAACCAGACCGCCGCGGCCGCGTCATAACCTTGGCCGGTCAAGAAGAATCCAGTATGACCGCACAGGCCCCAGAAATGGGCGTTGGCGCCCGTGCCGGTGGTGAAACCCCACATTTGGTTCAGTGAGGGAATCGTGCCCAACTGGCCCGGGCCGCCCAGCGCTCCGGTGCCGTTGGCGCCGCCGCACATGAAGGCAAATCCGCAAACGAAGAAGCCGAACATGCCGATGGCGTAGATCATGAAGTTCATGCTCATCGTGTGGGCGGCGTTCTTGCCGCGGATCAAGCCTGTTTCAACCAATGCGAAACCTGCCTGCATGAACATAACCAGATAACCGCAGACCAGCGTCCAGACGATGTTGACGGAGTAAAGCGCCTTGGAGACGTTGGGAGCCAGGCTCGTGGCATTGGGCGTGTCGGTGGGATTCCCTTTTTCGTCATTGTACGGATGCCAAACGCCCTTGCTGTCCGTCCCGCCTCCCGTCCAGCCGGGCAACCCCGCATTTGGCGTGATCAGCGAATTGTCGCCGCCGGTGGCTCCCGACGAGTCCGCGTGCGGCGCATCAACAGGCTGCGTTGACTGCCCATTGACTGTCAAAGGGCCGCACATCAGCAGCAGCGCGAAGACCGCAGTACATGGCAAAAACCAGGAACGCCATCGTCCCACCGAATGAAGAAGCTTCATAGACTCACCCTGATCCAAGAATGACCACCGAGATCGGGGCCGAACACTCGGCCAACCGTACTTAGAAAAACGTGCCCTGATGAGAAGCATCCATGCCGGCGCAATCGCTCTCATTCCGTTGCGGGCGCTTTGGCAAAGCGAGTGCCATGATTTGGACTTCGTGTGAACCAAGGACCAACCGACCGTGGCCCGGCGGATTCACTGATTGAATCGACAGTTGACAGGCAAACCCGTTTTGGATGCGCGCGGATCATGCACGGGCGGGACAAGCTCCCGGCGGCACCAACTTGGCCGAATCGTGCCGGCAAACTCACCGAGGGAATGATCCCATCGTTTTGCCGGATCACCTCGGTATTTTGGAAAGACCGCGCGATCCAATGCCCGAAGGCCGCAGACTGATGGTGCGCCCCCCTTGCCGGCGTGCCTTTCGCGGTCTAAAGCCGTTGATCGCTTGATTATTAGTCACAGAAGCCTATAAACTGAGCTAGGCAGATCAAAAGATTGACTTTTTGCAAGCGCAAATAATAGAGGTGGTAATGACCAGCTAGCAGGCTTCTGCTCGCCCGATTTTGGGCAAAAAAGGATGTGCAGAGGGTATTCGCCTGTTTAGTGCGCACCGCCTCAATCCGCTGAGGAGCGCACCTAACTCACAGACCCACCGCGACCAAACCTCGACCCGATTCACTTATGGCCGGTCGAACCGGCCGGCACTGCGTAACATTCGGTCGGAATTTAACTTAGCGATCGAACTCGCCCGTCGCTCGTCGGTGAGTTTTCCGAATCGTGCATCCGGCCGATGCTGGCAGCTCAAGAACGGTATTCGCTTTGCATCCCACAAAGCGCGCACGCGAACAGTGTGCCCACCGGAGAGTCACCGCAAAGAATCATGTCAGAAACACGCTTGGAATTACGGGCGCTGCGCATTCTCGTAATCGATGACGAGGAGCACATCCGATTCGCCTTGAGCATGTGCCTGGAAACCGACGGGCACAAAGTCGTGGTCGTGGGAACGATCGAAGCCGCCCTGGAAGAAACCGCGCGCCAGGCATTTGATCTGATCTTTCTCGACGTTCGTCTCGGGACGCGCAACGGTCTGGACTATATACAGTCGTTGTTGGAGGAAAATCCGTGGGCGCGGATTATCGTCATCACGGCCTACGCATCCATCGACACCGCGGTGGAGGCGATGAAGAGGGGGGCCAGCGATTATCTCTCCAAACCGTTTGAGCCTGCTCAGCTCACCCTTTTGACCCGAAAGGTAGCGGAGCGGCGTCTGCTGGAGCGAAAGGTTGAAGCGCTGCAAAAAACTCTTGGCTCGATGGATCCCGAGGCGGATTTTCCAGCGTCCAGCCCGATCTGGCGCGAATCAATTGAATTCGCCCGCCGAGTTGCAACGGCCAATTCGCCGGTGCTGATTCGCGGTGAAGCCGGCACGGGCAAAGGACGCCTGGCGAGCGCGATCCATGACTGGAGCACGCGCGCCGCCGGACCATTCGCGTCGATCTCCTTCGCCGGACAATCGATCGACGCCCTGGAGGTGGAACTGTTCGGCTCCGGTCCGGAAATCGGAGGAAAAATCGGAGCGATCGCGTTTTGCCATGGCGGAACGCTGCTCATTGACGAAATCGGCGGCATGCCGATGCGGCTTCAGCCGAAGCTGCTCACCGTCATTCGCGACCGCGAGTTTGAAAAACAGGATCAGTTCATCCGCCGCCCCGCGGATGTCCGTATCATCGCCACCACCAGCGTCGATCTTCAGCCCGCTGTTGAAGCGGGAAAATTCCGCGGCGATTTGATGATGGCGATCAGCGTTGCCCAGGTGGATATTCCAGCCTTGCGCGAACGATCCGAAGATACATTGTTGCTGGCCGAGCGTTACCTGGCGTATTTCATCCGCGAGCATCCTAAGGCGATCGCCGGCTTTGACCGCGATGCCAGCTTTGTGCTGAAGAAGCATTCATGGCCCGGCAACGCGAGGGAACTGCGAAACGTCGTCGAGCGGGCCGTACTCGCCTGCGACGGCGAATTGATCGGATTGGACCATTTGCCTCCGGACCTGATGAATACCGCCTTCAAAGGAACGGCTGCCGCGAATGGCGGTTATAAGATCGGCGACCTGGTTCCTCTGGAGGTCATCGAGGAGGCGCATATTCAGCAAGTGCTGGCGTCGGTGAAAACCATTCGAAGGGCCGCCGCCGTTCTCGGACTCAACGCCAGCGCCCTGTGCCGCCGGCTGAAACGCGCGAAAACGGAGGGACAGCATGACGAGCTTGCGCAATAGACTCTGGCTGGGGTTACTGCGATTCCATGAAGGAATCTCTCGATCAACTCAACGCGCATGCCCAAAGGATGGTGTGGGAGAAACCAAACTCGCTCAAAGTTGATGTCTCCAGGCTGGAATCGCAATTCGAGGACAGCCTTCACGCGCAGTTGAACAACTGCACACTTCCCGGAGAACGGGCGGCAAGCCAACCTCTCGCGGAATGGTGCCTGGGGCTTTCCATAACCAAAAACATCATCGTATCGCACCGCGGCCAGATCGATTTCGCATGCCCTGTTGGCGGCGGCACGATTTTTCGGTTTCAATTACCATCAGTATGTCAGCTCGCTCCGGTGACCTAGAGCGAGGCCCGGGACTAAAGATTTTTTCCATGGATCGCGACACGTCAATCAGGCGATTGCTCGCGCGCGATGGCCCCTGGGACATGGGGGTCATCGGCGGCGGGGCGACCGGCGTGGGTATCGCCGTCGACGCCGCCTCGCGCGGGTATTCCGTTTGCCTTCTGGAGCAAAGTGATTTTGGCAAAGGCACCTCCAGCCGGTCCACCAAGCTTGTCCACGGCGGGGTTCGCTATCTCCAGCAGGGCAATATCTCACTGGTCATGGAGGCCCTCAAAGAACGGGGCATCCTCCGCCAGAACGCGCCGCACCTCGTCCACGACCTCGCGTTCATCGTGCCGAATTACGTCTGGTGGGAGGCTCCGTTTTACGGCATCGGCATGAAGGTCTACGACATGCTCGCCGGCCGCTTCGGGTTCGGGAAATCGCGGCAATTGTCCAAGGACGAGGTGCTGCAGCGCATCCCCACCCTCGAGCAGGACGGCCTCCGCGGAGGCGTTCTTTACTACGACGGCCAGTTCGACGACTCCCGCCTCCTCATCGACTTGGCTCAGACCGCCGATCAGCAAGGCGCGGTATTGCTGAACTACGCCCGCGTCATCGGCCTGACGCATGACCCTGACGGCTTCTTGGACGGGCTTGTCTTCGACGACATGGAGACCGGCGCCCGCCACACCCTCGCCGCCCGTTGCGTGATCAACGCCACCGGCGCTTTCAGCGACTCGGTCCGCAGGATCGACGATCCTCGCGCCGCGCCGATAATCGCCCCCAGTCAGGGCGTCCACCTCGTGCTGGACCGTTCCTTCATCCCAGGCGACTCAGCCATCATGGTCCCCCGAACCAGTGACGGAAGGGTGATGTTCGCAATTCCCTGGCATCGCCACGCACTCGTCGGGACGACGGACACACCGATCACGGACGTGACTCTGGAACCGGTTGCCATGGAGGAAGAGATCGACTTCATCCTGGAGACGGCCTCGCAGTATCTGGCCAAGCGCCCCTCGCGCGATGATGTCCTGAGCGTCTTCGCGGGAATCAGGCCGCTGGTCAAGGCGTCGGATGCGACCAACACCGCCGCCTTATCCCGGGAGCATACGATTCTCGTCGCCCAAAGTGGGCTGTTGACGATCGCCGGCGGCAAATGGACGACATACCGGAAGATGGCCGAGGACTGCGTGGACCAGGCCGCCACGCTGGCCAAGCTGGACGACCGCCCCTGTGTTACGCGGGGGCTGAACATTCACGGCTATCACCAACACGCCGAGCAGTTCGGTGACCTGAGCTACTACGGTTCCGACGCCCCGGCCATCCGCGAGCTGATGGACGCCGACCCGGCGTTGCGCCGCCAGTTGCACGACGCTCTGCCGATTTGCGCCGCCCAAGTTATCTGGGCGGCCCGCCAGGAGATGGCCCGCACCGTGGACGACGTGCTGGCCCGCCGCACCCGTGCCCTGCTGCTCAACGCCGCCGCGGCGATCGCCATGGCCGGCGACGTGGCCCGGCTCCTGGCCGCCGAACTCGGACGCGACGAGCAATGGCAGCGCGACCAGGTCGCCGCGTTTACCTCGATCGCGCAGAACTACCTGATCTCCCGGACCCGGTAGCCCGCATCGCCCTGTCATAACGAAAAACTTTTGACGCAGAAACCGCATCGCGTCCACTTGCATCGAATGCATTTGCAATCGAATCTCTTTGTTACCCCGGCCTTGGCGCGTTAGAATTACGTTCGCGCATCGAGGTATGCATCCGGAGGACGCGGGGAGAATATTTGTGCAATCGAATTGGAGCGGGAGAAGATTGGCTCGGTTGCGTTGCGCCTTCGTCGCGCTGGCGATGGGCGGAGCGCTTGCGACGAGCGCGGCGCCGGCGCGGGCCGATTTCACCTTCAAATCTCTGGCGAATTTTGAGCTCACCAACGGGTCAGAACCCGGCGGCACCATCATCGAAGATACCTCCGGGAATTTGTTCGGAGTTACTGGAAACTGGCCCAGCGCAACCATGGGTTCCATCTATGAATTGCCCGCCGGATCCAGCACCATCTCCACGCTCGCCGCTTTCAATGGCGGCAACGGCTCGGAGCCCTCGAATCTCGACGTCGACAACAATGGAAACTTTTTCGGCACGACCTACGCCGGCGGCAGCAGCGGCGGCGGAACCGTCTTCAAGCTGCCGGCCGGTAGCTCCACCATCTCCCCGATCGTGTCCTTCACGGGGCCCAACGGCAGCGGCCCACGGGATCAAAGCTTCATCACCGACTCGGCCGGGGACATCTTCGGTACCACCTACAAGGGCGGTAGCGGTTACGGCACGGTCTTCGAGCTCCCTGCCGGGAGTAACCAGATTTCGCCCATCGCGACGTTCAACAACTCCAACGGGTCCGGTCCCCTCGCCATGGCCATGGACAAATCGGGCAATATTTTCGGCGTGACACAGTACGGCGGGCAGTACGGCATCGGAACGGTTTTTGAAGTCCCGGCCGGAACCCACACCATCTCCACCATCCTATCATTCGGTTCGGATCCCGATCTCGGTCAGTTTCCGACAGACCTGATCCTCGACTCCAACGGAAACCTATACGGCTCAACGAACATCGGCGGACCAAACATCGATGGGAGTGTCTTCAAACTGGCCGCGGGGACTTATGCCCCGACGTTGCTGGCCTCGTTCGGAGGTTATTCGATTCCCAATCTCGGATATCCCGATCACCTTCTCCTCGATCCAGCCGGCGATTTGTTCGGCACAAGCCTGCTCGGCGGCCAGTACGTCGAAGGTTCCATCTGGGAAGTCCCGGCAGGCACGCAAACCTTAATCACGCTTCATTCATTCGACTCCGGCGACGGCGCCGATCCCGATGCCCTCAGCCTCGGCGCCCACGGCAACCTCTTCGGCGCAACCGAATGGGGCGGCGACACGTCGCTGAACAACGGCACCGGCGAGGGAACGTTATTTGAGTTGTCGCCCGTTGTCCCCGAACCGGCGTCAGTCGCGCTCCTCGTCGCCTCAGTGGCGGTGGGACTGTGGCGCGGCTCCTGGCCGCGGAACTCGGACGCGACGAGCAATGGCAGCGCGACCAAGTCGCCGCGTTCACGTCGATCGCGCAGAACTACCTGATCCCCCGGACCCGGTAGCCCCGGATGTACATCCGGGGCTTGGAGGCCACGCGCACTTTAAAAATGTAATCCGTATCATTTCTTTTTGATCAACGTGATGATAACGCGCCCCAGGCTCGAATCCGTCACGGGCGAGTAGCGCGGATTGGCAATGTGAATGCGATCGGCCAAGCCTTTCTCGTTCTGATCGGCCAGCAGAAAATCGCGAACCGCTTGCAGCCTGGCGCGGGCGACGGCCAGACATGCGGCCCGCGTTCGCCCGTCGGCCTGGCGATCGGCTCCAGGCCTCAGAAGATCGTACGTTCGATCCAGGGCGTTTTCCGTTTCGGCCAATTCGCGGTCGAGGCGTCGCAGACGCTCGATGGCGATGTCGGCCGAGTCGCCGCCGCCGGAAGCGAGCATCGCCCGCACGTCGCCCGCCGCCTGCCGGCGCGCCGACAGCAGAGCCGCCTTTTGCTGGCCAAGCCGATCCGCCACGGCCAGCGCATCCGCCGGAGAGGGATTCACCCGCTCCGACATCAGCGCGATGTCATCGCTCCCCAGATCGTGTCGCAGTATCGCATTCAATGAGTCGTTGTCCTTCATTCGCTGCGCAAGCAAATCCAATTGGTCGATCTCCCGGGGAAACGAATATCCGGGCAAAAACGACACGATGACAGGCGGCTCATGCTGGGCGCCTTTTTCGTCCAGCCCCAGCAGATTTCCCACCTTCAGTGGAGCCGCCGCCAGCGACGTGCTGATGATGCTCAGCAGCGCCCCCGAGCCCGCGGCCGCGAGTTGAGCGGTGCTGACGCTGTTTCCGCGGATCGTAAGATTCACCGGAATCGTGATCGAACCATCCTGGTCCTGCAGCGCTGCGATGACCACATCCAGCGGGGCCGGAAGTTTCAAAGTGCGACGGATCCAACCATTGGCCGGCTCGGAGAGAGACAGGTCGGTCAAGACCAGTTTCGTGCTGGTGTCGATCCCGCCATCGCCCAGAAAACGAATATCAACATCACCGTCAAACGTGCCCGCCCCCAGCGTTACCTTGTGCAGCGCTGCCAGTGCTTTCAAACTGGTCAATTCAAACCCGCTGACCGACGCCTTGGCCCATCCATTGAGCTGCGGATACATCGACACGGCGCCGTTGGCCGTGACCTCGGAAAAAAGCTCGCGCTCGCCGGCGGGGCCCGTGTCTTGCGCCGGCAGCGCCACCTTGGCGGCGCTGACGTCCACGCTGAACTTCACGGGCTTATCCTCACGCGGCGACAAGTTCGAAATGTCCTGCACCTCCATGTCCAGACCGTTAATCGGCACAATCAGCGGCGGATCGACGGTGCGGTCTTCCGCCACAAAATCCATTCCACTGACCAGAAGGCGCTCGATCTTGATTTCATTTTCCGGCGGATCATTTTCCGGCGGATCAGTTGCCGGGGGATCGGCCGCGGGCGCTTTTGCCGGCCCCTGGAGCGATGGCGTCGGCGTTTTGACCTGCGGCGTAATGACCAGGCCAAGGACATGCAATCCATCATCGCTGCGCCAGACTTTGCCGACGATGTTGTCAACGTCCAGTTCGTGAATGTCCATCCCCGCCATCCGCGGCGCAATGATGATTCCCTCGGATTGCACATCTCCCAGGCCCGCCAGCACGGGCCCGGCAGGCTCGGCGCGAAAGGCGATGTCCTTCAGCGACACATCCATCTTCCCGCCACGGGAAAAATCGAAATTGGCCGGATCGAGCGTGTTCAGTTTTATCGCCAACGATGCGCTGGCATGGAATTGGCCGTCTTTCAATGCGCTGCCGTCCATTTGCCGCGAGAGACTGGGGTCAATTTCCGTGATTCCCTGGCCATGGATGCCGGTCACCGTCAAATCCACCGCGACGGTCTTGGTTCGGAAAAATGGCGTTGCGCGGGTTTCCAGATCGAACTGATCGACGATCGGATCGACACGGCCGGTCAGTTCGAGCTGCGTCGGAGGATTCTCTTCCGGATCGCGGCCGAGCCAAACCAATCGGGCGAGATTGTGAAGCCTGACATTGGAAACGACGATCGGAACGGCCCGCGCTTGCGTTTGATCGCTCACGGTAATTTTGCGGACGTTCAAATCCAGCGAATCCAGCGTGACCAGCGGATACTTGTTCAATCGCTGGGCGACGTGAGCCAGATCATTCGCGGGAGGCGTCCCCGGTGGATCGGCCGCGGGGGACGGGACCGGCAATGGGTCCGATTTTTCGGCAGCTTCCTGCCCGATCCGCAATCCCAGCAGTTCCAGGCCGCGCGAAGTCTTTTGTGCGTTGGCTTCCAACCCCCGTAGCGACACATCCTCCACCGCGACAACGCTTGCGGCGCTGTCAAGCCTGCCCACGCCTGCGTGAAACGAATCGAATTTCAGATAGGGCTCTTTTTGCGACGCATCGCGATAATCCAAATTGGCGACGTCGATCTCGACGGACTTTCCCCCGCGCGGGTTGACGGCGGCGGTGGCCAAGATGCCGGCGCGCAGGCGTCCCCCATGCAGAGCGACCTGAATATTTGGCGGAAGATACGACGTCAATGAGCCCCCGCCGATTCCATCGGCGCTGACTTCCATCCGCAGCGATTGTTGATCGGCAGAAGCCGAGACGGTTCCATCCGCGGTGAGCGCATCCAGCGATCCCGCCACATTCGCGTTCAGGCGCAAACTCGCTGCCGGCGCGTCCGGGGCCGAAGTGAAATCATTCAGCGAAGCATTAATCCTTGCCGTCGTTGCAACGGCAGGTGTCACGGAATGATCGACCCAATCGATCGCGGCATTTTCGACGTTCAGCGATTTCACCGTCGCTATTATCGCGGGAGCGGGATCGGCCGACTGCTGCGGCCGACTCGGGGGATCCACCCGCTCCGTCGCCATCGCCGGCTTTCCGACCAAACGAATGCCGGCGACTTCGACCCTGCCGTCGGCATCGCGAACCGCTCGCGCCCACGGCGAGCGAATTTGAATCGAATCGACCGAAATCCGCCCTGACTGCATACGCAGCCCGGCAATTCGCGCAGACTTCAGTGATACCAGCGGCGTATCGCCGTCGCGGTAGTTCACGCTGAACGCCGCCGATGTTGCGATCGAGTGGTCATCGCCCGCGGCGGAGACTTGTGCGTTGATCCTGAACTGGCCATCCCGCATGGCCGGCTCGCATCCGGCCTGTTTGAGATACTGGGCCAATGGATCGAGGTGAATATCCTCGCCCTTCACATCAATTTCCGACGACACCTCTCGCGGCCGCGATGTCACGGACCCATCCACGTTGATCCGGGCAATTTTCGGAACGACCAGCCAGGCACGTATTTTCCCCGGCCGTTCTTCTGGAGCGCTGTCGCTCACGTCGAGATTCAGATCGTCCACTTCCACCCCCGCATCCGAAATGGTGACATTGGCCGCAGGCGACACGGAGTCATCGTGCAAGCTCAGGTGAATGTCCTTCCAGAGGAACTTGCCGATCCTGATCTTCGGCAAAGCCATCGACGGGGGGTCGGAGGCGGCTTCCGCGGAGGTCACGACCGGCGCAGCCGACGGCACTCGCGGCTCGGTTTTGAATCCGAGCACATGCCAGTGGCCCGACGCATCGCGCGTTGCGGCCAAATCCGGCCCGGAAAACTCGATGGATTCAGCCCCAATCGCGTCTGCCCGCGGATCGAAACTGATCCCGTTCAGGCTGATGTTATCGAATCGGAATCGTTCGACGCCATCGGCCAATTGCATTCCCCTCACGCGCGCATCGGCAGAAAGTTTTCCCTGCTGGTCGATAGCCAGATCGCCATCAGCCGCGCAGGTGAACGAGCCGTTTTTCCATTCGGATTCCAAACCGGCGGAATCGAGGTATGGCTTGATCGCCGCCGGTGCGATGCCTTCGGCGCTGACGGTCGCGTTGAAAGTTTTCTCGGCGGCGAAGGGCCGGGCCTGCCCCAAAATGTGCATCACCCGCACCATTCCCGGTGATTCAATCGTTGCCGCGAAATGTACGGCGGCATCGGCGCGATCCGGAGCGGATACGAGGTTGGCCGCCGAAAGCTCGGGAATACTCAGGCTCAAGTCCACGGGCGGAGAAACGGAGCGGTCATGAAATCCAGCGTGAAAATGGCGGAGGGAAAACTCGTCCAACGTCCAGTGGAATGTCGCTCCGGCGACCGCGGCGGGTTGAGGCGCAGGCGGCGGGGCGGGTGGCTCGGCACGGATGGCCGCCACGGTCGGTGGCGCCAGCTCGATGCCGGCCGCGCCCAGCACGCCTTCGGCGCTTTTCTCCGCGGTGCACCGCACGCCGTCGATCTCCAGCTTACCAAGTTTCGCCAGAGCGGTGTTCAGGGCCGTGGCGTTCAGCGAAAGATGATCCATCGCCAGGGCTTCCTTTTCGTCCGCCCTGACGTATGCCTGCTGGAGCGAGAGCGCTGCCTCGATGCCATCGGCGGGATTTGGCGCAACCGATGCTTTCAACTCACCGCTCATCGACGCGGAAATGTTGTCAGCGGTCGCACGAAATCCGACGATTTGCAGATACGGCTGGACCGGCTTGAGGTGTAAGCCGCGCATGAGAACATGCAGCGTGGCGTCCAGTGTTTTGCCGTCGCCGCGGGATTCGCCGTCGACTTCCAGGGAATCCAGCACCGGGTCGGAGGAAAAATCCAGCTCGAATCGAGTCGGCCGGCCAGGAACGCCGACATCCGACAAACGCACATCCAGCGCCAGCCGCGCGTCGAGTTCGGGATGGATGAACTCATCATGGAATCTCGCCCGAACGTGTTCGAGGCGGATGGCGTCGATGCGCAGGGGCGGATTCAAATCGATCGGCTGCGGCGGCGAGTTTGTCGGTGCGGCCGAGACCTTCGGGGCGCCGGAGTTGGGCGACGTGAATTTCGCCAATAGTGGAAACCGTCCATCCGGCGTTCGCTCGATGGTCAAATCCACACCATCGGCCGCGACGCGATAAACCACCAGCCGGCCTCTGAACAGGTTGAAGAGCGACAGGTCTCCCTGGCAGTAATCCATGCGAATGACCGGGTCGCCGCCGCCTTCGGGCAGGAATTCGAGATTGTAAATGGCGGCGTCGGCGCCGAGGAGACTCAATTCGAGCCGATCATATTGGCAAGTAAGTTTGTAGCTGCGGGCGACCTTGTTCAACACCACGGGCAGAACAAGATTCACCGCGACCCTGAGAATCAGAGCGAGGACGATGAAGATAATCAGCGCGGCGATGGTTCGCCTTCGCCATCGGCCGGGCCGCTTTTCTTTTTTCTCCTTTGTTTCGGTCATGGGGCGCCCCCGGCGGTCGGGGCCGTCGTTGGGGGGGCCGACAACGCCCGGTCCAGCGCCAACCGCCGCTGTTTTGGCGACGCCATCGGATCGTACCCAGCCGGAGCCAGCCCGCGCGCCGTCAGCCACGCCAGCGCCCGCACGCGCTGTGCGGGCGAAGGGTCTTGCAGATAAATGAAATTCTCTTCGACCAGCCGCCGCTGCAGATCCGCCCGGCTCGTGACGCCGTGCATCAATTCATCGACCGAGGCCGCGTGACGCCCCGACTCCCCCAGGTGCAGCGTGAGAACCTCGAACAGTTCATCGGGCAACTGTGCCTTGGCCAGCAACGGCCGCAGCGAATCGATCGCGCATCGATCCAGGACCCACGAAAATCCGGGCAAATCTTCCTCCTGCAGTGCGCCGCGGCCCTGGCGCTCGATTTGGTACGCCATGGTCGCCAGCACGGAATCATCCGCGACCATCGCGACATCCGCGCAGATGCTGGCGCCGCTCCGGTCGGCGAGAAAAACCAGGCTCGCTCGGCGGCGGCCAGGATCGGACAGCGAATCCATCACCTCATCCAGTCCCGCCGACCACGCCGCGGGCGGTTGTCCGATTCCACTGGTTCCCTGCAAATCCTTTTGGCACTGCGCGATCGCATCCTGAAATGCGGGGTCGGCGCCGGCATTCCCGATGGTGACGACCGCCGCGACCGCCTGGGTTCCGCCGGTGCTGAATTCGAAGGGGATAATCACAAGGAAGGTCGTCGGACGGTTTTTGATCGCATGATCCAGCACGGCCGTCTCGCGCTCAAATACCAACGGCTCGGACGAGGCCGCCGATGCGATTGCGTTGTCCGGGGCCGGAGCGCGAAAATCCTCGATCGCAATCGCGATCTGCAATTTACCGGATTGCCCGGACTCCGGCGCGGCGGCCGGGCGGCAAACATCGATCTCCACCCGGCGATGCCGGGGATCGCCGAGGGATTCGTCGCCGATTCCGTTAATGTCCAGAAGCTGCAGCGAAGCCGTGACGCCCCGCGGCAGGGCGGCGCGCGAATCGGCCAGAAGGACCGTGCGACCGCGATTGGCGGAGGCGAGGATCGATTTCCCGGCATTGCCGTCGGCCCACTCGATTCGGCTGGAGGCAGTCAGCGTGCCCGACGGCAGCACCCCCAGACCGCCGCGCGTTGCCGTGATGATCTTCGCCTGAGTTCCCACGAGCGACATTGATCGCGCTTCCATTCGCTCAAGCGCAAACCAACTCGCCCGGACATCCCAAACATCGGTCAGGGAGACCTTGGCTGCATCGGCATTTTGGGGACCGGAAAGCGGCGTGCCGACGAAATAAGTCACGCGCGCCCGCACCGCCGGCGCTTCCAGCGGCGGTACGGCTGCAGGATGCGATACGCAACCCGCGAGCAAGATCGCCGTCCAGAACGTCGCAATGGAAACTGAACCGCCCTTCACTGATGACTCCAATCAGGGTCATATCTTAGACTCTTGCGGCGCGAGAGGGAAAATTTTTTCGGTTTTGATGCCCGGGTCGGCCAGGTCGCATGCATCGAAAACCGCGGGCCGGCAATTCCGCGGCTTTGAGTTGAAAGAATATCTTCGGTAGGGTTTGATTGGAGCGTATCCGGTATGTTTGACGAGCCCAACGAAAGTCCATCAGAGCATCCGCTTGAACCGAAGGATCGTGCGCGCGAGAAGTCCGACGAGCTTCGCATGCACGCGGAACTTGCCGCGGTGTTTGAAGGACACAGGAAGTTCGACGCCCAGATTCGCGGCGGACTTGATTTTCAAGTTGCCCGCGACATCCAGCGAAGCTTCGGGCGGCTGGAGAAATCGAAGCCGGTTGACAGTCCGATCTTGCCCGAGACAACCGCCGTCGAAGCGGCCGGTTTGCTGAACTTCCCGAAAACACTTGGCCTGTCCACCAACGACTATCACATCCATCGCCGCCCCGGCGAAGTGATGATCTTCCGCTGGCTGTACGGAATTCAGGTCGAAACATTTTACGAGCGGATTCAAGCTCACTTCGATGCCGCTCTGAACGGGTACAGGCAAGAAGAGCGGGCCAACGAATGGAAGCAGGACCCCCAAATGCTTGCGTATCTCGCTGCGCTTGATGCGGTGGAGGTGCGGATGGCCGACCGGTATCTCCGCGATGCGGTGCGTCAGCACAATATCTTCGTGCTTTCGACGCAGACGGCGGACGAGATCAACATTGCGTATCTGGCCGACTACGTCATGGGACTCTCCGCCGCCGATATCGTTGGCCCCGCGTCGGCCCCGCCGGACGACCCAACCGAGCGGGATTTAGCCTGGTTTTTTAAGCTCTTCTCGCTTCGCGGAATCGGTGAGGGAATCGAGCAGATGTGCTTCTTCAGCTTCCTGCAAAAATCGAACGACGCGCTCGACTGAACTCGCCGAAGTCCGCCGTACCATCCGGTTTTCTCTGATAGGAGAAAGGGTCAGTTTGAGTAAACAGATGTGTAAATGTCTGATTGAGAGCGCATGGCGGCACCGTGACTATCCCGGTTTGCACGTTCGCAAGCTCGTGACCGCGAGGTATGCTCATCGTTGTACATTTGTGTCCGCCGCAACTGAACGCATCGTTGCTTGCCGTCAGGTGCGGTTCGACGATCGGTGGGTGTATCTCACGTAGGGTCGGTCCATGTCATTCAGTAACCATCGCTCGGCTTCGATTTTCTGTCTCAGGATTGGGCTTGGCATTTCTCTTTCCGCGCTGATGCTGCAAAGCGGATGTGAGAGGACCGCCGGCCCCGCATCGAGCAATTATGATGAGCCGACTTCGGCGGATGCTGCCGCGATCGATGAGTATCAGCCGCCGCCTCCCGAGGTCTTAACCGCTTACGAAACCGATCTGAATCCCTATGGTTCCTGGGTCGCGGTCAGCGGATACGGCCAATGCTGGGCGCCGAGCAATCGTCCGGCGGGATGGGAACCATACACGGTCGGCTACTGGGCGGATACCGATTACGGCTGGAGTTGGGTGGCGGTGGGCGATGAGGCCCAATGGGGCGATGTGACCTATCACTACGGCCGCTGGTACAACGCGCCGTCGGCAGGCTGGGTGTGGATTCCCGGCACGACTTGGGCGCCGGCGTGGGTCGCCTGGCGCGAAGGCGGCGGATACTGCGGATGGGCGCCGCTGCCGCCACAGGCGGGATTCGGAGTGCAATTCTCCGCCGCCGTTGTCGATCGCTACGTGCCCGCCAACCAATACGTTTATTGCGACGAACGTTATGTTACCAGCGGGCGTGTCGATCAGCACATCGTCCGCAATGACGTGGCGATCATCAACAAGACGGCCAACATCACGAATATCACCTACGTCAACAATCACGTGGTCAACCAGGGTATGCCGGCGTCTAACGTAGCGCGGGCCACGGGACACTCGGTGAAACGCGTCTCACTGTCCACGGCGGCAACGCCGGCCGAAGCCCATCGCCTGACGGCGGCGGGTAAGCCGGTCATGTATGCGCCGCCAGTCGTTCAGCACGCCGAGAAGCAGCGCGTCTCCAAAGCCAAAACGCCGGCGGTTGTGCAGAACAGGCAGATTCCCGCCAAGGCTGACAATGGAGTCGCGCAAACGAAGGAGCAGAGGCAGATAAATGCAAGCCCGGCCCCGGCGGTGAAAGCCAAAGGAGAACGGGAGCAAACCGCCGCCGAGCCGAAAGAGAAGCACGGGGATGCCGCCGCACCAAAAGCGCAGGAGTCGCCGAAGGAGGCCGCCCCCAAGGCCAAAGATGATCACGCGGCCGCCGAGAAAGCCAAGGCGCCAGCCGCCAAGAAGCCTGAGCACAAACCTTCGGATGATAAGTGAGATCGGATCGGTAATTCATTCACCGACGAACCGGGGCGCCCCGTCGCAGGACCGCGCGGAGCCGGGACGCGCCTTGAGTGCAGCATCGCTGCCCACCAGCGCTTCTCTATCACCCGCGGGAGGACGACTGCGGCCGATTGATCCGGGTGCGGCGACTTGACCTTATCAACCTCCCTCATAATCGGCTCGATGAACTCTCGATACGGTCCGATCCGAAGAGAACGCCCAATTTGAAGCCGCCGCACCGCGGGCCGTTTTGACGTTGCGGAAGTCTCGCGGGAAGAACTAATCTGGTCGGTCGCGGCGTCTACCCCGGACCGTTGAAAAAGTGAATGGGTCACACGATGACTTCTGACCTGCAGCCCAGCGCGGGTGAGCAAGAACCCTCGGCGCCAAAACGAGCCCCCAAGGAAATCCTGCAAAGCGAGATTCACGAGGGACTTGAGGTTTTGCACCGATCGACGGGCGGATTATTCATGTCCGGGCTGTCCGCGGGGTTGGACCTGGGTTTCAGCGTATTGTTGATGGCGGTGATGTGGACGCAGACCCACGGCCGGCTGCCCGAGCCGGTTGTGCACATCCTCATCGCCAACATGTACGCGGTCGGATTCGTTTTTGTTGTCCTGGGGCGATCCGAATTATTTACCGAACAAACGACCCTGGCGGTCCTGCCGGTCCTGAATCGCAATGCTTCATTGGCTTCGCTCCTGCGACTGTGGATTGTGGTCTATGTCGCCAATCTGATCGGCGGGGCGATCTTTGCCAAGCTCGTCACCGTGGCCGGTCCAGCGCTGGGAGACATCGCACCCGCGGCGTTCGGTCATATTGCCCACGAGGCCGTCGATCACGGCAGCAATGCGATCTTCATCAGCGCCGTTCTCGCCGGGTGGTTGATGGGATTGCTTTCATGGCTCGTGGCTGCCGGCCGCGACACGATCAGTCAGATCGTCATCGTCTGGCTGGTTGCCGCATCGATCGGCTTTGCCGGACTGCATCACGCCGTGGCCGGGTCGATCGAAATCCTCGCCGGCGTCTTCGCGCATCAGGGAGTCAGCTTGCCCGACGCCGTTCGCGTCATCTCCTTCACGACGCTGGGAAACATCGTCGGCGGAGTGGTGTTTGTAGCGGTCATCAAATACGGCCACGCGAAACCCACCGCCGGAGAAGAAGATTTGACGTAATTTTTTTGCAGTTAAAGTGCCCTGAATAACAATTCGGGGCGGCGACCTCCGCGGTGGGGGATCGAGGCAACTGTTTACCGCAGGTCTTTCGCCGGGTTCCACCGAACGATCCGACGCGCGCTAACGCATGCATGGTGACGCCGTCAAGCGGAAACACCGAGCGATTCCGAGAGCGGGCGGTAAACAGTTACGCGAAGGATTCTCCGCGTCGGGTTGAGACTCAAAATCGTCATGAGTATTAGGTAACTGTTTACCGCGGCTGAATGACTCCTGACTCCAGCAGAGCAGTTGTCAGGATGCGGCGGATCGGATTTTTATCGGTTGCAGTTTTCGTCACGGCCGAAATCGCCGGCTCGTATATCAGAAATCGCTGCCGCCGCTGAACCCGTTGGCCCGCCTGACAATGTTCCGGCAAACCGTCTGCGGACGAAGAGCAGAGTCGCCGCCTCCGGCGGCAATCGCAGCGGACTTTCGAGCACGTGCTCGACCTCAACCGTCCTTCACCGCCGCTTGTCCGACCTGCCCTTAATTGCCCCAGGAGCCGGCACACGACGCGTCGGTGGTCATCACCGCTGAATGCTCAGGCGGCGGTCGGACAAGGCGGGCTGTGAAGGACGGTTGAGGTCGAACCTGAGTTCGAAACTCCGCTACACTTGCCGCGGAACGCGGCGACTCTGCTCTTCGTCCGCCGACGGTTCGCTGGAACGTCAACAGGCCAGCCGACGATGTTCGCGGCGGCAGCGATTTCTGATATTCGAGCCGGCGAATTCGGCCGTCAAGGAAATCGTAACCGATCATCCTCTTGTTCTTCATCTTGTTCTTCATCCGTTGGCTCGGTGTCGCAATATGGATGATTTGCGCCCCCCGACGGTAAACAGTTACGGATTGAGGGTGTTTTCATCACGCATGTGGCTTTGTCGCGAATCGAACCAACTCTACCAAAAATGAAAATGCTGTGGCTAACCCTTCAATCCCGTGGTGGCGATTCCCTCGATGAACGATTTCTGTGCCAGGAAAAAGAGCAGCACCGCCGGCGTGATCACAAGAACGCTGGCGGCCATGAGAAGATGCCAGGACGTCCCCCCAGCTTTGCTCTGGAAATTTTGCAGGCCCAGGACGAGCGTGAACTGCTCGGGTCTTTGCAGATATACCAGTGGGCCAAGAAAGTCGTTCCAGATCGCCAGAAAAGCGAAGAGGGCAACGACCGCCAGCGCCGGCCGGGAAAGCGGGAGAATGATCCGCCAGAAAATACCGAATTCGCTGCATCCGTCGATGCGGGCGGATTCGGAGAGTTCGTTGGGGATGGTCAGGAAGAATTGCCGCAGAAGGAAAATATTGAAAGCCGATCCGAACCAAAGGGGCACCCAAAGCGGTTTGAATGTTCCGAGCCAGGCGATGCCCGTGTGATCTCCAAGCCATCGGAACAGCGCGAACAGAGAAGTCATGGTGACCGGGAACGGCAGCATCATCGTGCAGAGCATGATGACGAACAGAACATTGCGTCCGCGGAAGCGCAGCCGCGCGAATCCATAGGCGGCCAGGGCGCTGGAGAGCGTCGTGCCCGTGACGCCCAATACGGCGATGATGAGCGTGTTGCGCGTCCAGAGCAGGAAATTGGCCTTCTCGTTGCGAAAGACATCGACGTAATTATGCCATTGAATGGGATTTGGCCAAAAAGTCGGCGGATATGCGGTCGTCGCCGCGAGCGTCTTCAGGCTGGTCGAAATCATCCAGAGAAATGGAAGCAACGCCGCAACGCAAATGACGAGCAGCAGGAGATGAGCGGCAAACTTTGGGCGGCTTGATGTCATCGCAAATATTCCCGGAGGCTAACTGCCCTGGTAATGAACCCATCGCTTGCCTGACCACGCGGCCAGCGCCGTCAGCGCCAATATGATGAGAAGCTGAATCCACGCCATCGCATCGGCGTAACCCATTTTCAAATAACTGAACGCATTGTCGTAAAGGTACATCGTGTAAAAGTAGGTGCTGCGGGCCGGGCCGCCCTGGGTCATGACGTACGGCACGGCGAAGACCTGCAGCGTGCCGATGATTCCCATGATGAGATTGAAGAAAATCACCGGCGAAATGAGCGGCAAGGTGACGTGCCAGATCTTTCGCAACGTGGTTGCGCCGTCGATGTTGGCGGCTTCGTAAAGTTCGCGGGGCACATCCTGAAGGCCGGCGAGATAGATGATCACGGTGTTACCGATCCCCCAGACGCTCATGAACACCAGCGCGGGCATCGCCCAGTGGACATCCGTCAACCACCCGGGAGGATTCGTCACACCAATGACGCGGAGGGCCGTATTGATCAGCCCAAGCTTCGAGTTGAACAGCCAGAGCCACAACACCGCCGACGCGATCGTGGGAACCAGCGACGGCAGGAAAATGATCGTTCGATAGATGGAAAGGCCGCGAATTTTCAGGTTCAGCAGCATCGCCACGCCCAGCGCGACGATCATCCCCAGCGGAAGCGCCATCAGCGCGTAGATGGTTGTATTCAGAACGACTTTCCAGAAGACCCGATCGTGAGCGAGCAGGCGATAATTGTTCAAACCCTTGAACAGCGGGGGTTGAAGAAGGGTGTAATCGCAAAAGCTGTAATACAGCGACATCGCGATGGGCACGAGCGTGAACGCAAAAAAGCCGACCAGCCATGGCGACACAAACGCCAGGCCCCGGAATAGCGCGCGAGTCTCAGAATGCAGTTTGGCCATGCTGTTTCCGCCGCTGCCGCTGATCTTCCATAAACTGGTCGTACTTCTGTTGCAGGCGCACCTGCACTTGGCGAAGCCCTTCTTCGGGACTCACCTGCTGCAACTGCAACTGCTGTTCAAAATCGTTCAATTCGTCGTTCACCTCGGGAAGAATCGGGATGGGCTCGGTCGGATGGGCGTTGGGACTGGCGGCGAGCCGATCGAACACCCGGATATATGGATTGTTGGAATGGGCCAGAAACCCTTCGCTGACTTTGGCCAGCGGCGAAATCTTGCAGTGGAGGTTGGCCAACTTTTCCATCTCGTCCTGGCGATTCACGAAGGCGATAAATTCGAACGCCTCCTTTTGGTGCCTCGCTCCGCGGGGGATCACCAGCACGTCGCAGTTGCAGTAGGTGACATCCCGCAGATTCGGGAGGGCCGAAGGGAACGGCGCAGCGGCCCAATGGCCGTCCATGGATGGGTTTTGCCGATGAATGAAGTGGGCAAAAAAAGTTCCTTGCTGGACCATTGCAACGCTGGGCGTCAGGAAAGCATTTTGCGGCGAATCGATCGTTCCAAAGCCCGACCGGAAATCGTTCACCGCCGTCGGACCGAGGCGATCGGAATAACTTTGAATCCACTTGAATGAGTTCACGACCCCTGGGTCCGTGAACGTAAATTTGTGCTCGGCGTTGTTCCACCAGCTTCCCCCAAACCAGATGCAGGTGTAATTGAGATACCACCCCGGCTCCATCGGGAGATAGCCGGCCAGCGTGATCCGGCCCGACGGGTCAAACCGATCCAGCGCCTGGGCGTATTGATCCAATTCCGCAATCGTGCGCGGCGCCCGTTGTGGGTCCAGACCGCGCGCCTCAAGAGCGGAGGCGCTTTGACGAAAAATATGCGTGTTGTAGTAAAGCGCCACATCGTAGGCCGAACTCACGAGTCCGTAGAGATGGCCGTCGTAATGACATTCGTCCCAGAAAACCTTTTTATACATCTGCGCGGTGATGCCATGCTCCGCGGCGAGGTCGTCCAGCGGCTGAAGCGAATCCAACGCGCCGTATTGAGGGATGTCCTGGTTGTAAAGACCGGCAACGTCCGGCGGCGTGCCGGCCGCGATCGCCACCAGCGTCTTCTGCTCGATGCTGCTCGTCGAGAGGTATCGCACATAGATGTGCTCTTTCCGGCCAACGGTCGTGTTGAAATCGTCGACGATTTGGTGCATTCCGGCTTCTTCATCGCCGGTCCATTTCTCCCAGTAGTCAACGATCACACAATCCTTGGGCAATTCTTCGCCGGCGCGCGGGCCGAACGCGAGCAGCCCCAGCCCCGACGCGATGAGCGCGACGACGACGAGGCGTTTGATTCCGCTCAAAATTCTGGTGCTGAACGATGACATGCCCGGATTCGTTCACCTCGCGTCCGCGGTCATACCCCCGGACGATGACTGCTCCTGGATTTGGTATGACTTTCTTTGTCGTCGGGATTGAGCACCGCATCCGTCGGCGCGACGTAGCTCTGATTCTGACCTTGATCCGTCGAAGTAATGGCCGGTGAGCTGGCGGCACTATATTTCGGTAGCACCGTGCCGACGCTGGTGAGCGGGGTAACCGTGCTCGGTGTGAGCGTCACCGGCACCACGGCGGGCGTGCTGATCGGCAGCACCACCGGGGCGGCACTGGATTGCTTGCCGAAATTCGCGGAAAGCAAACCGAAGTCAATCGAACTGACCACGCCGTCATAATTGAAGTCGCCATGGTCCCAGGAATTCACCGATTTGCCGAAGTTCGCGGCCATGATGCCGAAGTCGATGCTGTTGACCGTACCGTCGAGATTCGCATCGCCGTACAGCGTGTACTTGATCTCGATCTGCCCTGAGGCAAGCCCGGCGACCACGCCGTCGGCTCCGTCGGCATACCCCAGTCCATAAGCGCTGTTGGCCGCCGCTGCCGAACTGTTGATTCCCGTGCCGCTCCAGGCTCCCCCGGAATATCCGCTGGCAAGAAGCGCTTTGACGGATGCGATCGGATCGGCGGAAGTTCCGTAATCGATCAGCAACGTGTTGCTGCCCAGGTTGAGCGTGCCGCTGTTGGAAAGGCTCGCGACCTCAAGCACGCTGCCCGTGCCGCCGACCGTGGCGCTCGCTCCGGCGGCCAGCGACAATTGCTCGGCATACGTCGAGTCGTCGAACGCGACGCTGGCGCCGCTGCCCACGTTCACGATCGATTCGTATGTCACCGTGCCGCCGCCGGTCGTCGTCAGCGTTGCGCCGGAATCAATGGTCATCGGATTGGCGATGATCAGCGTCGCCCCGGCGGCAACGTCAAACGTCGTATTGCTGGCCAGCGTGATCGGCAGATCAAGTTCCGCCGTCCCCTGATCCACGTCAACCACGGCATTGCTCGAGCCGCTGCCTTGCAACGTCAAGGTCGCGGCCCCGGCTATCACGTATTCGGCTGCGCTGTTGAACTGCAGCGTGCCGACGGTAATGCCGGCGTTTGTATACACGGTCTGGACCGGGGGAGCGCCTTCCAGGAAATCGGCTTCGGCGCCCGCCGAATTGGGAACCGTTTCGGTCGACCAGTTGGTGGAAAGGTTCCAGTTGCCGCTGGTGTCAGCGGCCCACTCCGCAGGGCCGGTTTTCGAGGGAAATGCCCTGGCGATCGCCTGCTGCGCCGCTGAACTTTGCGAGAAGGTATTCCACACGAGATTGGAACGGGAATTCTCCGCCGAGACCAGCGTCATTCCCACGTCGATGCCCAGCACGAGCGAGCTTGTCCAGCCGCTCAACGGGTTGAACGCATCCACGAGCCCGTATTTCTGATAGACCCTGCTCCCATAGGTTTGCTTCATGTTTTCCAGCACATCGATCGAGAGCCGCGGCTCGAATTCCAGGCTGCCGCCCGGCGCGGTGGGAACGACCGTTCCATCAATCGGTCCGTTGGCCGGCGGTCCGCCCCAGACGGTGTACCCGTTAATTCCCTCCGATGGCGTGAGGCCCCACATATTCGGGCCATAGTCGGAGTAGGTGGAGCTGAGATTAATCATGAACTGCCGCTGGGCCAGCGTCGCCGTTTGCGAATTCTGGTAGTAGTTCAGCCCATGGCTGTCCGTCAGACCCTGCAGGTTGAACCATGCCTGCGGATACTGTTCCGTGAACAGGGCGGCATCATCTGCCTCGACGAATGTGTATCCATCATAACTTTCCGTCGGCGACCGGGACCAGGCGTTCCAGGATGATTGGGAGATCGGATACGTCGGCGAACCCAGCCCCAGCAGATAGAGAATGACCGCTTCGCTGAAATCCCCGTATCCGCCGGAGAATCCACTCTCCGGAGTCCACGCGCCATAAAACACGCCGCTGCTCTGTTGCATCCAGGACCAATCCACCCGGTCGTACATCTCAATCGCTACCGTTTGCAGCGGCGTTCCCGCCCAGTATTGAGCGGCATCCAACACCCCGGCCATCAGTTCGGCGGTATCGACGGATGAAACTTCACTGGTTCCATATCGCGCCCCGGTCGTTTCGTTCAGGAAGTGGTAGAAAAATCCGTTGACGTTGGCGCCGCTGTTGTAGAGAAAGTCGATGGTGGTCAATGCCCGCTGATAGGCATTGGCGTGGGAGAGCCAGCCGCGCGCATCCCCGATCGTCAGGGCGGTCAGATCAAAGCCGATCGCCGCGATGCTTGAATCAGCGGAGGGACTGCCGCCGTTGGCGCTGGAATTGTCGGGCGTCAGCCCGGTGTTGGGATTGGTTTCGTCCCAGAAGGACATCACTTCCCGGTCTTCCAGGTCGTTGAGAAAGAGCTGATCGGCGGCGCTGTAAATCCCCGCGCCCGGGGCCGGGCTGCTTCCGATGCCGGTGCTGCTGAAAGCGGCGGTGCAGAGCGCGCCGGTGTTGTGGGACGTGACGGCCAGCCCCGCCAGCGCCGTCGTGTTGAGTGCCACGGTCTGACTCGGGCCCACCTGAATCCAGGTGATTCCGTCCGTTGAGTAATACGCGGTGAACGAGTTTCCCGAGCGCGTCAGTTCCAATCCCACCGGAGCCGGTGTCGGCCCGCCGGCCGGCGAGCTGATTTCCTGATTCGCCGACCCGCCGGCGGTCGTGCGCCACTCAAACGTGATGCCATTGGTTGGAGAAACCAGCACCGCCGCGAACGCCGACCCCGCCGTGATGTCGTTGCGGATCATCACGCCCGCCTTGGCCCAGGCGTTGGTGTTCGTAATCGAATCGACGTAGGTCAGGACGCTGCCGTTGCCGGTCATTGTCGTGCTGGCGAAATTGAATTGATCGGCCATGCCCCAGATGTCCGAGCCGTTTCCGGAAATCGTATTTGTATCGCTGGGCGCATCGTAATCCGCCGACCCGCCGATCGCCGGCGAGCCGATGTCGTTGTCCGTCCATCCGCCTTCAAACAGGCTCACATCCGAAAAAGCGGCCGTATTCTGCGCGGAACTGTTGTTCGATGAGACCCAAAGCCCGGCAAGGACCGTGGCGCTGGGCATCGCGATCGCCTCGGTGGTCCCGACCTGGGTCCAGTGCACGTCATCGCTCGAATAATACGCGCTGAATTCGTTGCCCTGATCGGTCAGTTCAAGCCAACCGGGGCCGCTGACGGTTGCGGAAGATGAAGAAACCGAGCCGCTGGCGGAACGCCAGTTGAATGTCACCAAATCCTGCGGCGAGATCGACGCGCCGGCGAAGAGCGCTCCCGCAGTGGTGTCGGCGCGGATCATGACCCCCGCCTGGGCGCTCGAATTGGTGTTGGTCAGGGAATCCACCAGCGCCACAACCGTTCCATCGCCCGTCATGGCATAGTTGGTGAAGTTGAATTGATCGGAACTGCTGCCGATGCCCGTTCCGCTCCCGGTCACCGAAAAAATGTTGGCCGCCGAGTTGTACCCGGCCGATCCCGGCAGGGGGGGAGAGCCGACGTCGTTGTCCGACCAACCGGTCGAAAGGACGCTGACATCGGAAAAGGTCGCCGTTGTCGTTTCCGAACTGTTGGCGGATGCAACGCCAAGTCCCACCAGCGCGCTGGAGCCGAGGGTGACGGTCTGGATGGAGCCGAACTGGGTCCAGGCCGTGCCGTTGCTGGAGTAATAGCCGGTGACCGTCGAACCGGAAAGCGTCAGTTCCAGATATTCCGATGCATGAATTCCAACGGTGGTCGATTGGCTCGCGGTGCTGCCGTCGCTGGCGCGGGCGACGAACGTCACTCCGTTGGTGGCCGTGACGAAGATCCCCGCAAAGGCGGAAGAGGCGCTGCTGTCGTTGCGGAACATGATTCCCGCTTCCGCCGCGCTATTGGTGTCGCTCAGCGAGTTGACGTTGGCAATGAGGGTTCCATTGCCTGCGAATGTTTCGTAAGCGAAGTTGAACTGGTCGGAATTTCCCCCCACGCCGCTGCCGCCGCCGACAACGGTATAAACGCCGTTGGAATAAGCTGATGACCCCGCCTGCGCCGGTGAGCCGATGTCCTGGTCCGAGGCAAGCAACCCCGCCGAGAGGAGCAACCGGCTTTCCAACACTTCGATGATGGCGTCACACGCCGAGTTTAGCTTTTGACCGATGATCCGCACAAATCACTCCCGTGGATCATACCCCATCTGGGGTCATGGCGTGGGCGCAAAAACCTTGCTATCGCCGCCGATGTATGCCATTCCGCGGCGAAAAGAAAAAACCAGGGGAAGTGCCTGATCACGCATCGTCGATTTCGGCTCGCGCCGATTTCAGCGGTGCGCTTCAGGCACTTTCCCCCTGGTGACGGAGGAGGGTGTACTGCCGTCCTGACTAATTAAGCCACGCGGCGGCTTCGGCGGCGCGCCAACAGCGCCATCCCGCCAAGCCCCATCACGCTCAGGGTCGCCGGCTCAGGCACGGCCCCAGTAGTGAAGAACGCGGATTGACCGCCTGTGTTGCCGTCCACGCCTCCATTTTGCCAGCCGACTACCAACTCGGCTTGAGTAGCGCCCGCGGGAGCGATTCCGCTGACAGACTCCGGAATCCACGCCGTAGCGCCATTGGACTGGTTATAAACCGTTATGGAACCGGCACCGATGTCTGTTTCATCGTTAAAGCCGTTGGCATCCAGTGTCCCGACCACTACACCGCTGTGGTTCAGGAAGATGATCCCAAGGTACGAGTACAGATTGCCGGTATCCATGGATTTCGAGTCGGTGGCCTGATTGGCAAGCGTAACGGCGTTATAGCCTTGCCCTGCCGCACTCCCGTCCTGAAAAGCCATTTGTCCGGCGAAAACGTAGTTGGTCCCAGCGGTCACGCCCTGCACGGTCTGCGCGGTGTAACCATCCTGCACGAATGTCTGCAGCCAAAAATTCCACCCGGATGGATTTCCATCTGGAGTGGGTTCGTCGAACTGATCGCGCATGCCGTTATTCGTATAATTATCTCCCACCGCCGGGGACAGATACCAACCATTCCCCACGCCTGCGGTCAGATACGCACCTACCCCGGTATTGGTATTGCCTCCGCTAATCTCTGCCGTCGTGTCGGTGCCGCTGGCGCCGTCACTGGGCAAATCAAAATTGCCGTTGGAAGCCGTCAACGCGGTCTGTGCGCTCAACGGCGCGACTGACAACAGCAAACCAAATGAGCCGCCCATCAGAGCAGCGCTGAAACCTAAAATGCGACGCATAATGCCTCCTTAAACTATCCAATTGTCTGGCGGTTCGTCTCAGGTAAACGCTACCCAAGTCCAATCACCAGACCGATTATCGTACATTCAACCAAAAACTGCTATCGCGAAATGAGAAAACCGTCTCGCGAAAAACGACGACCTGATTTCAAAAACACCTCCTTTGGGCTGGCAACCCTGCCAGCCGTTCGTCTTCATCCGCCGTTGCCGGCGCTTACACGGGTAATAAATAATGACGTTGTGACAGCGGCATCCGAAGCAGTCAGAGGCCGGAAATCCGCCGCCTTCAGCGCGGCCTGGGCTTCAGGACTCGACATGAACGTTTGCCACACAAACCCGCTGCGGCAGTTCTCTGCCATCAGCACGGAAGGACCCACATCAATTCCCAGCACATCGGGGTTGTACCACCCCTTCGCCGGGTTGAGCGCATCGACAAACCCATATTTCAAATATCCCTTTTCGCCGTAATTCGCGCGTAAACTCTCCAGCACGTCGAGACACAGCCGCGGCTCAAACGCAAGACTTCCCGCCGTCGCGGCGGGGACCACGCTGCCGTCAATCGCATCGTCGTGGGCTGCTGGGGGCCCGCCCCAGGCTTTATAGCCATCCTTGCTGTCCGATGCCGTCAATCCCCAATAGTCAGGCCCATACGCGGGGAACCGCTTGCTCAAATCATCGATGCTCCATTGTCTCTGCGCCAGCGTCGCGAGCTGGGAATTGCGGAAATAGTCCGCGTAGTCATCACGCACCCCCCGCAGATCAAACCAGATTTGCGGATACTGCTGCGTAAACAGCGGCGGACATTGCATGTACGTCAATCCCGCGTAAGTCTCGACCGGCTCCCGCTTCCACGCCAGCCATGACCGCGTCGTCAGCGGATGCGTTTTGGAGCCCAGGCCCAGCAGATAGATCAGCGGCCCCTCGTTAAAATCATGCCAACGCGCGTGGTTGAAACCGCTCGTCGGCTCCCAGCCCATGTACAGCGTGCCGTCGCGACTCATCGGCCAGGGCCAATCCACGTTCTTGTACAATTCATCCGCGATGCGCGCCAGTTCGGTCCCGGGAAAGTGCTGGCGAACGGTCAGAACGCCGGCCATCAGAAGGGCCGTGTCGATGTCCGACACTTCGCAGTTCCACGCCCGCTTGCCGGTGTGCATGTCCAGGAAGTGATAGAAAAACCCGTGTTCCCCCGGCCCGTGATCCTTGAGGAACCGCAGAACGCGCAGCGAATGATCGTAAGCCTCCTGATGCGTCACCCAGCCGCGATAATCGCCCACGCACAAAGCCGTCAGCCCAAATCCCACCGACGCGATGCTGGCAACATCCTTAGCGCCGCCGGTCGCTACGGCACGATCGGGCATCAATCCCGTAACCGGATCCGCCTCGTCAACGAAGAATTCGATTCCCCGCCGTTCCAGATCGTCGAGAAACTTTTCATCCTTCGGCGTAAGAGTCGATTTGGCAGGCGGTGACGCCGGATTCTCAATGGCCGCATCGCCCGCGGCGAGCTGGACCGCGGACATCGCTGGTGCTTCCGCGCGCGCGACCGGCGCCAAGCCAACGGACATCACCGCCAGCAGCGCTGCCGCAAACCATCGAATTGTCCCGCTATCTCGCCCCATCCTCTCCGCCGCTCCTTTATGGGTTCACGTCGATATTCTTTCTTAACATGTCCGTAGATTGCGTCTTGGGGTTATAGGTGTACGTTTCGACATGGCCGTCCGCCATCAGCGCATTGGCCTGAGTGTTGCGATTGTGACGGAAGCGAATGGTGGCCCAGTTGTTCTCTGTATCCGTATTGAAATAGATAGGATTGCCGGTCGGATTAATTCCGTTGCCGGAAATCATACTGATCGACTGGCCCGAGTTTATGTTTGCCGTGTTGAGGCCGGTCTGCTGATATTGGTCTGTCAGGCACGTTCCCTGTGTGCCATATAAGTTACCATTGTCCAGACCATCCGCATCCGCGGAGGTAGTCCAGACTCCGCCGTCGCTGTAGACCGAAGAATCGAAAATCATGGCAATTTCGGTCGGCCGCATGATATGAGCAAGCTTATATGGCTTTAGGAGGTAACCGCCGATGAACGTATGCTTGCCCCCTGATGCTATCGCATTGAGCGCAGCTAGCTCGTCATCGCTGCCGAGGTCAGGGATCAGGCGCGGATGGGAAGAATAATCAGTAAAATAGCCGCTCGCGCTCGACTCAGGCGCCGATGGGCAGACGAAATAACCGCGGAATCCCGGAGTATCAGAACTGGTCTTTGCCGTATTCAACGAAGTGCTACCAGCCAGGGAACTAAGCTCGTGGCTAATGAGCATAGTCCAGTCGGTAAAATCGCTGGAATTGTTCAGAACCGTGGGATGGTCCAGATCGACATAAGTGAGTACCTGATTGCTTCCTTGAACAACAGGCCCGACCGCCTCCCCAACATACACGTTGCCGAAGGGTAAAATCCCTTGATTGTCCTGCGCGTATAAGAAAATCGCCTGCCCGATCGTGCGAAGATTGGCCATGCACTTGACCTGATTCGCCTGGTCGCGAGCCCTGCTCAGCGCCGGCAGCAACACGCCGATCAAGATCGCGATAATCCCAATTACAACCAACAGTTCCACCAGCGTAAAACCACTCGGCGTTCGGAACACCGTGGTCTCACGCACCGATCCAGCAGACTGTGTTTTCGAGCGAACCATCGCTCCTCCAGAACAAATGACTTGTGACAGGCCGCAGCCGCCTCGAGGTGTCCTATCGTTCAGCCGCGCCCAACGCGGCTTCTCATCCATGAGCAGTTGTCGTTCGGCCCTCTCGCGAGCGAAACCCTACCAATCGCATCCACCTCTAATGCAAAATCGGAGCCGAATTCTTGTGTTCCCTTCCTGCCGACGACATGCGAACCACCAGCCGGACTTGAAGTCGATGCCCAACCGGTTTCTGATCCCGCGTGACCAACTCCACGGCCCAGCGAGCCGCCACCTGGCCCATCAGCCTCATCGGGCAGGCCACGCTGGTCAGCGACAAATGCGCGGCCGCATCCACGTTGTCGTAGCCCGCCATGGCTACGTCGCCCGGTACCGATAAGCCGGCACGATGGAACTCGTTCACCATCCCGATCGCCATTGCATCGTTGAAGCAGAAAATGGCATCGGGCAGCGGTGACCTGGAATCAAGCACTTCCTTGGCCATACGGGTGCCGCTGGCCATTGTAAAACCACCGGTCCAGACCAAGCTATCTTCCATCGAAAGTCCCAGCCGTGTAAACGCTTGCCGGCAACCCAGCAAACGCTGCTCGGAATCGTAATTTCCGGCCGGTCCCGTCATCAGGGCAATCCGCCGATGCCCCTGCTCGAATAAATGCTCGATCATCGCTTCGGCCCCGCCCACGTTGTCCATTCCCACCACCGGCAAATTGGTGCCGCTGATTTCGCGGTCGATCAGAATAATCGGCAACGAGGCCACGGTCTGCGGCTCAAGGTCCGCCGTGTCGTCGAGGTTCAAAACCAGCAACGCATCGGCACGCCCTTGACGCAGAAGCCGGTTGACCAACTCCGGCCTGCTGCGGCGCTTGCCGACAAACGACGCCAGAACGTCGAAACCGCTTTCAGCCGCGATTTCATCAATGCCTGCCAGCACATCCGCATAAAACCCGCTGGAGATTTCAGGGAAAATCGCGCCCAAAGTCTGCGTCCGCCGGCCGGCTAGCGCCCGCGCCGCGTGGCTCACTTCGTAGGAAAGCTCATGAGCCGCATCCAGAACCCGCTTCCTGATTTCTTCGCTGACGCGCGTCTTGCCGCTGAATACACGCGAAACCGTTGCGGTGGAAACCCCCGACAATCGACTCACGTCGTAAAGCGTTGCCTGACTCTTTCGGGTGGTGACTGTCGAGATCATGGCATCAAATATCGCAAAAACGGCGTATGTGTAACCGCTTACATTTTCCCCAGTCTTCCGGCTTTGTCAAGCAAAAACTCACGGGCCGTCTAAATCAATCCCCCCAACCGCATTCTCCATCTCGCCGATGCCTCGCCGCTGGCCGTTCCTTCGGTGCCACCGGACCATTCCGGACAATGAACCGCCGAGCCGCGGAGATCGCCAAGAATCAATTCGGGAAAAAATCGCGTCGGCTCCCCAAAACACGTCCAAAACCTTCACCCGCCGCACACATATATAGAGGCCCATGGTTTTTTCTTCGATTGATCCTGAATTCGCCCCCTTCGCCGCGCCAGATTCTGGCAGGTATCTCACTTTCATCCGCGCAAATGCTGAACATTTTGGGACATTCCGGGACATGGACCATGCAGCTTTACAACTCAACCCGCACAAGATTCTCCGATTGCCCAAGCGCTTTCTCAAATTCAGACCTCTTGATTTTGATGCCGCCGCGGCGGTAGGGGTTGCTCGCTCTGGCCAGCGGGGCAAGCTCCTGTCCGTTTATCACGATGCGTTTGATCGAGCCACCGCCGCCGCTGACCCCGAACTGGTAGCGCACGGCTCGGCCGTGATACGGCAGGTCGCATTCGATTCCGTCGAGTTCACGCGGCAAAACCGGATCGAATTCCATGCAGTCGAAATGCCGGCGCAGTCCGAACAGACGCCGGACCACCAGGCTCGTAAAAATCCCCGGCCCGCTGGAGTAGATTCGCCATCCGCCGTTGACGGCCACCTCTCCTCGGCGCAGCTTTTCGTAGTCTCGGGATGCTTCGTATCGATCCGAAAAGGCGGCGTCCGAACTGCTGAAATAGCAGTTTCGCTGGCGAAGGCCGGCGTTCTTCACGACTTGCGTCACCGCGATCGGGTTGACGACATCCAAGGCATGCACAAGCTCCTCGGCGCTGCCCACCGCCGCGAGGGCCTCGGCATACCTCAGGTGGGCATGAACGTACTGAAGCCCGATTTCGCGGCCGAAAAATGCCGCCGATTCGGATCGGCGAAACACGGATTCCCGCCCGCCTTCGTACCGGGTTGGCCGGTCCATCAGCCTCGCTCCGTCCGGGAAAAGCAGGTGTTTTTTGATGAGGTCGAGATGCGTTTTTGCCTGCTCCGCGGAAAAAAGGTTGCTGAGAATTCCGCGGACCATCGGGATCAGCCGATAGCGAATCCCCGTTTGAGAATCCGATGGATGCAGCAGATATCGCTCCGGCCGGGGCGGCTGGCCGTTAAAGACCACGAACCCCGCCACCACGCCGTCCAAAATCATGTAACGCTGAAAATCGGCGTACATCTGATCGGCCATCCCGCCCGTCCTGCCGGCGCGTTCCGCCTCCCCGAAGTGTTCCAGGGCGGCCGCATAGCGGCGCAGCGTTTGATACATCAGCGCCGCGGTCCACGAGCTGGCCATCCGATCCCCAATCCGCGGGCAAACCGGCTGGAGGGAATCGTCCCAATCCCCCTCGCCGTAACGCGGAATTGACAGGCCCGGCACGAATTGCAGCCGCATCTTTTCCAGCAGCCGGTCGCAATGCTCCAGCATTGTCTCGCGCCGCTGGGTGCGCGCGAATGTTTCCGCGTCGGTAAACGGAAGACGATGTTGCAGAATGTCGCCGTCGTCCGTGTGTTCCAGGTAATCGCACAGTGCTTTCAGCGGCCAAATCGCGATATCCCCGTGGCACGAACTCGATTGAATCTCCTGAAAAGGCGGGAGCATGAACCATTGGGGCCAATCGCCTCGCCCGTCATATTGCTGTGAAAACAATTCTTCCAGGATCGTTTTCACAACATCGGTTTGATCGTGGCTGAGCAGAAATTCGACCGGGCCCTGGCAAACGTCGCGCACCCCCCATGCCCCGCCATTGACCTGTTCCAGCCCGCGGGGAACGCTGAAATGAACGATCGCATCACGGGCGAACCACGCCAACGCATCGTGAATTTGGCTGGCCTTTTCATGCGAAGCCGAAGAGATTCGAATCCCCTGGCTTGCGGCGGTCCAAAAAGCGCTTTTCTCGGCCATTTCCCGCGCAGGTTCCGCCTCCGACGCCTCGTACTTTGCGCACATCGATTCCGCTCGATGCCTGCTGTCGAGCGAGCCGACAAACGAGAGCGTCAACAACTTTGTCGCGCGGCTTCGGACGGCCACGTACGGCAGCGGCATGGCTCCGGGATTCGGAGCGACCAACTCGTCGCCGCCGATCGCTTCGATCGCCTGAGGCGTCGAGGTTACCGCATGGAATACGATCTCGGGATACTTTGCCGCCAGCACCGAACGGCAATCAGGCCGAATCGTAATCCTCGCCCGTCGAGCATCGATGGATAGTCGCGCACAGGAGTCATATTCGTGCGGCCCAGCCGCGATTTCACCACAGATCAAGAACTCCACCGGGTGCTTTTTTGCTTGAATTCCATAGGTAAAAGCAGCGTCTTCATCCGATGCCACGCAACTGACGGTCAAAAGATTTCCGTTTCCCCTGTAATACCAGCGGCACAAGTTCGGCGCCATCTCAAAAGCCGATGGAACACCCAATAAACGCCAGGAACTCGTCGCGTGGCGCCGCACGAAAATTCGCAGGCCGCTTGATCGGATGATGTTGAGCGGGTCTCGAACCGCCGACAGAAATTTCCCAAAGACCGTATTGCCCAGAGCCATTTGCGAACCAAAAACGCCGGCGGCGTAGCAGGTGCAGGACATCACCTCCGCGTCCGGCAGCAAGCCGCGGCCGCTGCGCATGATGTGACCGTGAGGACGCGCAACGGCGACTTCCTTCGCCTTGAGCACGACATGCCGGGAGTCGGGATCACAAAAGAACGAAAGTCGTCTGGACCCGTCAAATTCCTCATGCCTGAGCGGGCCGGGGAAATAGGTTTGGATGTCGCTTTCGTCGAATTCTTCCGCTTCGTACAAGTCCGCGGATTGGAAGACTCCGCGGGCCGTTTTCGCCGTCGAAGTTTTGTCTGAATCGGCTGGCGCCGAGGCCATTTCCTCGCTGGCCGCACGTAGATTGCGCAGCCTCGCGATGTCGATATCTGCGGCCGACGAGGGTTCGGGGTGATCGGCGACAAAATTGGAAAAGAAAGTGAATGTGAAGCGATTTGATGGCTGAACCCTGGCGTTTATCGATTGCAGGGCGGTACATCCCGATTCGTATTGCCGAACACGCCGGCCGATTGTCCCTTTGGAAAGAGCGGCGGGAATGCCGTTCGCTTTGTATCCAACTCCAAAAAAGTCGAACCCATCTGTCGTGAACGCCGCGGCACTTGGGAAACATCCCTGCAGTAGCCAGGGATGTGTTCCGCCCGCCTGGGGAAGATTCTGCCGGGTCATCAGCAAGTAGCCCATTTCAGGGTGCGTCGCCGCGAAATGGTCCAAATACTGGGATGTATATGCTTCGTTATTGCGAACCTGACCGCGCCCGGCCAGGCCGATATCCTGCACCATCACGGCATCACAATCGACCGCTTTTTCCGATCGATTTTCGACCTCAACCTGAAAGAACCAGACATCGCCGGCCAGCCGCAGCCAGCAGGTGCAACGATAGTGCAAACCGTTCCAGGACCCGGTCCATACGAATCGATCCGGGGCAGAAGCGAATTCACTGGCGGCACGGGGCCCAACGATTTCCGCGAACGAAAAGCTGTCGTTCTCGCGAACCCGCAGATAAACCCGATGGATTCCGCCGCCAAGCGGGCTGGCCAGAATCTGGTTGATCAGGATCTCCTCACGCTCGATTGAATAAATGCATCCGTTCCGCAGCATCTTGACCGTAGTGCCGCCGGCACTGAGAAGGGCACGTGTTTCAAAGGCGGATTCATCGGCTAATTCAATGTGCAACGTCTCCCCCCTTAGCGACAAATCCGAGACCAATATTTCGCCCAATTTGCACCTCCAACAGATGATGCGGTCGAACGAAACGAAAAGTGTTCAAGATTCCGATTCGAATCTCTGCTGTCGTACCAGTGAGTTGACCCACCGGGTCGCAATTCTAGTCCAACGGTAACCGGTTACAAGAAGATTCGAGAATTCGACACAAGGTACGCCCGGACACCGTCGGAGAGATCGGAATCCGTTTCCACCGCTGCGCCGACCAAATCAAACTTCAGTGATGCAAAACGCGCTTCAGACGCGGCTAATTGCCCGTAATTCTCACAAAAATGAGCATTCGTTCATTTGGCGATTCGCCGCGACGCATCTTCGCCGGAAATATGGCGTCCCTAATTTTTTGCTTGACAGGGTGTCGCGATGTGAGAAAATGAAAGCGGTTACATTTGCCAGCAACAGTGTTGGCGAGAGGCTAACTAATGAGCGTCCATTCGACGCTCGAACCATATCTTCTCTTTTTGTGCAGGAGGACGGAATGCGAGATCATCTTGGAAAAAAGGCCGCTTCGCTCGGCAGTGCGGTAGGTCTGGTCGTCGCCGCGATGGCGTTGCCGGCTCGCGCACAGTCGTTTCAGTCGCAGTTGTTGGAGAATCCCGGTTTCGAAAGTCCAACCGATTCTACCGGTGCCAACACGGATTCCACGGTCGCCGGTTGGTCGCTTTATGGCAATGCCGTACGCGCGAGCTTCCAGAACAACACCCCGGGCGGCGAGTGGATGATATGGCTGCAGACATTTGATTCGTTTGGCGGAGTCTATCAGGATGTCCAACCCGTTACCGACGGTACGACCTACAATCTCAGTGCCTATTGGTACTTCGAAGCCAACGAGCCAACCGTACCCGGTTTGGTGACGGATATGGCCCTGTTGTTTCTGAACGCCTCGGATCAGCCCGTCGGGCCGACGGACGCCAATGGCTTTTCCGACGCGACGTACATTCCCGCCAGTTCGGTGACGACGACGGGCGCATGGCTCCAATATACCGTCAGCGGGGTTGCCCCAACCGGCGCGACAGCCGTGGAAGTAAGCTTCGACTTCGTGAACGGATCGAACGGGAACGCGCAGGGGGCTTTCGTCGACGACGCGGACCTTTCAGGAGATGGGGTTGCACAGAACACCGCACAATGGGCCGTCTCCGGCAGCGGTGACTGGAACAGTTCCGGAAACTGGACGACCGGCTCAGTCCCCAATTCAGTCGACGCCGTGGCCGATCTCTTCAGCTCTATCACATCTTCGCCCGAGACGATTTATACGAACGCTGCTATCACTGCCGGCACTTTGCATTTCAATAACGCCAACGAATATGTGATTGCCGGAGCCCCGACGCTGACGCTGCAAACCACCACCGGCAACGCGCTGGTGCAGGTCGATCAGGGAATCGACGAACTCGATCTGCCGGTGACGATCGCCAGCAATACGACGTTTGATGTCGCCGTCGGCGCGACGCTGCTCGTCGCCAATCCCGTGACGGTTAAGCCCGGCGAGTCGTTGTCGCAGACCGGCGGCGGTACGGTGACGTATCAATCCATCATCAGCGTTGGAACCGGCGGCAGCATTGCTTTCGCGAACTCCACGCACGCCTCCGAACTTTCCCTGGCGTCCGGGGCAAACGCATCCGTCGGCGGCTCAGGCACCGTGCTGGAGGTGGACACCCTGGCCAACGGCGGAACCATCAACCTTCAGAACAACGAGTTGCTGATTAACTACGGCAGTTCAGCCGATCCGGTCGCCTCGGTGCGCGCTGAATTGCAAAGCGGCTACGCAAACGGC
>DATAWP010000067.1:0-1947 GCA_036267155.1 Tepidisphaeraceae bacterium
TTGGGGCGCCGATCCTAAAACGCGACAGAAGGAAATCGACGACGCGTGGAAGGCGGAGGGCGCCAGGGAGCGCGCCCCAGCCGCCGCGGCCGAACATGACCGCGGCATTCAGGTGCAGGTCAAGGTCAACATTGAATCCGCGATGATCGCGGCAGAGAAGGTTGCAGACGCCGTTCGCGCCGCGGTTCATCAGGCAATGCGGAAGAATTTGGCGAATCAGGCCGCCTCGAAATCATCCGCCGCAATTGGAGCGCAATAGCGGCAAAGCGCCGGACGCTGGGCCGCACCCCGGCAAATGAAAGGAAAACGATGTCTCACTTGCTGCATAAATTGAAGGCTCAGGAGGCGGATTCACGGAAAGCCGCACTGGCTGATTATCTCGCGATCCTTGAAAAAGGGGACGGAGCTACGCCAACCGATCAGGAAGCAATCGCCCGGATCATGTCTGTGCTGGGTAAATCGGCTGCAGACGTGGAGGTTGATCTACGTGCGGTCGTTAAGCGGAAGGAATGTCGGACTTTGCTCGATGCCGAGCCGGGCCGGGAGAAGGAATACATCGAGGCTCGCAAAGCGCATGGGGAGTTGGCGGCGGAAATCGGTCGCAGGATTGAGGAGCTTCAAACGAAGCTGGCCGAATCGCTGGGACGACTGCACGCCAAAGAAATGGCCTACCACACCTGCCGGCGCGCGGCGAATCCTCTAACCGAGCTTGAGCGCACGCACTGGGAATTGTTCGGGCTTCCGAGCCCCGGCGACGGACTGAGGGCGGCCTCTATTTCGCCCAACGCGTTCGCCTGAATTTTTAACAGGACCGATCGGATGCACTTCCGGCCAGGACGGCCAAGGAAATCTGAATGAATTACGATACCCAACCTCACCGAGCGAAGACTGCCGCGGCTGCCGCCGGGGCCGGCGCGATGACCCAGGACGATTTGGAGAAGATGATCCAAACTCGAATCGGAGCGGTGACAGCGCAGTCGGCCAGAGCGGTCTACATCGGGACCAAGATGATGGACCTACCCAAAGCGTACAGCGATCAAATGCCCGTCACGGATGACGCCGCAAAATTGGAGGAGGCCGAGCAAATTATTCGCGAGCAATACCGGCGCGACATGCGCATCCACGCCCCAGCCCACGCACTGGCGATGGGATTTACGCAGCCTCCTCAGACGGCGCAACCGGCCGTGGACCTGAGCAAATTAACTGGGAGCGAGCTGATCGCGGAAGGGTTACGGCGCAGCAAACCGAGGATCAGGTAGTGCGGCATTGCGCCGAGGGAACAATGGGAATCGAACCGGTAGGGAAAATGAGCTTGCCATCAATGCCGCGCTCTTTAAGTTCGGACCTGAACATGTCGCGGGTGCGGAGCGCGTTCATTCAGGAAAACATGATGGACTTGCCTTGGGTCTATCGGTTCAGATTGCCGCTTACGGCCGATGAGCAGGCGCTCAAAAGAGCGGAAGCGTCCCTCCGCGAAGCATTCTCCGCCGATCAGGTTCGGGAGAAGGCGGTGAAGGGGGCATCACGATGAGCCTGCGACCGGTCACGTCTCTCGATTCGATGCCCGATCGGCAGCGCGGTTGGATTGATTGCCTGTCGCCGGCTCAGCGCTCGATCTTGCTTGATCGCCAATGGCTTGTGCTGCACTGGGGCGCTGCTTTAGGAGAATCGCGAAGGAACGGACAATCGAAGGATCAAATCACGCATGGCGTTGTGCTGGCGGCCCGCCAGCGGGGATTAAAGATCAGCCGCGGGACGCTATACCATTGGCGTCGCGCCTTTTTGGCGGATGGCCTGTTTGGGCTGATGGATAATCGTTGGTTCAAAAAGCACCCTTCGGCGTTCTGGCCGTTCATCATGGCGTTGTCGCATATCTACCTACGCGGATCAGGGCGAGGGAAGACGGTTGAATTTTGCCATGCTGAGGCGACAAAGTTAGCTGAGGAT
>DATAWP010000068.1:0-2082 GCA_036267155.1 Tepidisphaeraceae bacterium
TTGGGGCGCCGATCCTAAAACGCGACAGAAGGAAATCGACGACGCGTGGAAGGCGGAGGGCGCCAGGGAGCGCGCCCCAGCCGCCGCGGCCGAACATGACCGCGGCATTCAGGTGCAGGTCAAGGTCAACATTGAATCCGCAATGATCGCGGCAGAGAAGGTTGCAGACGCCGTTCGCGCCGCGGTTCATCAGGCGATGCGGAAGAATGCAGCGAATCAGACTGCCGCGAAATCGTCCTCCGCAATCGGAGGTCAATAGCATCAGCAGGATCGCGGCGAACGCCACCGGACGCCGGGATGGACACTGACTGGAACTTGAAAGGAACCGAACCATGAACATTCGAAAACTCAGCGGGATTTTGGACGCGGATCGCATGGCGAAGATGCTTGGCCAGTTGCCGCCGGAGAGTCAATACGTTCTTTCGTATTACGGCACCCCGGCGCAATGGGCGACGAGAATCGGCGAGGCGCTAATGCGGCCTGCGGGCAAGCCGGCCGGCTTCGAGAATCTACCGCCGTCGGCGCAAATCCAATGGGCCTTGCAAACGATCATCACTCCCGATTCTCCGGCTGGGAAATCCGGGCTGGTGGACAGACTAACTCAGCTTTCGACCGCTGCCGTCGAAGCGAATCGTTCGGAGACCATGAAGCCGCACGAAAAGGTCCAAGCCTTGATCGAAGAGGGGACTGCGGCCAAGGCCGCGATCCGCGGCAACGAATTCAATTCGAACGACCTCGCCAAGACTTCCCTTGATCCGAAAACACTGGATCAACTCACAATGGACCAGCGACGATAAATCGCCCCGGGCGCCCCGGCGGAGCCGGACGGCGCAGAAACGCATTGAAAGGATGACCATATGCTCAATCTGATACGAGACCTGAAAGCCAAAGAAGCCGCGGACCGAGTGAAGCTCATTGCGCGCTATCGTGAGATCCTTCAGCTTGGGGACGCGGCGACACCTGCGCAAATCGAGGAGCTATCCGCCCTGATGGCCAAGCTGGGTTATGACGCGACCAAGGCGGAGGAGGATGCCCGCTCAGTTGCTAATCGTCGCTTTCTTCAAGAACTTTCCGCCGAAATGGCGGCCCGACAAGGGGTGCATATCAAGGTGAGCAAGTCGCACGCTGCCCTCACTGAGGACATGAAGCGGATCATCCGGGAACTGACCGAAAAGCACGAGCAATCGGGCAGGGAAAAAGATGAAGCCGAGCGTCGGTTCCACGAGTCACGCCGGGCGGCGGAACGGCTCGCGGCGATGGAGCGGGAGAACTTCGAATTGTTCGGACTTCCAGAACCGGAGCCTGATCTACCCCCGCACCTGTCTGCCCCGATCAATCTCGCCAAGGTTACTCAGCAGATGGCGGAGGACGCCGAATGGGCGAACGGATCGGCGAAGGACCGGCGGAAGGATTAACGGCAGAAATGACGCCCATGTCCCTGGCAAGGCGATCTTCGCATTCAACTCGGTCAGAGCATGATCGGGGCATCGCCCGCGTTCACGCGGCGTTCATTCGATCGAAGCTGGTGGACTTGCCCGAAAACTATCAAGCGATGCTGCCGTTCACGGATGATTGGAACGCACTGCAACATGCCGCGTCGATCATACGCGATAAATTCTCCGCCGATCAGGCGCGATCCGTTGCCACGGCGGGGGGGACGCGATGAGCCTGCGATCGGCCACGTTTCTCGATTCGATGCCCGATCGGCAGCGCGGCTGGATTGATTGCCTGCCTCCGGCTCATCGCTCGATCTTGCTTGATCGCCAATGGCTTGTGCTGCACTGGGGCGCTGCTTTAGGAGAATCGCGAAGGAACGGACAATCGAAGGATCAAATCACGCATGGCGTTGTGCTGGCGGCCCGCCAGCGGGGATTAAAAATCAGCCGCGGGACGCTGTTCAATTGGCGTCGCGCCTTTTTGGCGGATGGCCTGTTTGGCCTAATGGATAATCGTTGGTTCAAAAAGCACCCTTCGGCGTTCTGGCCGTTCATCATGGCGTTGTCGCATATCTACCTACGCGGATCAGGGCGAGGGAAGACGGTTGAATTTTGCCATGCTGAGGCGACAAAGTTAGCTGAGGAT
>DATAWP010000069.1:0-39012 GCA_036267155.1 Tepidisphaeraceae bacterium
TCCCAGCAGAGCCGTATCCTCCGCGTGGACGATTTGAACGTAGCAAAGAGCAAGCGAGCCGGGAAGGTCCCGGCTCAGATCCAATGACTTTGGACCGCGAAACTATACTTCAAAGTTGGGACAAGAATGGGGTCTTGACAAGACGGTATCCACAATTTTGGCCAAGAACGGTTCGATGTGTGCAGAATAAGCGTCGCATGGTCTGGTAGTGTCCTAATCTGAAAATTATGAACTATTGGGGTTCTGGCGGTTGTAGGGCAATTGGGTCTACCCTTGGTTGTGATAATCGTCGGCTCATGCAAGCTGGACACATGCACATTTGCACTTGGTTGTGCAGGTGGCAAAGACCATGGATTCTTCCGTCTTCAGCATCAAAACGGTTACTGATTATGTCGAAATACGAAGAGTCTCCGTGTTCGTATCGTCGAAAAACGGCGTATGCAATATGGTCTGCCAATTGAACCACGCGAGATGCTTTTGAATCGACGAACAGGGGAGTATCTGCTAGATTTCGTATTACGTTCCACTGGGTTCCGAGGGTTCTAAAATTTCGCGACAATTTTTGTAGGCTTGTCTCGTACGAGGTCTTGTCGAGAATGATAATGCCTTTTTGACGCTCACCCGAAGCGTAAAGCCTTTTCAAAAATAGATCAAACCTACTGCACAAATCCTCGAAAGCCATTTCCATTGGGTCTCTGCCCGGGTAGGAATTCTTGTGAACCGCGCACGCAAACGCGCGGGCGCTTTCATACGACTTCGCAAAAACACCAAGGACTTGCTTTATCACCCCTATCCGCTCTTCTTTTTCTCGCAAATTCGACCATGGCTGTTGGCGGCCGGAAAAAATGTCTGTAGCATGAAATTCGACCGAACCTGGATCATTGGGATTTAAAGTCAACGCCAGCCGATCTAATTCTTGGGTTACCCAGCCAACCTGGGATTCGAACAAGCAAACGCCTGCCAAAACGAGGTACTTTTCGTTTGCGTTACCGGCCGATCCAGAATCATCGAGATATAGTCAGGAACATAAAAAGAAATGCAGCCGAGTGAAGCCTAATGGCCTCAGCGGACCGCGTACGCAGCCCATCCCGACCGCACTTCTATTCTCTGCTGTTCGCGAACCCGAATCAACTCAAAAATGACAAGTTTTACTTAAAATTCTAATTTAGCTCAGGTTACGGGACCAAAAGACACGGGGCTTTCGGATATCCACAACTCAAATCGCCGCCAGCAGTTCATCCAATTCCTGCGCATGATCGGTGGCGCCGGCGGCCAACCCTCAATCCTTCACCAACGTCCAACTGCTGTCGGGGTTGTACTCGGTCATCTGCCGGGCAAGCTTGGTGGTATCCGAGCCCAGGTCCTTCTGATAGACATCGCCTTGCTGGTTCACAATGAACGTCATGATGCCCGATGATCCGTAATCCGCGGGGAAGGCGACCAGCGCGAAGCCGGCGGTCATGTTGCCGTTGATCACATAATCGAGCTTGCCGCCGGGGGCGGCGGGGCCCTGGCGCTTCAACACGCGAAAGTGATAACCCTGATATGGCTCATGTGGACGGCCGGCGGTCTGCTCATAGCCTTGCGTTGCGGCGGCGGCGAAAAAATGGCCCAGCGGACTTTGCTCCTGATCGGACGTGGCGGGCCAATATAGGCCGTCCATTTTTCCTGAGGTACTTTGGATTCTCTGGGCGTATTTGGGCACGCCGCTGTCGTCGCGGTCTTTGCTGGCATATTCGCGCTGGGCCGCGACGTAGTCGCGGCAGACCTCGATCGCATCCAGTTCGTTTTCGCCGATCCGGCGAGCCAGGATTTCCGTTTTGCCGGCTTCCGTGTCGAAGAACCATTTGCCTTCGGGCGTTTTTGTGAGCGGAATGGGCAATGGCCAATCGTCGCTGCCGACGTAGATGATGGATGTCGAGTCGTCCTGCTTTTGCAGCCGAGTGCGCTCGGATGCGCGTTGGGCGAATTCCTTGAAGGCGTTGGCATCCTCGACTTTGTCGCCGGAGACCAGTTCCTTCCAGGCCGGGCCGAGGAGGCGATGCACCTGGTCATGGTCCTGGTCCTTGACGGCCTTGAGCATGGCGTTCATCGCATCCTGATCGGTGTCGAATAACGGTTGGCCTGGGGCCGGCACGCCTGAGGTTTGCACCGAGGTTGCGGTCGGCGGGGAACTTGTGGTGCTATTGCATCCGGTTGTGGATAGCAAACCGCCGATCACCAGGATGCCGGCGATCATCCATCCGATATTTCCGTGCACTGAGGTTTTCATAGAATTATCTCACGATTCGTGTTCGGCTGATTCGGTGCTCGCGGCCATATTGATACCGGCCCCGGGGCCGATCACTTATGACCGCCGCCGCCTCCTCCATGTCCGCCGCCATGTCCGCCGGCCGGGGCATGTCCACCGCCGCCGTGGGCCGGGGCGTGTCCACCGCCGCCGCGCGCTCCCATCGATGCGTGTCCTCGGGCGCTTCGCTGGCCTGCGCCATAGTGGCCGCCGCGATCGTGAAACGCATTGTTGTGGTAACCGCCACCGTATCCGCCACCAACGAACACTGCCGGGCCGTCCCATTCGGGACCTGGGCCGTCGAATCCTACAGCGCAACCAGATAGGCCTATGAGGAAGGTCACCGCCAACGGAGCCCATAGGATCATCGCACGCGGTTTGAATCGATTCATGTATGATCTCCTCATTGCCGGGTGCCCGGCATAGCGACCCTCGCCCCGCTTGCGATCAAACGCCGGGTCCGTTCGGGCCTACGACAGATGCCTGCGGCCCTGGAAAAGACGTATGACGACAACGATGACGGCCAACACCAGCAGGATGTAGATCAACCCGCCGGCCGTGTATGAGGTGACCATTCCGAGCAGCCATAACACTACGAGTACGATTGCAAGAGTCCAGAGCATGATGATGCTCCTTTCATTTTGGGTGTACCGTTCAAGGAGTTGCCCATCAACAGGGTGCATCTCCTTTGAGAAGCGACGCTCCGAGAAACAAAAAAGCCGACGCAGCCGAATCCCAAAACTGAGGGATCCAATTGCGTCGGCTTACTCATTAACGGGTCTCCCGGCCGTTGGCCGGACTACCCTCTATTTAGTCGTCCGAGAGGCTTCGATATTCTGCCGGGAGCCGATTGGTTGAAGGCTCCGCCAGCGTCCTCATTTTAGGCGTCCCGACCGACGAAGGCGAAAAGATTGCGGAAATATTCGCATATTCTTCGTTTTGATGAAGACTTGGGTGAAGTCGAATTTCTCCGCGTGATTGCGGTTGCATTTGATTCGGACGGTTTGGGGGATGCAAAATGCGCTGGACTCCCGTAAGCTCGCGGGTCCATGGGTAGATTGGTTTTGCGGATCGGTTTGAGTGCGGGGGTGCTGCTGGCGTGCGGGGGTTGCGCGCTTCTTCCCCTGGCCACGATCGGGACGATTTTCGGCATGGCCGGCACAGCCGTCTCGGCGGCGCCGGAGGTGTATTCGGCCGGAAAGCTGGATGCGGCGCTGCGAGTGGACGACGGCGACTGCCGGCGAGCCGTTCGCCGCGCGGCCGCGGATCTCCAGCTTCGAATCGTTCGCGACCAAAAGAGAAGCGGGGGTCGGCAGAGGTGGGACTTCGAACTTCAGGATGATCGAAAATCGGAGATAGAAATCACGGTCGAGAAGCGGTCGGCGATGCTCTGCTGGTGCCGGGTGGACGTGGGACTATTCGGTTCGGAGCCGACGGCCCGGCTGGTAATGCAGGTGATCGAATCGCACCTTCCGCCGTCGGCGACGGGGCCGAGCGGGGGATAGCGGGGGAAGACACGGCGGCTGAAGCCGCCGCGCCGCGCTGGAATGAGCGGGCGGTGGAGCTTAATTCAGCTCGAGCGATTCAAACCTTGTTTTCGTAGAGATCGGCAATTGGGAAACAGAGATCGTATTCGCCCCACATCAGGTCGCCGTCGCGAACGGCGAATTCCGCGAACCGAGCGCGGTCCAGAAATGCGCGGATCATCGGGTTTTGCGAAGATTTCAGAAATGGCTCAAAGTCAATGGTGCGCGTCGCACCATCGCTGAAGTAAACCTTCAGCTTGTAGTCCGACACGTGTTTCGCGCGCATGACATAGACTACGGTATTCCTGGCTAACTTTCGGGAACGAGCAGCGAGTTTCATTTGATCGAGTCCTGTAGACGTTGCAGGTTTTTGAGCATTCTAGCAACACGGCGGCTGAAGCCGCCGCGCCGCGCTGAGGATTCAAATTTCACGCCACGCCGGCGCCGTGGCATTTTTTGTATTTTTTGCCGCTGCCGCAGGGGCACGGATCGTTGCGGCCTACCTTGGGGGTTTCGCGGACGATGGTTTTTACTTTCGCGCCTTCGCCCTGGGTTTGCTCGGAAGCTTCGTGCATTTCGGCGGGGGGCTGGCCTTTTTCGGCGCCGGCCGAAGCGGCGAGGTTTTCGGCTACGCCGTAGCCGGTGGGGGCTTCGTGTACGGCGGCGGTTTCCTTGTAGGCGGTGCGGGCTTGCGCGGCGCCGATCACGCGGGCGCGGAAGATCAGGTCCGTGACCTTGTCGCGCACGGCGGCCATCATCTCTTCGAAATAGCGGTAGCCTTCCTTCTTGAATCGCACGCGCGGGTCTTCCTCGGCGAAGGCGACCAGGCCGATGCCGGCTTTGAGAACGTCCATGCCGTAAAGGTGGTCCTTCCAGCTTTGGTCGAAGATCTGGACGAGAATGAATTGCTCCAGATCAGTCAGTTCAGCGCGGAGGACGAGGCGGGCGCGGTCCATGAGGATTTGCCGAAGTTCCTGCGGCGTGGCGGGTTTGGTGACGACGCGGGCGTCTTTTTCGCTGGTCTCGACCCTGATCTCCAAATCGCGCGGCACGAGCTTTTGGCCGAACCTTTCGTTGAACGCTTTGCGGAGCGATTCGACGTCGGGATTGGCGGCGATGAGGGCATCGACGGTTTTTTCCATCTCGCCCTTGGCGAGGAACCGTTCCTGATGCGCGACAAGCACGTCGTGAAGGTTCTGAAGTCCGCCGGAGCGGATCTGCTCGATGGGGAGATCGAGGCCATACTTCATCTTGGCCCAATTGCGGATGTATTCGGCGGAGTAGGGGTGATCGGTGAATCCCTCGGGTCCGCCGTAGGCGAAGGTGAGGGCGTGCTGGACGGGATATTCGATCTCGCGGCGGGCGTAGGCGGCGCGGCCGCGGGATTCGATCAGGTTCACGATCTCTTCGGGCGGGAGGCGATTGTGGCCGCGCTCGTCGATGATAAATTCCTTGGGATCGATCTTGATGTCGAATTTTTCGCGGGCCCAGTTGGCCAGTTCCTGCTCGGCATAATTCACGTCGAGGTATTTCATCAGGCCGGAACAGCTTCGGTTGTTGATCTGCTCGATGGCGGCGGAGCGCAGCTTTTCCTCAACCTCGTAGGCGCTCATCTGGCGAATCTGGTTCTGGGAAAGATTCACGTGGAACCGGCTCATGGCCCAGCTTTGCAGGCCCTTGGTGTCCCATTGTTTGGGGTCGGACTGATCCTCGCCCATAAATTCGCCGAGGGTGGCGGTGATGTTGGTCTCGGCTTCGGCGCGGGACTTGTCCTTGATGAAGGCGTCCAGTTCGTCGATGCCGCGCTTGCCGTGGAAATCCTCCGCCTCGAGCGTGGTGTCGAAATTCACCTTGGCCCATTCGGCGATGGTGGCGGCGGCGTAATCCTGGGTGATGTATTTCTCCACAGCGTCGGAGATGGCCTGGCCGATCATCTCCCAGATGATCGATTCGATGCCTTGCCCGTGGAGAATTCTCTGGCGCATCCCGTAGAAGATGGTGCGCTGATGGTCCATCACTTCGTCGTATTCGAGGAGGTTTTTTCGGGCCAGGAAGTTGCGCTCCTCGACCTTTTTCTGGGCGCGAAGGATGCCCTTGCTGATGCGCTTGTCCTCGATGGCCATGCCTTCTTCCATGCCGAGCCAGCCGAGGACTTTGATGGTCCAGTCGCCGGCGAACATTTTCATGAGTTCGTCCTGGAGGCTGACGTAGAATCGGCTTGAGCCGGGATCGCCCTGTCGGCCGGAACGGCCGCGAAGCTGGTTGTCGATTCTGCGCGCGGTGTGACGTTCGGTTCCGATGACGTGCAGGCCGCCGGCGGCGGTGGTTTCGGGGCTGAGCTTGATGTCGGTTCCGCGGCCGGCCATGTTGGTGGCGATGGTGACGTTGCCGACGATTTCGCCGCGCTGGTTTTTATGCTGCTGGCCGGCCATGGCGACGATGGGGGCTTCGCGTTCGTGGAACTTGGCGTTCAGCACTTCGTGGTCGATGCCGTATTTGTGCTTGATCATGTTGGAGAGCATTTCGCTCTTCTCGACGCTGGTGGTGCCGACGAGGATGGGGCGACCCTTTTCGCAGATTTCCTTGATCTCCTCGATGATGGAATCCCATTTTTCGCGCTCGGTGCGATAGACGCGATCTTCGTTATCGGCGCGAACGCAGGGGCGATTGGTGGGGATGGTGACGACATCGAGCCGATAGATCTTGCCGAATTCCTCGGCTTCGGTCTGGGCGGTGCCGGTCATGCCGGAACGGTCCTTGTACATCTTGAAGAAATTCTGGAGGGTGATGGTGGCCAGGGTCTGGGTTTCTTCCTTGATGGGCACTTTTTCCTTGGCCTCGACGGCCTGGTGGAGTCCGTCGGACCATTGGCGGCCGACCATTTTCCGGCCGGTGAATTCGTCGACGATGACGACCTCCATGGATCCCTTTTGGCCGCGCTCGACGACGTAATCCTTGTCGCGTTCGTAGACGACGTGTGCGCGCATGGATTGTTCCATGAGATGGGGCCATTCCATGTTGTTTCCGACGAAAAAGCTGCCGACGCCGGCGGCGTCCTGGGCGGCGGCGATGCCTTCGTGGGTGAGGTGGGCAGCCTTCTTGTCCAGCTCGACCTCGTAATACTGGGTGAGGGATTCCTTGCGCCGCGTGGCCTCGGCGAGTTCAACCTCGGCCTTTTGACCGCGGGCGCGGGCGGCCTCCTTTTCGGCTTTGTTCTTGGCGCGGTCGGCATCTCCCTCGGAGGATTTGATGGCGCGTTTGGCGGCATCCTCGGCGGCTTCGGCAACGGCGTAGGGCTTGTGAAGCTCGAGCACTTTCCGCGCCACGGCATCGGCGGCGCGGTACTTGGCCGCGTCGTCGTGGGCGGCGCCGCTGATGATCAGCGGGGTGCGGGCCTCGTCGATCAGGATCGAGTCCACCTCGTCCACGATCACGAATTGCAGCGGGCCTTGCACCTGCTGGGCGACGGTCGTCTTCATGTTGTCGCGCAGAAAGTCGAAGCCGAATTCGCTGTTGGTGCCGTAGGTGATGTCGCAGTCGTACGCCGCCCGGCGGGTGTCGCCGCCCGGTTCCATGTCGGCCTGGATGCAGCCGATCGTCATGCCGAGGTTTTCAAAAGCGGGGCGAAGCCAGTTGGAATCGCGGCGGACGAGATAGTCGTTGACGGTGACGACGTGGCAATGGTTACCTTCCAGGACGCGCATGAAGCAGGCGAGGGGGGCAACGAAAGTTTTGCCTTCGCCGGTGGCCATCTCGGCGATCTTGCCTTCATACAGAACCAATCCGCCGATGAGCTGCACGTCGAAGCAGCGGGCGCGGAAGGGGGGGCGGCTTTCGGGATTAAGTGCGCGGATGGCATCATAGATTTTGGGCGGGATGGGGACCTCGCGCCAGGATTGTCCGGTGCTGATCAGCGTCCGCTGGACGCTGTCGTAGGCTTCGAGCATTTCGTCGTCGAGCTGGTCCGGATCGAAATTGTTTTCCGGGTCGAAGATCGAGCGGATGCCAATGTTGCGGTCCATCGATTCGCGGATGATGGCGAACGCCTCGGGCAGGACCTCGGCCGAGCTGGCCTGTCCGGAGGTCAGGAGCTTGCGAATTTCCTGCGTGCGCTCGCGGAGCTGGGTGTCGCTGAGGGCGCGGATCTTCGGCTCCATCGCGTTGATTTGATCGACGGCTTTGCGATAGCGCTTCAGCAGGCGTTCGTTGCGGCTGCCGAAGACTTTGGTCAGTGCTTTGGAGAAGGTAACGGCCATGGATCGCCTCTCATGTTTCCAGGGTTGCGGCAAATGGAATCAATCGGATCGGGATCAGGCGATGGGGGGAGGCAGGCGAAACTGGAAGGGGGCCAGAGGCATGGGCCGAAAGTCGAGCGTCTGGTCGGCGAAGGAAATGGTCCTGGCGATGGTGGACCGGATGCCCGGGCAGGGGGACTGGTAAAGCCGGGCGGCGGGCAGGACACGGCGGAGATTCATGCTGAGGCGCTCGATGAGCCGGCCGGCCAAATGCGTGGCGGGGGGCTCGGCGGGCGTAGCGGGGGCGAGGCGATCGGCACAGATTGCCGTCGCCATCAGGGTCACCGCTATGACGTGTCTTGCGTGTCTCATGCCGTTGAACACCACTTAATAATCGGGCCGATTGATCTTAGCGTCAAGCGAACGGGAGATTCCATGGGTTATCGGCGTGGGATGAAACAATTGCCGAATTTCCTATTTCCAATTTGCTTACCCTATCCCTCGCCCGGAGTTACCGGGACGACGGGGGACTGGATCAGGAATCGGGAATAAAATACCGTGCGCGGCTATTGATAATCAGGGTATTATGTTGCGGGAAAGTGGGTCGGGTCACGCGTAAATGATGGGAGGCAACTGTATGCTCAGGCGATCAATGGTGGCAACGGTTGTTCTGGGAATAGTGGCCATTGGAGCGGGATCGGCATTGGCCGACGCTGGGCGGCAAGCGGGGGCCCGTCATGGGGGATTCATTCCTTGGCATGGGGAGGGTTTCGGAGGATATGCCGTGGCTGGGCCGGCGCCGTCGCAGCAGGGGCCGTCGCAGCAGGGGCCGATGTACGATCTGGCTCCGGTGATCGCCCAGGCGGCGTTCGCGGAGGCGCAGTTCGATAACCGGTGGATCGATTTGCAGTTGATGCTGGCCAGGGCGAGAAACGATTTTTACATCTCCAGCGATTATCTCGGCGCGCGCAAAGAAGTGGAGCGGACTCAAACGGTTTTCGAATCGGCTCGGGATACCGTGCTGGCTCGATTGCAGAACGACCGTGCGTACAAGGATCTGATCGAAAAGCGGACGCAACAGCAGATCGCGATTGCCTCCACGGGAGTGGGCAGCGGACTGCGAAACGCCGTGGCCACGGAAAAGATGCGCTATGGCGCGATGGCCAGCGAAATGGAAGCGGTCGCGCTGGCCGATGACCCGGCGGTGCAGGATGCAAAAGCGCATCTGATCGCGGCTCAGGATACGCTGACGCTGAAAGAAAAGCAGTTTGAATCGTACTTGTTCAATCGCAAGGAAACCGTCGCGGCGCGGGACGCGCTGGAAACGGCCCGCGCGAATAAGGCCGGAGCAGAGGGATTTCTGCGCGGAGCGGAGATCACGCGGGCGGATCAGTTAAATCTCAATTCGCAGAATTATTCGGGCAACTTGGTGGGGAATGGCCCGTGGTGGCCGTAGGGCGGGGCCGAGTTGATCCGGGAATCTTTCGCACCTGACGCGGGCAGGGTATATTACCTCGTCCAACCTGGTGGGTGAGATGCAATTGAAGAAAGCTGTTGGTGCGCGGCGGCGGGGACGTTCGTTTGGGTGCAGGCAAGTTACGAGAATCTTGCCGGCGGTGGCGGCGGTGGCGCTGATGAAGGCGCCGTTGTCGCGGGCGGCGTCGGCAACCTGGAACGGAAATGCGGCCGTCGGCGTGGCGGGCGACGGCGTCAGTTGGTCAAATCCGGATAACTGGACCACCGACGGCATCGTCGATGCCGCGCCGAGCAACGCCGCGCCCGGCGACGATCTCACGTTCGGCGGCGGCACCGTCGGGCAGATCAATCTGCAGGCCAATCGGGTCGCAAATTCGCTGACATTTACCGCGGGCTTCACGCTGGTCGGCGGCGGCAACACGCTCGCCGTCGCCACGGGCGACGTCACCGTGAATTCGGCGATTTCGGCGGTGATCGACGCGCAGGTCACGGGATCAAGCGTGTTCACGAAACTGGGCGGAGGGACGCTCACGCTGGAGGACGGGGATGCAGCTTCGGGAGGAATTAACGTCAGCGCGGGCACGCTGGCGATTTCCGATTTGGCGATAGCTTCTGGCGCCATCAGCGTTGCAAGTTCGAGTGCGATCGAATTCGGGGCCGACGATACGGTGAATGGGAGCATCGCCAGCTACGGCGCGGTGTCGATACTCTCCGGATCGACGGTGTCCTTTACCAGCAATGCCGATAGCTACACGCAAAGCGCCGGATCGCTGACCGTCGGCGGGCAGTTGCTGTTGGCCGGGAGTACGTTCAATGATGACGGCGGAACCGTATCGGGAACGATTACGTTGAACGTCGATAAGAACATGGACGAGCCGACGCTGGTTTTCGGTTCGGGCTCGGAAAGCGGGGGGACTTTTTTGTTTGATGGTTTCGGCGCAAATATCAGTGGATCGTTGGTCCCATCGGGTGCGGCCGTTCAATTCCAGCCGTCGCCGGCCTCGTATTCAGGCGGATTTCTCTCGTTCACGACCGCAGATGTGACAAACGCGGGAAATCTTCAATTCATCGGCGCCCCGAGTGTTTCGGAAACGACGGGCATCACCGGGACGCTGACGAACACCGGCTCGATCAGCTTTTCGGCGGTGGGATCGCCTTCGGGAAACGCCGACTATTTTGCGGGCACTCTCAACAACAGTGGAACGCTGACGGTGGGCGCGCCCGTGGTGTTTCAAGAAGGGGGTTTATCCAACAGCGGAACGGTGACGATCGCGGCGGGTCAAACGCTTAATCTTGAAGAGGTGGTTTTCTCTCAAACCGCCGGTTCGATCCTCGTGGCGGGGGGCGCAACGCTGAACGCGGGCGAGGGCGCGGTGGAGATGAACGGAGGCACGATCACGCTGGCGGCGGATACGGCGTCGCCGGGGCGAATGCTGATTGATTACCTGATGTTCAACGCGCCGTCCGGAACGGCCACCATCGCCACCGGCCCGGTCGGGGCGGGACAGTCGCCGGGATATGTCGATCTGGAGGGAGCGACAGCCATATTTGATGTCAGCCGCGGAACGGCAACCGACGACGTTGTGATCTCCGCATCGATGACAGATGGCGCGATCGAAAAGACAAGCGCGGGGATTATGCTGATTTCCGGGCAGAATTCGTACTCATCGGCGACGGTTGACGGCGGGACGCTGGTCATCGGCGCGGCGGGGGCGCTGCCGGCCGGCGCGGGCGTGACCATCGGTGCGGCGGGGACGATGCGGTTTGCACCGAACATCGGCGGGCAGGCCATTTCATCGCTGGCGATCGCCGGTGGTGGAAAGCTGGATGTCGACAACAATCATATTGTCCTGTCGTACGGAGCGAGCGATCCGATTTCGAGCATCAGGGGGCTTCTGGTCAGCGGATACAACAGCGGAAACTGGAACGGTATAGGCATTGACACTTCGGCTGCGACGGGCAGCAAATATGGGTTGGGTTATGCCGATGGAGCCGACGGCGGCATCAGCGGAATTACGTCGGGGCAGATTGAAGTGAAATATACACTGTACGGCGATACCAATCTGGACGGCGCGGTGAACAGCATTGACTTCGGCGACATGGCGGCGAATTTCGGGAAATCGGGAAAGGTCTGGGATCAGGGCGATTTCAACTACGACGGGGTGGTAAATTCCATTGACTTCGGTCTTCTGGCGGCGAATTTCGGGAAATCGCTCGGAAGCAGCGGCGATGTGGTGTCGGCTACCGATTGGGAGGCGCTCGATGCGTTCGCGGCGGCGAATGGTTTGATGGCGGATGTGCCGGAACCGTTTTCGGTAGGGGTGATGGCGGCGGCGGGAATAATGGTGCTGATGCGGCGGAAGCGGCGGCGCGAATAGCCCCGCGGCGACGCCGTGGGCTTTTGGGGGTGGGGTTCACACAATAGAATTGGAGGCATGAAGCGGCGGCGCGCTAATTGGTGGATCGTGGGTTGCGCGCTGCTCGGTGTTGCTTCGGGTGCGCGCGGGCAGACGATGCTGAAGGTGAACGTGGGATGGGGGGATGCTATGCGGATGGGGCGGTGGACGCCGGTGTTCGTGGCCGTGGCTAACCCTCAGACGCGCGAAGTCGATTTGCAGATACATGGGACATATGGGGAGAAATCACTGGCGGTTTGGGTGCATCAGATTGCGGTGGCGCAGCCGCGGCCGACGACTTATGAATTGCTGTTTCCGCTCAATGGGCAGCCGGCGCGGATCGAAGTGATCGTTTCAGATGAGAAAACGGGGCGGACGCTGGCGGCGCAGGCGCTGCAGAATCCGGCGTCCTTCTCGCCGGCTGGGCGGGTGCCGATGCGGTTGCTCGGGCCGAACGATTTTCTGGCGGGGATCAGCGGAGAGATCGGCGACGCGATGCGGTTGCAGGCGCAGCTCAATCAGGCGGGTTTGGTGGGGGGCATTTTGGATCCGATCAGGCTGCCGGCGAATTTCATCGGGTATGACGGGGTGAGCGTTCTGGTTCTGGCGGCGGCGGATTTGGCGGAGGTGACGGCAGAACAGGAACGGGCGATTTTGCAGTGGGTTGGGCGCGGGGGGAATCTGGTATTTATTCCAGGGACCACGGCGATGCCAAGCAGAAGCGATCTGGTGGAGGCGCTGCCGTGCGAGATCGGCGTGAATCGGACGATCGCGGGGCTCAATGGGCGGGAATTGTCGCCGCGGGCGGGGGCGGCGGCGGTGACGGTGCGGGGTCAGACGGGATATGAGCGGAGATTGGGGTTGGGGTACATCCTCGTGCTGCCAATGGATATCGCGCCGGTGCAATTTGCGGATGCGAAGGGGGCCAACGCGTTTTGGCGGTCGATGTTGGCAGGGATGGCGAGAGTGCCGGGGATTCATGAGCCGACGGAAATGGTGCTGAGCGATGAGCAGGACATCCTTATTCCCGGTCCGAACGCGGCGGACAGCGTGGGACGCGGGCGGCGAGAATCGGTGGCGATTCGGCACGTTCTGGAATTGCTCGGGGCGACGGGGTCGGAGCCGCCGGTGGATTGGCATGTTGCGCTGTTGTGGATGGCGGGAATTTTTTTGCTGATTGGGCCGGTGGATTCGATCATTCTGATGCGGCTGGGACAGAGGCCGCGGAATTGGGTGACGATCGTGGGATGGGTGGGGCTGCTGGCGTCGGTGGGGCTGTACGTCGCGATTCGGCCGGGGGATTCGCCGGTGACGGTGCGGTCGCTACGGGTGGTGGATCAGGTGGATAATTCGGCTGTAGCGGCGACGGATATTGTCGCCGTGAATTCACCAAGCGCGAAATGGGTGCGGATGGGGCTTGATGAGGACGAGTGGTGGGAGCCGGCAAACCAGGCGGCGCGGTCGTATGGGCCGGAGCGATTTGTGGACGCGAGTTGCCATGAGGATAAGAAAGGGTGCCGGCCGGAGTGGATTCGATTGATCGGCGGTGAGGCTCAGGCGTGGCACGGGGAGACGGTAGCGGTCGGAGGGGCGGTGTTGCGGGCGAAGCTGCGGGTGCGGCGGGATCGGCCGGGGAATGTAATCGTGAGCGGAACGTTGACGAATGTTTCGAAGAATACTTTAAGCGATATTCAGATCGAGACGGCGGACGGGAATTGCCGGGTTGGGAAATCACTGGGCGCGGGGGAGTCGATGGAGGTGGATGAAGCGTTGGGGAATCAGGGGATTGCAATGAACGGGTTGCCGGCGGACGTGGGGGATGTGGCGCCGGACAGAGCGGATCGAGTGGAGCAAATGGTGAAGTCGGGATTCGGGTGCGTGTATGGGCAGATGGAGGGGGATCGGGAGCGGAGGGAAGTGGTGCGGGCGGTGGTGGGGTTGGGGTCGCATGGCGGCTGAAGCCGCCAAGCCGCGCGAGGGGAAGATGGTGCGCGGCATGGCGACTTTAGTCGCCATGGGATGGTCGATTTGGCTCGGAGCGCTTGTAGGGGACCATCGGAAGAAATGCTCGTTTTGTCGTCGCGATCTTCAGGCCATCCTTGAGATCGACGTATACCCGCGTGTGCTTGTATTCGCGCCAATCGCGGCAGATTCCGTGTCGCACGGATTGGAGTTGGGTGTAACGGTATGCACGCCGATATTGCTTCTCGTCGCGCAGGCATCCGTCGAAATATTCCGACCAGAAGGGAACTCGACGCTGGGGCAAGAGGTCGTTGACGAGCTTGGAGACCGAGCCGTGAATTTTTTGGAGCATGGGGGCGAGATGGTTCCCATCGGAGAAATAGCCGACGGCGTGATAATGGTTGGTCATCAGGGTGCAGACGAAGACGTCGAAATGATGGTCAGTGAAGTATTTGGTGAATTGACGCCAGAAAATTTCCTTGGCCGGTTCGGAAGCGAAAGCGGGAAATTGATCGGAGCAGCGGATGGTTAGGAAGTAGAGGGAGTTGTCGCCGTACCAGTGTTCGAGGCGATGTTGTCCGTGGAAGAATTCGTGGGGGGTTGCGGCGCCTTTGCGCATGAAGGGGATTCTAATCATGGCGGCTGAAGCCGCCAAGCCGCGCGAAGGGAACAGCCGCGCGAGGGGAACAAAAAAGCGAGGCGAGCTTGGGCTCGCCTCGCTGGGAAACTGCCGGAATCTCCCATCCGGAAGACCCGTCAGTGACTCGTTGTCGCGGCCGTGTTGTCGGTCGCGGTGTCCGTCTTTTGGTAGTTGGTGATGCCGACGACGGCCGGGGAATTGATGGCCGGGTTGCCGCCGGAGTGGAATTCGATCTGTTCCGATTTCAGGCCGCCGCGGTCTTCCAGGTAACGTCCGACAGCCAGGCGGCGATCCTCGGCGTAGGGGTCGTTGTCTGGAAGATCCATGTAGACGACCAGCGGATTGCAGCTATGGGAGTCGGCCAGGATCAGATCCAGGGTGTTGGTTCCCAGGCTGCTGAGGGTGGGGCCGTCGAATTGATCGGCATAGAGGGTGCATTCGGCGCGTGCGCCGGAAATTTCCTGCGTGTGCGCGACCGTTTGAAATTCGCTGATTTCCGCCTTGGATGTGGCGGTGTCGTTCTCAGACGTCGGCTGCTGGCAGCCGGCGGCGAGAAGAACCGTCGTCGAGGCGGCGAAGAGACACAATGCTTTGAGACGTTTGGTTGACACCATAGGATTCTCCATTTCAGAAATCGGCGTTTTTTGAGTGCTGTTTGAGTTTCGCATAAAAATCGTCATTTCATCAGTTCGCTGTTCATGAGCTGGATCACAACCGGTCCGAGAAGAACGATGAACGTGGCCGGGAAGATAAACAGGACCAGGGGGAAGCTCATCTTGACGACGCTCTTGGCGGCCATCTCCTCGGCCTTGTGCTGGCGGGCGATGCGGAGACTTTCGGCGTGAACGCGCAGCGCCTGGGCGACGCTGGTCCCGAAACGCTCGGCCTGGTTAAGCATCGCGGCCAGGGACATCATCGAGGCGTTGGTGGTGCGAGCGCCAAGATTCCGCAGGGCTTCGTGCCGGGGCATGCCGACGCGCGTCTGCATGTGGGCGATGCCGTATTCACGGCTGATGGCGGGGTGCACCAGCGACAGTTCCTCGCCGACCCGCTGCATGGCGGCGTCGACGGTCATGCCGGCTTCCACGCAGACGACCATGAGGTCCAGAGCGTCGGGAAGGCCGTATTCCAGGGCTTTTTGATTGGCCTTGACCTTCATCTTGAGCCAGATGACCGGCAAGATGTAGCCGGCCAATCCACCCATGGCCAGGAAAAGAAACATGCCGTTGAGCCACCACCCGACGAGATAGCCGACGATAAGCCCCAGGGCCAGTCCGATGACCTTTGAACCTTGAACGGTCCGCAGGGCCGAGGCGCTGTAGATGCCGGCGCGGGCGAGTTGGCGTTGAAGGGAGGACTGCTTTTCGCGGCCCTTGGGCATGAATGGTTTGGCGGCGGCCTCGCCGAGCTGCTTGAGCATCGGCACGAGGCCGGTGGGGGTATCCTTCTTAACCACCGTGTCGGATTCGGTCTTGCCCTGAAGCCGGGAGCGGAGCTTCTCGCCGCCCTCGCCCTTGAAAAGGATCGCGGAGACGAAATAGACCAGCGCCGTAATCGAAGCGAACGCGAGAAGGATGATGAGTGTTTGTTGGCTCATAGTTGCACCTTTAGACGGTCACACCTTGATCGTCGTAATTTTCCGGATGGCCCAGGTTCCCATGAAGAGCATTCCTGCGGCGATCCCCAGCAGCATCAGGCCCGTCGATGTATGGAGCAGGACCGAGGCGTAGCTGGGATTCAGGTAGTACGACACGAAAAACAAAATGACCGGGAAGACCACCAGGATGTATCCGGTGAAGCGTCCCTCGGCAGTCTTGGCCTTGACGTGCTGCTGGAGCCGGATGCGCTGGCGGATCATGTCGCTGATGTTGTCGAGCACCTCGGAGAGGTCGCCGCCGGTCTGGCGCTGAATGAGAATGGCGGTGACGAAGAATCCGAAGTCCGGGTTGTCGACGCGGATGGCGGTGTCCTTCAGGGCGTCCTCAAGAGACTGGCCGACGCTGTGCGCGTCGTAGCATCGACGGAATTCACCGGACAAGGGCTGCGGCAGTTCATCGGCCATCATCTGAAGGCCGGTGCTGAGGCTGTGCCCCGCGCGGAGAATTCGGGAAAGGAAATCGAGCGCTTCGGGAAGCTGATCGAGAAATTCCCTCTGCTTGCGGTTGCGGCCGTTGTTGAGCAGAAACAGCGGTGCAAAGGCGAAGACGACTCCGCAGGCGCTGCCGAGCAGGGTCGACGCGGTCACCATGAAGATGGTGAAGAATCCCACGAGCGTCAGGCCCAGCGTGATGAAAAGGAACTTAGCCAGAGAGACGCTGGGCCAGGTCTGGGCGAGGCGATGTGCCAGTGTGTGTCCGTAGGGGAGCCGGGCCAGCCCACCAGAGAAGCCGCCGATTTCCTGTTGGCGTCTGACGACGGTGAGGGTTGCCGGATCGAAGCCTTCAGAGCTTTTGCCCTCGTGGGTGAGGCGCTGCTGAAGCTTTTTGCGCTCGTCGCTGAGGCCACCGATGACCTGGTAGAGGCCCCAGATCAGCATGATGACCGTGCTGGCCACGAGAAAAGGAAGGATCAGTTGATTCATATAGTCTGCTCCAGTCGGGTCCCGGCGCGCCGGGACCTCATGGCTGTAGTTTGGTGGCCTCGATCTTTCGTCGTTGGAAAAGCTCGGCGGGAAGCGGAACGCCGCGGCTTTCGATTTTGTCGCAGCAACGCGGACGGATTCCGCAGACGGTGAAACAGCCGATGGCCTGTCCGTTTCCGTCCACGCCGGTCTGTTCGTATTGGAAAATATCGTGGGCCTGAATGCCGTCGCCTTCCATTCCGGTAATTTCGGTGACGCGGGTGACTTTTCGTTTTCCACCGGTCAATCGGGTCGCCTGAACGACAATCTGCAACGCGCTGGCGATCTGATGCCGCAGGGCGCGAACGGGGATGTCGTATCCGGCCATGGCGATCATGACTTCCAATCGGGCCAGTGCGTCGCGCGTGGTGTTGGCGTGAACGGTGGTCATGGAGCCTTCGTGGCCGGTGTTCATGGCCTGGAGCATGTCCAGCGCTTCGCCGGATCGCACCTCGCCGATGATGATTCGATCGGGACGCATACGCAGACAGTTTTTGACCAGATCGCGTTGGGTGACCTCGCCGCGGCCTTCGATGTTCGGTGGGCGCGTTTCGAGGCGGACAACGTGCGGCTGCTGAAGCTGAAGTTCCGCCGCATCCTCGATCGTGACCACGCGCTCATCCTGAGGAATGTAGCGCGAGAGACAGTTCAGCAATGTTGTTTTACCGGAGCCTGTGCCGCCGCTGATCAGAATGTTGCAACGCGCCTGCACGGCGGCGGAGAGGAAATCCATCACCGGCGCCGGGAAAGCGCCGTGGCGGATGAGGTCTTCCAGTTGCATCGGCTTGGCGCCGAATCGGCGAATGCTCATGGCCGGGCCATCAAGCGCCAGGGGCGGAATGATGGCGTTGACGCGGCTGCCGTCGGCCAGGCGGGCGTCAACCATCGGGCTGGTTTCGTCCACGCGTCGGCCGACCAGCGCGACGATGCGGTCGATGATCTGGCGAAGATGCTGGTTGTCGCGGAAGCGGACCTCGACGTGCTCGAGCCGGCCGCGACGCTCGACATAAATCCTGTCGTATCGGTTAATGAGTATGTCGGTGATGGTCGGGTCCTTGAGCAGGGTTTCCAGCGGGCCGAGGCCGAAGGTTTCGTCCATCACCTCATCCATGAGGCGCTCCTGGTCCTGGCTGGAGAGCAGGCCGCGTTCGCTCTGGCAGAGTTCGCGGATGACGATGCGGACTTCGGCGCGGACGGTGTCGGGCGGCAGCGTGCGGAGGTTTTGCACGTCGAGCCGCTGGACCAGTTGCTGGTGAATGCGGACTTTTAATTGGTCGAACTGCGAGCTGCGTTCGGCGTTGAGCGGGCTCGGCGCCGAGGCGGCGCGGAGTCCCGACGGCATCGACCGGGATGGGGAGGGGATCTCGGCGATTTCCGCCGAGGTGTTGGGAATCAGCTCTTCGGGCGTCACAACCGCCGCGGGAGCATGTTTTGATGAAAAGAGACCCATTTCTTTCAACTCCGATTACAACAAATTCATTTCACGTTTCTCATGCGGCGGCGGCACTTCCCTGAGCCTGTTTCGCCGACAATGTGCCGGCGAGTTCCAGCAGGCTTTGGCTGATCTCGCTCTTGGGAGCGCGGAGCACGACCGGCTCGCCGAAATTGATCGACGCGATCGCGTTCTTGAAATCGTTGGGGATCAGCCAGGAAAGCTTGATTCCCAGCGACCGCTCGATTTCCTGCGGCTCGATGTCGTTGCCTTTTTTGACGTATCGGTTGACCACGGTGAAGATTTTCGCGGATTCCACGCCCATCCGGCGCAGGGCGCCCACGAAACGCTCGGCATTCTTGGCGCTGGGGACGTTGAGCTGCATCACCAGGAGATTCACATCTGATCCCTGCAACAGGGCGGAGTACATGGGTGAAATGCTCATCAGCGAATCGACGACGACGTAATCGAAGACGCGGCTGAGCATGTTGAGCAGACGAACCAGACCGCTCTGGTTGACGCGCTGAGTGTCCTCGGGCAAATCGGGGCGCGAAAGGATCGCGACGCCGCTTTTCTTGTGGACGGTCAGGGCGTTATCCAGGAGCTGCTTGTCGAGCTTTTCAGCGGCATCCATCACGTCGGCGATGGTGTATCGGCAGCGAATATCGAAGAAGCTGGCGGCGCTGCCGCGGATCAGGTCCATGTCGATCAGGACGGTCTTGCCGATGGGCGCGAGGGCGGCGGCGACGTTGCAGGCGACGGTGGTCGAGCCGCATCCGCCGATGGTCGGAACCACATGAATGATCCTGGCCCGCTTGCCCATTCCGTGTACGGCGGCGACGCGTTCCAGGGCGGTGGTGAATTTGTCCTCGCTCATGGGGAGCGGGATGAATTCCTTGATGCCCAGGTGCATGGCCTCCATGAGCAGATTGGGGTCCACCGTCTGGCTCATCAGGAAGAAATTGACGGCGGGGAACTGGCGCGGAAGCGTGGCGATCTTCTTAAGCGTATCGCCGGGATTGGGATCGAGGTTGACGATGGCCAGCAACGGTCCGTCGGGCTTGCTCAGGACCCCAGCCAGCGGTTCAACGTTGGGAAACTGGGCGACGGGCAGAGCCCCGAAGCGGACCAGGAAAGAAGCCAGCTCTTCCCGGTTGGTGTTGTCGGCGTCGACGATGACGCAATTCATCTGAACGTACATTTCGCATCGTCCATGGTTGAGGGGTCTTCGGGTCCATTCACTATTCCCGCTGCGTTCATGGTTATTTTCCCGGAGCCGACGGCGGCTGGAAGCCAGCGGGGCCTTGGTACGACGGCGTCTGCTCGGCCGAAAGCTTGAGCGGCTTGGGCTGAGGATATACTTCGCCGCCCAGGTCCTTGAGCCAGTACAAGCTCGCGATGCTCGGATCGCGCCAATGCTCGCCGGGGACGGGTGGCACATCCGCGGGATCAATGCCGTGAACCAGAACGGGGGTTACCATCATGACGAGTTCGGTGTCGTTTTTCTGATAAGAGACCGAGCGGAACAGGGCGCCGATGATCGGCAAATCGCCGAGAATCGGAAACTGATTGTTGCTGGCGCTGATCTGGTCCTCCAGCATTCCGCCGAGGGCGAAAGTCTGGCCCTCGGCCAGTTCGACAGTCGTATCGGCGCTGCGCTCGGTCAGACCTGGCACGGTGGTTCCGTCAAGGGTGACGGTGTGGCTGTAGTCCAACTGGCTTACGTCAGGATGAACCTTGAGCCGGATTCGGCCGTTGCCAAGAACAATCGGGGTGAAATCCAGTTGCACGCCGTATTGCTGGAATTGAATTGTGATGGAGGTTCCGCCGCCGCTGTTCTGAGGCACCGGATAGGGAAATTGTCCGCCGGCGAGGAACGTCGCCTTTTGCCCGCTGGTGGTGACCAAGTCCGGCTCGGCCAATGTGCGGAGCAAGCTGTTTTGTTCCAGCGCGTCAACGAAGTACGCGAACGCGATGGGACCGAACGAGCCCGTGCCGAACATGCTGGCGAGCGTATCGCTCAGAGCGGTGTTTGACACCAGCAAGCTGTTTCCCGCGGCGCCACCGGTGGAAAGACCCAGCGAATTTGCGCCCACGTTGCTTCCAAACGTGCTCACGCCGTCGGTGCCGCCGAAGTTAAAGCCGAGTTGCTCCTCGGCCTGCTTCGAGACTTCGGCGAACTTCACCTTGAGCATCACCTGCTGTCCACCGGAGATCTCAAGCAAGTCCACCAGTTTATTCCCGGCGCTGTATGGGGCGGCGATCTGCTCGGCCTGTGATGCCGTTTGCAGATCGCGCACGTTGCCGGTCAACGTGATGGTGCCGTTGGCATCCTCGACGTTGATTTTGGACTCGGGGAACAGAGCCACCAATTGTTTCTGCAATCGAGCCAGCGGGGTGGACACGTCGATCTCGACGATCTGCGTGTGGTCATCCTCATCCCAGATAATCAATTGGGTGGAACCGGACTTCTTGGCGGTGATCAGCAGATCGTTGGGCCCGAGCGCGATCACGTCGGCAACGTCAGGCAGAACGACGTTGACCTTCTTGATCCTCTCATCGAAGTGGCGTTTGGTGGCCTTGCCCGGTTCGATGTTAATGACCTGCGAGGGGGCCGACTCATCGGTCGCGCCAACACCGGACGGAGTGGTGGTCGGCTGGGCTGCGGCGGGGGTGGCCGATGGCCACGCCAACGTCCACAGCGCCATCGCGGTGCCGATCGCCAGTGCGGTTTTCCGCCCGATTTTGAACAGTTGCTTATTGGACATGATATTCTTCCTTGCTCGGTTCACTTTTCGGTCAATTCCTTGGGAAAAGCGCTTCCCTTTCGGTCGCGGCTAAACACGCTGCATCACCGCGGCGTCGCTTCTGTGTCGCCCAGTTGGTTGCCATAGCGGGGCATCGCGAACTTGGCTTCGGTTTCGCTGCCGCCGCGGATGATTTCGATGATCCATTGATCGTTATCCAAGCTGGTGTCGTAGCTGGGCCGCGTGGTGACATTGGCGGTCACAAGGGCCGACGGCTGAGTGCTGGGCGCTTGGGTGATGACCGGCTCGCTATCGAAATCGTCGGTTCGGGTATGTTGACCGACCAGTTCGGCGAAGGTGTAGCCCTTGGTGGTGACCAGAGCCAGGTCATTGCCGCTGCGAAGCGAGAGGCGCGTCCGGCCAACCTGCGATGCCAACTCCACCAGTTCCGCCTGTTCGGGAGTAACCAGCAGCGTGACACTGCGGCCGCCGCCGTCGCCATCTTGCGGGTTATGATGCATTCCGACGGCGACGATCTTGACGTTCTCCGCCAGCGTTCGAGCAACCGGGAAACCGGTTTTCATGTCCTTGACGGTCTGGAGCAGGTCGACGTGGCATCCGGGGACGAGATAGCCGGCCACGCCGGTGATCTCAGAGATATCGACGGTGACGGCTCGCATGCCGATCGGGACGGTGGCCTGAAGGCCGGGACCGACGCCGCGCGGGGCGAGCAGGGTGGTGGTGATCGCCTGCCCCTGAATCAGGGGAACAACGGTCACGCGTCCGAGCAGTTGGTCCGACGAGGTAAAGACCGTGTCGGGAACCGCTTCAGACGCAACGTCACCCATCGTCAGGTCGTCCGCAGTGAGGACCTGGCCCGCTTCGAGGTTGATCTTGGCGATCACCACTTGCGTGCGTTTGGCCTCGGTCGTGTTCTGCGTACGGTTTTTGACGAAGTTGAACGCCATCTTGGCGGCGATGCCGCCCAGAATCAGTGCGACGACCAACGGAGCAATCTTCTTCACATTCATAGGGTTCTCCCAATAGGCAGTTTGCCGTTGTACTTGTTCTCGGAAGGATCGGTTGTCCGGTTTAGGAAAGGTGCGAGGAGTTTTTGATTTTGAGACTCGGCGAGGTTATCTGACCGGGCGCAATAGAGCCCCGTCGCGAGGCCGAGCTTTTATGGGATGCGCCGGCCAGTAGACCGCGGGCCGGCAGGCTTTTCGTTTCTAAAGTCTACATCATTATTAAGCCCCGGACGTATTTCCGGGGCTACGAGCAGCGCAAACCGCCTCTTCCATCTAATCCCCCTGCCCTTCTATTCGCATCGAGGAAGCGCACGTGACCGTTTTGCTCGCGCCGATCAGGGCCATCGGACGGAACCCCGCGCCGACCGTGCCCCAGGTGGCCGTGATGGTCACCGTCAGCGTGTGGCCGAGCAGAATGGGAGAAGAAAGCGTGCTAACCGTCGTGCCAGTCGTGCTGTCCTTGTAGGTGACGGAGTAATTTCCGATCGTGTAGGACCCGGAGCCGCCACTGGCCGTGGTTCCGGAAGGAACCAGGTTGGCGACCTGCAACTGGTTTTCGATGTCGATGTTGGCGGCTGAGAGCGTCGCGCCGGCCACGATGGCGCCGCGGCAGCCCTCGCGGGCGGCGCCTTCCATCGTGTTCTTCACGTAGAAGTAGTAGCCGTATTCGATCAAACCGAAGGTGATCGAAAACAAAAGCGAGAGCGTCAGCGCCAATTCAAGCACGGCGGAACCGCTTCGGCGGAACAGGGCGCCCCGACCGAGTTTTTCTGCCGATAAACGTCCGCGAGATGGCCATTTTCTTAAGAACATTTTCATCTCCCAAGGAACTTGCCCGTGGAAAGGACGATCACTGTTGCGATGAACACTGGGACGGCGAAAGGTAGCGGCCGGTTGATGGACCGGGACGACTTGCCCGTTTCGACGGCGTTTTGCAAACCCAGCTCCGAAACGTAACCAAAATTCGCGATGATAAGAGCACTGTTGCGTAACAGCGTGCCCGTTCGGCGCTGTGCCACGGCCTGCGTGATGACGATCACCAGGCCAAGAAGGGCCTGCACCATAAAGATCAACAGGGCGGGGCCGGGGCCGACCCAGGCGCCGATGGCGGCGAGCAGTTTTACGTCGCCGGCGCCGATCGCGGACATGGTGTACAACACCAGAGGAATGGCCCCGCCGGCGAGAATGCCCAGCGCCGAATGTCCGAGGCTGCCTGGTCCGGCGACGGCGGCACGGCCGAGTCCGGCGGCCAGGAGGCCGAATGTTAACCAGTTAGGGATTCTGCGCTGGCGCGCGTCGATGACGGCGGCCGCGGCGAGAGCGCCGATGAGCGGCGCCCAGACAATCAGGACGGGCCAGGCCATATTCACGGATATCGTCCAATTAAAGGCACGAATTAACGCTGGTAAAAAAAGAGCGGTGGGATCCGGATATGGATTCCCACCGCGTCTCACTTCTGTGGAACAATTACCGCTTTGAGCAGCCGCATCGCGTGGCGCGGCGTGTCGAGGACAGATTCCGACACGAACGGCGTCGGCGGGTTGCCGCGCCTGTCGGCCCGTGCTCGAGTCCAGCCAAACGTGATGCTGCCGACGGCGGTTAAGCCGTCAGGCTTACATGCTGCTGTTCAGCGAGTTCCAACGGGCAAGGACCTTGGTGCCGACCGAGCCGATAACGGCAATGGCGGCCACCACGATCAAGCCAGCGATGAGTGCGTACTCGAGCACTTCGCCGCCCTGCTCGTCCTTGACCAGCCCGGTAACAAAATTGCGGATCGCCTTCATGATTATTCTCCCAAAGAAACGACATGCCTTTCGCGTCAGGCGCCAGCCGCCAGGCTGGCATCCGTCGCGTGCAAGCGCTGTTGCGCTGAAGACCGCGCCGCCCATATTGCAGCACAGCCCCTCCAGGTCTGCCGTGGGATCACACACGTGATGCCCCGAACAGATCCGATTGCAAACCTCTCATCGGCGCGGAGCGGGGGCGGCTTAATAACGCCCCGGCAATTTTTGCCGATTGAGATTGGGAGACGTGGGAATTGGTTTTATCGGACGCCAAAGCCCCGGATGTACATCCGGGGCTTCGTTAGTCGGCTGATCCCCCGCGGCCGGGCAGCAGGTCTTTCCACGCCGATGGGTGCACTTCTAAATAATAGCGCCCGCCGGCGGTGCGAATCTCCACGGGGAATCCAAACGTCCGGGAAAGAATCTCCGAGCGAAGCACCCCGTTCATCGTACCAATGGCCGCTGCGTGGCCATCGGCCAGCAACAACACCTGTGAAGTCGTCGGCGGCAACTCCTCGATGTGATGTGTGATCAGGATCACCGTCGGCGCTCCCGGCGATTCCAGAAGAGACTGAACCGTCGCCAGCACCTGTTCGCGAGCCAGCACGTCCAGGCCGCTGGTCGGCTCGTCGAGAATCAGCAGGCCGGGTTGCGTGACGATCGCCCGGGCGATCAGGCTGCGCACGCGCTCGCCGCTGCTGAGCGAAGCGTAGGGATGATCCACCACGGCCGCGAGCCCCACCCGCCGAAGGAGGCGGTCGGCCTGATCGTTCATCGCATGGTCCGCTTCTTGATAGAGTCCGATGCTTCCGAAATATCCGGTGAGGACGACCTCGCGCGCGGTCAGGGCGGGATCGACATCATACGGCCCGGCGGCCTGCACGAGACGAATGCGGCGGCGAAGCTCGGGGAGATTGGCGTGGCCAAACCGGCCGCCGAGGATCGTGCAGTCGCCGGCGGTGGGCCAGAGATGGCACGCGGCGATGCGAGCGAGGGTGCTTTTTCCGCTGCCGTTGGGGCCGAGGATGGCCGACAGCGAACCGGCGGGAACGGTCCAATCGACGTTGCGCAGAATCCAACGTCCGTCGCGCATCACGCCGACGCCGTGCATTTCAATCGCCGGCTGTTGCCCCGCCCGAGACAATTCAGTAGTGTTCACCGCCTCAATGTAAAGGAAGTTGAGATGCCCGCAAATGCGCCCGCCCGCCGATTTGTGCCGCCCGATCTGGACCCGTCCGATTTTTCAAAACTGGAAAAGCTCTACCGCGAACTGCTGGACCGGAAAATCGGAAATGTTCAGGAACTGAAGGATTGGCTGGAAGATTTTTCGGAGCTGGCGTCGACGGTCGATGAATACGGGTGCCGGCGATACATCGACAAGAGCTGTCATACGGATGACGAGGAGATCAAGAAGAGATTTTTACAGTTTGTCGAAGAGGTGGAGCCGCGTGCCAAGCCGTTGGCCTTCGCGCTTCAGAAGAAATATTTGGACTCGCCGTTGCGGCAGAAGCTGGAGCGCAAGCGTTTCGACGTGCTGGATCGGCGATGGCAGGCGGAGGTGGAGATCTTCCGCGAGGAGAACGTGCCGATTGAAACTGAAATCACGCGGAGGGTGACGGAGTACGACCAGATCAATGGCCGGATGACGGTAGATTTCAGGGGCCAGGAATTGACGATGCAGCAGATCGCGCGCTATCTGGAAGACCCCGAACCGGGGGCGCGAAAGGAGGCATGGGAATCGAGTTCGTGTCGGCGGCTGGTGGACCGCGAGGCGATCGAGTTGATTTTCGAGGCGCTGTTGCCGCTACGGCAGAAGATCGCGCAGAACGCGGGGCTCAGCGATTACCGCGCGTATCAGTGGAAGGCAAACAAGCGCTTCGATTACACGCCGGAAGATTGTCTGCGTTTTGCCGATGCGATCGCGGAGATCTGCGTGCCGATGGTGCGGCGGCTGGACCGGCAACGAGCGGGGGAGTTGGGGCTTTCAACCATCCGGCCGTGGGACTCCGCGGTCGACGTCAAGGGCAGACCGGCGCTGCGGCCGTTCGATCAGAACAATATCGATGTTTTCGTGCAGAAGACCCGGGAGATTTTCAATCGCCTGTCACCGGCGCTGGCGGCGGATTTCGATCAGCTTCGCCAGCATGGGAATCTGGATTTGCAAAGCCGCAAGGGAAAACAGCCGGGCGGCTATCTCATGCCGCTGGAGGAATCGCGCCAGCCGTTCATTTTCATGAACGCCGCCGGGATGCAGCGCGATGTGGAAACGCTGCTGCACGAAGGGGGGCACGCGTTCCATCACCTGGCCGCGGCCAGGGAGGATTTGGTATTTCTTCGCTCCGCGCCGATGGAATTCTGCGAAGTCGCGAGCATGTCGATGGAACTGCTGGGCAGCGAGCATCTGGGCGTCTTCTACGACGAAGCCGACACCGCGCGGGCCAAGCGGAAATTAATCGAGGGGATCATTCAATTCTTTCCGTGGATGGCGATCATCGATTCGTTCCAGCACTGGCTCTACACGCATGCCGGACATCGCCGCGACGAGCGGCAGGCGAAATGGATGGAACTGCTGAACCGATTCGGCGGCATCGTGGACTGGAGCGGATGGGAAGCGGTGCGCGAATCGCTCTGGCAACGGCAAGGGCATCTGTTTCACGCGCCGTTCTATTATGTTGAGTACGGCATCGCGCAGCTCGGGGCGCTGCAATTGTGGATGAAAGCCCGTCAGGACCCGCATCAGGCGCTGGCGAACTACCGGGCGGCCTTGGCGCTGGGCGGCACCCGGCCGCTGCCGCAGCTTTTCGCGGCGGCGGGGATCGTTTTTGATTTTTCGCAGAAAACGCTGCGGCCGTTGATGGACGCGCTCGGGGAGGAATTGGAGAGATTGCCGGCTTGAGCGGGAATCCCGCGCAGGATCGCCATCCCGCGGCTTCTTGGGGGAATTGAAAACGCCACATCCTATTTTAGAACCGGCGTTGTCAGGGCGGAACGCTCGATCGGCAGAGTTTCGGCGGTGCTGACGACGAAACTGGTCGGCTCAGCCGTGTCGGTCCATTCCAGCAGCAATCCATCGGGAAGATGATTCAACAATCGGCCGTTGCTGATTTCGGAAGCGGCCTGCGCGGAATGGATCAGGAGCCGCACTTTTTTTGCCCGGCCGTCGCCGCTGAGTGTGATCTTTTGTCCGTGCCGTTTGCAGACCAATCGCGTCGTTCCGCCGCCGTCGGAGGCGGCCAGCCGCAGGGCAATCTCCGCGCCGTCGGCAATCTGGAACAGGCGCAACAACAGTTCATCTTTCATTCCCCACGCGGGGGAACTTTCGTTGCCGGAAACGGGGATGATGCTATTTTCGCGAACGAACAGGGGAATGTGCAGAAAGTCCACCTTTTCCGTGACCCATCGCCCGCCGGTCATCAGTTTTCCGGTGAGGAAATTCGTCCATTTTCCCCTGGGCAGATAATACTCGGCGACGTTGTCCGCGCGGAACACGGGCGCCACGAGCAGGGACGGGCCGAGCATGTATTGGCGATCCAGATACGCAACGGCGGGATCGTCGGGGAATTCGAGGAACATGGCGCGCATGACGGGCCAGCCGTGCTCGACGGCATCGTGCGCGGCCGAGAAGAGGTAGGGGAAGAGCTTGTTTTTCAACTGCGTGAAATAGCGAACGACTTCCACCGATTCTTCGTCGAAGAGCCAGGGGACGCGGTAGGAGCTTGACCCATGCAGCCGGCTGTGGGTGCTGAGCAATCCGAACGCGGCCCAGCGTTTGTAGAGGGCGGGATCGGCGGTGCGCGAAAATCCGCCGATGTCATGGCTCCAAAAGGCGGCTCCGGAAAGACAGAAGCTCAACCCACCGCGCAGGGTCTCGGCCATGGATTCGAAAGTTCCCTCATTGTCGCCGCCCCAATGGACGGGGAATTTCTGGCTTCCGATATTGGCGGAGCGCGCGAAGACCACGGCATTGCCTTTGCCGTGATGTTTTTCGAGCAACTCGAAAACCGCCTTGTTGTAGAGATAGGTGTAGTGGTTGTGCATCAGGGCCGGATCGGCCCCGTCGTGATAAACGACATCCACCGGAATGAATTCCGCGAAATCGGTCTTGAAGGCATCCACGCCCATATCCAGGAGTTTTTGCAATTTCTGACAGTACCAGGTCGCGGCTTTGGGGTTGGTGAAATCGACCAGAGCCATGCCCGGCTGCCAGGCGTCGCGTTGGAAAACCGAGCCGTCGGGCCGCTTCAGAAAATAGCCGGCCCTGGCGCCTTCGTCGAAAAGCTCCGAAAGCTGCGAGATGTAAGGGTTGATCCAGAGGCAGATCTTCAGCCCCTTGGCCTTGAGGCGTTTGAGCATTCCCTCGGGATCGGGAAAGGCCTTGCGATCCCACTGAAAATTGCACCAGTGCCGCTCTTTCATCCAGAAGCAGTCAAAATGGAAAACGCTCAGGGGAATCTGGCGCTGAGCCATGCCGTCAATGAATTCGTTGACGGTTTTCTCGTCGTACCTGGTGGTGAATGAGGTGCTGAGCCACAATCCCCAGGACCAGGGCGGCGGAAGGGCGGGCCGGCCGCTGAGGCGGGTGTACTTTTCCAGCACTTCCTTGGGGCTTGGGCCGCGGAATACGTAATAATCCAACTCCTGCTCGGCGACGCTGAACTGAATCTGCGAGACGCGTTCGGTGCAGATTTCGAAATCAACCCGGCCCGTCGAGTTCACCAGGATTCCGTATCCCCGGTTTGAAATCACAAACGGAATATTTTTATATGCCAACTCGCTGTCGGTTCCGCCGTCCTCGTTCCAGATGGAAACGCTCTGGCCGTTCTTGACGACGGGGCCGAAGCGTTCGCCGAGGCCGTAAAGACACTCGCCGACGGCGAGCCGCAATCGCTGCATCAGCCACGCATCGCCGGTGGCGTTGGTCATTTGGCCTAGCATGTCGCCTTCGGATGCGGTGATGGGCGTTCCGCCATCCTCAAAATGAAGATGGCCATTCTTTTTGCCGATTCGAAGCGACAGTTTTCCGCTGGCGAAGACCAGTTCATCGCCCAAGTCTTCGATGCGAACGTGAGAGGCGGCCAGGGAGTAGTCCAATTCCGCTTTGACCGCTGTGCGCGGGTCCGGGCAATGATGAACGACGCGAACGCGAATCACATCCGCCATGGGGGAAGTGATGTGCAGTTGCAGGATCAGCCCCTCGAACTTGTCGGATGGGTCGTCGCTGTTGCGATCGACGGCCGCCACCCATAGTGCGTCGCGGTCGAGCCGGTATTCGGTGACTCGCCGCACGCAGGTCGGGCTAATTCCCTCGGCCCATTTCCAGACTCCATGACTGAATTTCATTCGCGGTGCCTCATTTACAACAAAGAACGCGGAATTTGCCATTATCCAAGTCGTGGGCAAATCGGCAATAGCCGCCTGAAGGCCTGCTTTAATCGCCTGAACCGGAATCACACTTGGCGCAAGGCAGCGGGCGAGCCTTTATGAGACTCGCCCGCTGATATTCGGCAAATGGAGGTGAGGAGGCAGAACTACATACCTTCCTCGGATTTATGCATGACGCCGACGACGCACAGCCAGCATCGACAACCCGGCGCCTAACAATCCCATCGACGCGGGCTCCGGAACGGAGGTGATCTGGAGGTTATCCACGTAGAAGCCCACGGGCGCATATGGGGATTTACTCGCGCCGGTGGAGTCGTCGTTCGAGTTTATGATGAGACCAATCTGGAAGTATGTGCTCCCGCTGGTATCAGTCAGAAGCAACGCGGAGTTTGAAACGGTGTAAGGAATGGTGGTCGTGAACCAAGTCTGCCCATCTATTACACCGTCGCTCACCGTGTTTTCATCGGTGCCGTTCTGGTCGAAATAATAGTGGCCTGCGAACGGGCCGGTGCTACCGTAGTCGCCGTAGTTGAAGACGATACCCAAATTGAAGTAGGTGCCGCCAGCCTGTGGCGTCGGAACGGTGTAGGTCAGCTTCAACGTCCCGGCGCCGCCGTAGGCAGTCTGACCGTTTTGCAGATCTGTGAAGAATGCAGTGGCATTGGGATCAGAGCCACCAACGGTGAAGCTCTGGCTATATACGTAGTCGTAAGTGCCGCTGTTCAAACTGACCGACAGGGCGCCAGGGCCATTGGCGCTGGCATTGCCCGGACCCGCGTCGGCGTTAGTAAAGCCAGTAGCAGCGGCCGGCGTGGCGCCGGCGTCGGGGCTACCGACGGCATTAGGTGTCGAGACTCCATCAGCGTCAGGAGACGAGACTGCAACAGCGCTTTCGCTGTTCGTTGAATCGCCGTTGTTGCTCCACTGCGACCAGTCGTCAGCCGTGGTGAAAAGCGTGACAGCCTGTGCTTGAACATGGCTGGGGTGCAGCGAAAACATCGCAACGCCAGCAGCAACGCCCATCAGGCATTTCAGCCCTTTGGCGCCGCGCGACGAACTCGTTGATTCGACCATTTTCTCGAACATTTTCAACCTCCTCCGGGTTTGCCGAATGGCGGGGTCCGTGCCCCTGAGATTTGATTGGAACGGCCGAGGTGTTCTCATCCTCGCGTCGTTTGCAGCAACCGCTTGCTGCTACGTCGCAAATTTAATCTCCTATGACGGAAAGTCAAACAAAAAATGGAATGATTATTAAATCCTGGCTATGCCGAATTGCCGTGGAGGAAGGCGAAATATCGTTAAACATCTATAAAAAAAGAAGTTAAGGCGATCAAGATTTCAGCAATCGCTTGCCGTGATTTTGCGAATAAAAACGATTCGCGGATGATCCGGTTTTTAGCTGGGCAGGCTGAATGCCTGAATACTTCGCACGAGGTCGTTGGGGGTACCAAAGTCAAAGCGCCTGGCTTCGGTCATTTCGACCGCTAGATATCCTTCACGTTGCCGCTGGAGTTCCTGTGCCCGCGTCAATTGAAATTCACCGCCGTCGCGCAGGTCGTTGCGGATCATTTCTTCCAAGATTTCGTAGATCGACGGAGAAAGCAGGTGCATGCCGAACCAACCGAGGAATTCGTCGGGGCCGAGTCCATCGACGCGCAGTTTTTGCCGGGCGAGGGCGGCGCTGGGCTTTTCGATAATGAGCGATACATCGATCAACTCGGGAGTGCCGATGCGTCTTTTCCCGGCGATGGTTCCGAAACCTTTCAATTCATCCGGCCCGATCCGATTGACGGCCGAGACGCTTTTTCCGCCGGACATTGCGGACATCTCGGCGAGCCGGCGGTAGGGGGACACCGGCCGGCTGCGGAAAAGATGATCACCCAGGCATAACAGCACCATCTCATCGCCGGCGAAGGATTTGGTCTGATAGACGGCGTGGCCGTATCCTTCCTGCTGATGCTGAACGGCGAAACAGACGCGCTCGGACAGGTCGCGCATCCGCTGGACCTCGGCCAGAAGGGCGGGATGTTTCTCGAGACGCTTCAGGTATGCGGCGTCCGGTCCGTCAAGATACGAGCGGATCAGCTTGTCCTCGCCGCTCTGGACGATGATGCAGATCTGCTCGATGCCGGCCGCTGCCAGTTCCAGCAGATGATAGTGAATCAGGGCCCGGGCAATGCCATCGGGCCCGACGATGGGGAACAATTCTTTCTTCACCGCATGGGAAGCGGGGAAATGTCGGGTCCCCAATCCCGCCGCGGGGACCACCGCTTTGCGAACCGGACGTGTCGAATTTGCTGACATCATGCCACATGTATATCGGCGATGAGGGGGATGCTCGACAATCCAGCGGCACCCGGATAGTTGACCGGAATTGGTTAGCCAATAAGCTGGGCGAAATGATCGCCGAATGGTTGCAATTGGCATTTGGAGAAACCTCATGAGCCTGCTGGCCGGAAAAAAGGGATTGATCCTCAACATCGCGAACGACCGAAGCATCGCTGCCCATATCGCGCACAGCGCGGTGAAAAATGGCGCCGAGTGCGGATTTGGATTTCTGCCGATGGACAATCCGGAGAAATCCGAGCGGCGCGTGCGCAAGGCGATGGCGGAAATGGGATTTCCCGATGAATGGCTTCATCCGATCGACGTGGCCAAGGACGATCAGATCGAAAGGTTCTTCGCGGCGGCCAAGGACCGATTTGGCAAGATCGACTTTCTGGTTCATTCGCTGGCGTTTGCGGATCGGACGTATTTGAAAAAAGAATACGGCAACTTCACGTCCACGCCGCGGAGCGTCTTTGGGCAGGCCCTGGACATCAGCGCGTACAGCCTGCTGGCCCTGACGCGGGCGGCGGCGCCGCTGATGCCGGAAGGAGGATCGGTGATTGCACTGACCTACCTCGGCGGAGAGAAAGTGATTCCCGGTTACAACGTCATGGGCGTGGCCAAGGCGGCGCTCGAGGCGACGGCCCGTTATCTGGCGTTCGATTTAGGCCCCAAAAAGATTCGAGTGAACACGATCTCGGCCGGCCCGGTCCGGACGCTGTCGGCCATGGCGGTGGGGGGGATCGATGAGATGTTCGCGCACGTCGAAAAGAAAGCTCCATTGAATCGCAACATCGACGGTGAAGAGGTCGGCAAGACGGCGTTGTATCTTCTGAGCGATCTGTCCAGCGGAGTAACGGGCGAGAACATTTATGTGGACGGCGGATTTAATACGGTGGGGCTGTGAGCCGATATGCCCCCAATGCCCTGGCAAGCCGGGGCTTCAAAGCTCCGGCTTGAAAAGGTAAGAGGCGATTTATAGACTTTGGATTGATTCGCGGGTGTAGCTCAGTGGTAGAGCGTCACGTTGCCAACGTGAATGTCGAGGGTTCGACCCCCTTCACCCGCTTTGGGCGTGGTTGTGGTTCGTTCGGGGTGGCCGCTGCTTCCTGTTATCTGGGTAAATGATGGCAGACACGCCAAGGACCTTCTTTTTGATCCTTGGGATGCCTCGTAGCGGCACATCGTCCATTGCCCAATTCCTCGATCACCTCGGCGTCTATTTCGGCGATCCGGCCCGTTTTGTCGACGCGACGAAGTTCAAGCACAATCCTATTTTCTACGAGTTGCAATGGGTCAACGAGTTCAACGATCGCGTCGTCAAGACCTTGAATCGGTTCAAGCTGGACGATGATTTTTTGCCGCTCGAAGATGATTTTCGTCGCCCGCAGGCCGCGGAACTCGGCGAATCGCTGCGAAAAAAGCTTCTGGATGAATTTGGGGATCGCCCAGTCGTGGGAGCGAAAGATCCGCGCATTTGTTTTACGTTTCCACTGTGGAGAGCCGTGCTCACGGAGATGGGATATGCAATCAAGACCGTGCTGGCGGTGCGCAGCGCGTCGGCGATTCTGAAATCGACGCTCGCAATCACGGGGCCGCGGCTGCACCGCTGGCGGCGATCTTTTGCGAGTCGTCTGCTGATGATCCACTATTTTGCCCGCGACGTGTCGGTGTGCCAGTTCGATTATGACCTGTTCATGCGGGAACCGCTGAGCTATGGGCAGGCCAAGGCGGCGGAGCTGGGATTGGCGATGTCCGATCCGGCCCGGGCGACGCGGCATTTGTCTAATGCGCATTATCATCACCAGCCGGACGATGCGGGGACGGGAGACCCCTGGTTGGACGAGATCGATCGGGATTTGCGAGCCGGGCGGCTGGATTCGAACGAATATCTGCGGTTTCGTGGGGCCGCTTCACTTTTCATTGAAGAATTGGAGCCGCTGGAGATAAACGAGAGGCGGCGAAGCGAGCGGGAGAAAGCGGGCGGTCCGGCGTCGAGTTCGGGCGCATCTGGAAGGGGCGCGGATCCCACGGCCGAGCGGTGGTTTCAAGAACATCAGCAGCTTCGGGCGTTGTTGCAGAAAGGGGGGCGGTTTAAGGTGAAGCCCCAGCCCGACGGCACCATCGACATCCGGCGAATCTCGAAATGACCAGCCGCCGCGGCACCGCGCCGCACTGCTGGGGAAAAAATGAAAGATGCCAAGGCGAGGACATCGCCGTGGCATCGGTTCACTTCAAGTGACGCGTTGCAGCAAAAACTGCTTACGCTTTTCTGCGTCGGCGAGCCAACAGGGCTGGCACAGCCAGACCCAGCAGACTCAGCGTGGCGGGCTCAGGCACCGCCGCGGTAATCGACAGGTCATCGATGTACCACGTGACGGTCCCGGTGATCTTTCGTCCGCCGGTGGCGTCATCGTCATAATCCTGGAACGTCAGGCCGCGGATGACATTGTCAGCACTGGTCAGCGGGATATTGACATATTCCCAGGTCCCCTGATCTGATGTGCCGCTGTATGTGGGGTCCCCGAAGTTCCAGCCACTGCCGCCTTGATCGGTGGCATTACCTGGGTTTGTGCCCACGAACACGTCGCCGGTATTGGTAAAGCTATACCCCGCGCCTCGGACGGCGACTTGGAAATATCCGCTGCTTGCGCCTGGGCCGCCGACTTGGGTGCTGTAGGCCGACCCCGATGCCAGCATGATATAAAACGAGATATCCGTCGCGCCCACGATCGCGTTCGCATCGGAATTCTCGATATCCAAAGTGAACGCGCCGTTCTGTGCAATGGGGGAATTGGAAAACGTAAGGGATTGCATGATCGACCCGCCGCTGCCGTCCACCGCGGTGTTATCGACGCTGCTCCAAGCCGTCGCGTTCTGTCCGGCGTTGATGGGGTTGCCGGTGCCATAATCAAACCGGGTGATGATTGGCGGCGGATTATAGTTGCCCACGGTCGAAACCGTGCTGGAGGTATCGAACGTATTGTAATAAGGGTAGTTGTCCGCCATCAATGACGACGCAGCCATTAATGTGAATGCCGCCGGAGGCGCCGCAATAAGGCCGATCCGACGCAATTTGTCTCTTAGCATGATTACTCTCCTCCGAAACGCCTTGTCACGTCTCGTTATAGGAATCGCTCAGCACTCGAGCAGAGGAAGGAACGCCCGTCCCCAGAAGTGCGCTCAAGCGCTGAAATCTCAAATAGCCCACGTTCTTCGTGGAGATGAACACTTTTGAGCTTGCGCAAAGCATCGCGATGTTGTTCTAATCGCCACCTCCTTTTTGATGCCCAATGACAGCATCATTCCCTCTTGGCTCTTTGCTGGATGCCCGGACGATGAGGCTCACCGGCAGTTCTTCATGGCGGCCTCGATCACGGATTGAGCCCATCGATCGGCCCAAGACCACTTCGGCGGCGCGTCGGCCGATTTCGTACGCCGGCTGGCGCACCGTTGTCAGTTGCGGCGACATCTCCACGGCAAAGCCGTCATCGGAGAAGCCCACCACTGACAAATCGTCCGGAATATTCAAATCGAGTTCCCTGGCGGCCTCATAGACTGTCTTGGCGTACCAGTCGCTGGCGGCAAAGACTGCCGTGGGACGATCAGGCCGGGAGAGCATTTCTCTCGCCGGGCCAATCCCAAGGCCTGTTTCCCCGGGCGGCGCCTGAAGGGTAATGACGCTCGCTCCGGGCATACCATTGATCGCATCTTCAAACGACCTGCGCCGGGCCAATGCCCAGGTGGCAATAGAGGGGGCGGCCAAATGACCGAATCGTCGATGGCCCAGGGCATACAAATGCTCGGCCACCATGCGTCCGCCGGACGCCTCGTCGCTTCCCACAAAATCCGAATTGAATTCCGGCGGAAGCTGGTGGTCGATCGTTACGACCGGAAGATTTCGGGATGAAAACTCGTGCACGTGTTCGACGAATAATTGGGCAAACGACGGCCAAAGAATCACCCCGTCCACTCTGCGATCCACGAGCCGGTGGATTTGATCCAGCTCGTCGCCGCCGGGACCGTTCCGGCGCCGCGGCGTCGGACCGGTATGCACAGTCCAGAGCGTAATCGGCACGTGATCGGCGAGAGTCAGCACGTCGTGAATCCCGTAGAGAACCTCTGACCAGTAGAAATCGAACGGCGGCATCATTACGCCAATCATTCGTGTTTTTCCTGTCTGAATTCCTTGGACCAGCAGGTTCGGACGGTATTTCAGGCGTTCGGCGGCTCGCAGAACGCGCTGACTGGTTTCATCCGAGTTGACTCTGCGGCCAGATAAGACAAGTGATACCGTCGATTGCGACACTCCAGCCTGTTCGGCAATTCGCTTCTGGCTCGCTTGAAAGCGTAAACGGGTCATGTGATCGGGGGTTAATATATATGAATTGCTGTTATAGTCAACATTATTCTGTGCGAATTATACCTCATAACCCGCGCCGTGTATCGGCAGCGAATTTCGAATTGTGGAGCGGCATATGAAGTGATCGTTATGTGATTTCGTATTGATGTATCACATTGTTAAATAATATCTTACGGTATTTTAATTCTACCAAAATGGCCGGTAATTCAGAGCCATCGTGCGTTCACGGCGACAAAATGATGGGGCGATTAGGCTCCAATTTGGCGGACGCAGTAGAGGATACCGAATGGCGTAAATTGTCCCGTTGGGCTCAGCATATCGCCGGCGGGCAACATCGAGTTCACCCTTTGGCTCCGAAGCGGTTGAAATGCGCCTCCCTCTTGTCAGCTGACGGCAGCGTGGTTTCATCTGCTCGGGAAAGCGCGTTGAGGGCGTCTCCGAACAAGGGGCGGTTATGACCGCGCCGAATGAGGCTGGAGTCGTAACGATCGAGAATGGGGCGGCTGCGGAAGGCGATCCCCGAAGGTTGCTAAAAGCTCATCATATATATGAATCCGGCATATATTTGTTGCCTTTTGTTGGGGGGCCGGATATAAACCCCTTGAATTATTGTTGTGATAACGATGAGTCGGGAGTGGATGCATCGTCTTGACACGGCAAGTTTTGGGGGTTTTGGGCTGGCGGATGAGGGCAATTCGGATGGCTGCCGGCGTCACGTTCCAGGAACCGCCGCGAAAAAAGACGCCATTGAGCCGTGTCCGCCCCACACGACGAGGATAGAGGATATATGTCGCGTAAATCCTCCCCCCGGGGTCGGCGTCAGGCCGACATTCTTCGATCAATTTGTTCTGTCGAGCAATTGGAGACGCGTACGCTGTTGTCGGTCGCAACCGTCAACGCGACGACAATCGTTCGTGATGTTCCGTCCGATCTGCTCGGCATAAATACCGCCCCTTGGGATGGACAACTGAGCACATCGCAGACACTGAGTTTGTCCGAGGCCGCCGGCATCGACGCCGTCCGCATCGGTGGTGGATCGACCGCGGATACCTGGCACTTTAATTCCACGAGCAACAGCGAATCCATCGGCCAGATGGCCGACTACGTCGCCAACCTCGGCGCCACGGGAATCGTCACGGTTGACTATGGCGAGGGAAGCCCGCAGGAAGCGGTGGCGCTCTGGGCGTATCTGAACGGTTCGCCGACGGATACTTATTCCATCGGCAATGGAGAGCAGTGGAATGGCAGCGCGTGGGTGTCCGTGAATTGGGACACGGTCGGCTACTGGGCCAGTCTGCGCGCCGGCACCACCGTCAACAGCAGCAGCATGGGCGCCAACCACGCCGCGGCGTTCAACTTTCAGGACTTTGAGATCGGTAATGAGATTTACGGCAGTTGGGAAACCGACGAACATGGAGTTTCGTCCGACACTTTGCCCATGCCCGCCGGCGACAGCCGCGCGGCGCACGATCCGACAACCCTTGTTTCTTTCTCGAAACAATTCGAAACTGAAATCAACGCCATTCTCAGTGATGGGATGGAAGCGGGTGCGACGCCAATCTCCATCGGCATCGACAGCCAGGCCGTGGACGGCAGTTTCAATGACTGGATCGTCGACGTTCTTCAGCAATCGGCCATTCAGGGGCTAACCCTCGGTTTCATCGCCGATCACTGGTATACCAACTCCTCAAAGGGATTCGAATCCGATTCCGGCCTTCTTGCGGTTTCCAACTCTGCTCCAAATGCTAACATCACAGGCCTAAGCTCCTATACGAATTCGACAAACCCCTACAATTGGACATTGCGCGCCGACGATTATGACGCGCTGTTTGCCGAATATCTCCCGGGCCAAAACGTTCAACTCCTGGCCGATGAAGTGAATTCCATTTCCTCAAATCCCGGCAAACAATCGACGAGCCTGGTCAACGGGCTTTTCGTCGCTGATGCATTGGGCAGCGTTCTGGAGACCACCGGAACCGACGGTCTCGGCGGCTACGATGGAGTCTGGCTGTGGGATCTCCACAACGGACCGCTTAAAACAAATAATAACTCGACCAGTCTCTACGGCTGGAGAAAATACGGTGACTACGGCATCCTCGGCTCCGGCGGCGGCAGCGGTACCACGGGCGAGGAACTCAACGAGCCAACCCCGGATTATTTCGCCATCGAATTGGCCTCGAAGGTCGCTCTTCCGGACGGCACTGTTGTGGCTTCCAGCGAAGACAATGAAACGAGCATGGATGTCTATGCCATCCTGGAAGCCAACGGCGATCTTGATCTGCTGATCGTCAACAAGACCCCCGATTCCAATTCCACCGCGGCGCCGAATAATCAGCCCGATTCAACCTTGACGGAGCAGTTTGATCTCTCCGGTTTCACCGCGAGCGGCCAGGCCCAAATCTGGGAATACGGCGTTGCCGAAGATGATGCTCAAGCCAATTCGGCGACCAACCTGGCTTCACTTACCAACTTCAATACCGCCCTCTCCATCAGCGGAGACAGTTTCAGCTATGCGGTGCCCGACTACACAATGATGGTGATCAGTCTCACGCCGCAAACCGGCCCCACCGTCACCCAGGCTGCGGCGGCCGATCCCAATCCCGTCACCGGAACCACCACGAATCTCACCGCCGCCGGCTCCGAAAACGGCTCGGGAGCCGGACTGAATTACACCTGGTCGGCTACCTCCGTGCCCAACGGTGTTGCCGCTCCCACTTACAGCGTCAACGGCACCAACGCCGCCGCCAGCACCATCGCCACCTTCTTCGGCGCGGGAAACTATTCGTTCCTCGTCACCATCACC
>DATAWP010000070.1:0-38625 GCA_036267155.1 Tepidisphaeraceae bacterium
CGCCTGACAATGTTCCGGCAAACCGTTTGCGGACGAAGAGCAGAGTCGCCGCCTGCGGCGGCAGGTGTGGCGGAGTTTCGAGCACGTGCTCGACCTCAACCGTCCTTCACCGCCGCTTGCCCGACCTCCTGTTGGTTGCCACAGGAGCCGGCACACGATGCGTCGGTGGTCATCACCGCTGGATGTTCAGGCGGAGGTCGGACGAGTGGGGCTGCGAAGGACGGTTGAGGTCGAACTTGAGTTCGAAACTCCGCTGAACTGGCCGCGGAACGCGGCGACTCCGCCTCTGGTCCGCCGACGGCTGGCTGGAACGTCAACGGGCAAGCCAACGGCGTTCGCGGCGGCAGCGATTTCTGATATACGAGCCGGCGATTTCGGCCGTCAAGAAAACCGTAACCGATCATCGTCTTGTTCTTCATCCGTCAGCCCGATATCGCAATATAGATGATTTGCGCCCCCCGACGGGAAACAGTCAACGTGGGGAATGCTCGTCCAGACCCTGCGGCTGAAGCCGCCGCGCCGCGCGAAATGCCTCGGATCAGAGTTCGATGAGCATCTCCATCACGCTGATGCGAAATCCGCAGGATGCGAATAGCTTTCGGGCCGGGTCGTTGGCCAGGACGGTATCGAGCCGAATCTGCGGCACGCCCATCTCTTTGAACCGCTCAATTGCCAGCATCACCATCTGGCGAGCGATGCCCTCGTGGCGATATTCCTCCTCCACCCACAGATCGTGAATGAAGCCGAACTCTTTCACGCGGTAAATTGGAATCTCCGCTTCAACGGTGCCGACGAGATAAGCGACGATCCGCTGCTCGCGCTGAGCGACGATGAAAACGCTTCGCGGGTCATCGGCGCGCTTCGTCAACCAGCGGCGATATCCCTCCTCGGGATGCGGACGATAACCGTACTTGGCAGGATCCCACGCCTCGTGAAGGGCGCAGATTTTGACGACCATCGGCAGCACGGCCTCAACGTCGTGCGCCTTCGCAAAGCGAATGTCCATATCTCTGAGATAGCATCCGCCCGGATACGGGGCAACCTATTAATTCGTCGGCCCCCAGGGACACCAGATGATGTCGGGCCGGTTGGCGTTGTAATTGTCGCCGTATTCGACGGCGGGCTTGGAGGAAGGAACCGGATTGGGCTTGGCGAAAAGCTGAACGTCGGTCCACTTGTAATAACTAACGTGGCCGTCGGCGAAGAGAAGGTTTCCGCCGCCGTTGTGCATTGCCGCGAAGGTTTTCCAATTGGCTTTCAACTGCGAGATTTTCCCGGTGTAGCCCATCGTGCTGTTGATGTTGCTGCCGAGAAACCCGTTGTTTTTCGCCCAAGCCTGAATAGATGGATCGAGGTACTCGCCGGGCGCGGAGATTTTTTCCGTGAGCACCACGACCGCGGATGCGGGCCGCAGCTGCGACATCTTCGCGCTGAGGACCAGTGGCGGATTGGGATTGGCGATTGTGGCCGCGGGCGGGTTCATCAAGCTGGTGTTGTAGCAATAGCTAATGTCCGCCTTAAAGAGCGTCGGCGTGTTCGCCGGCATGAGAACGCCGGTCGAATCCGTGCCGTAAAGAGCGTAGAAGTTGGGGTTGCTCGGATAGAGCACATCCCCGGTACCCGGCACGGCCGACTGGACCGCCGGGCACGTGAAAATGTTGTTGGACCCCGCGGCCGGAAGCGGGTTGGTTCCCTTCATGTCGTCCACGAGCAATTGGTAATAGCTCTTGCCGCCCATCCTTGATGGGATCGCGTTGAAATAGAGTGACATGTCATCCAAGCCGGATGGATAACCTGGAATAGGATTGGCCAAGCTTGGGCCGAAATATTCGGTTGCGGTTCCATCCGGCACGCGCAGCGGCAACTCGCCGCTGTTTTCATCGACGTACATCTGCAAACCGATGCCCCATTGCCGCATGTTGCTTTGGCATTGGACGAGCATGGCCTGCTGCCGCGCCCGAGAGAGGGCCGGAAGCAGTATTCCGACCAATACGGCTATAATTCCAATAACGACAAGCAGTTCCACAAGAGTAAATCCATGCTGGCCACGTCGTCGTGCGTTCATACGGTCTCCTTAGGGCGGGAATATATAGCGGCTGAGACTCAATCTCAATAGGATATTTCTAAAAAATCTGGAAAGACATTCGTCTTTGATGCCAACCCAACGAGAGAGGTTGCGTGATGTGAACGGCGCTCTGTTGATTCGCGGCGGACGCCTCCCCATCCACCAATTAAATCACGGATCCCTTCAAACGAAGGGCTCTAAAGAATAAACCGGCTCAGATCCTCATCCATGACGATGCTGGAAAGCCGCTCGCGGACATAATCTGCCGTGATTTTGATCCGCTTGTCCGGCAAATCCGGCGCGTCGAAACTGATCGCTTCCACGACGCGTTCGATAATCGTGTAGAGCCGGCGGGCGCCGATATTTTCCGTGCGCCGATTCAGGTCGTAGGCGATCTGGGCCATCGCGTCGATCGCATCATCCATGAACTCAATCGAGACGCCCTCGGCGCCGAGCAACTCCACCTGCTGCCGCGTCAGCGAATGCTTGGGCTCGTGCAGGATGCGGACGAAATCATCCTTGGTCAGGTCTTGCAACTCCACGCGGATGGGGAAACGCCCCTGCAATTCCGGCATCAGATCGCTCGGCTTGCTGGCGTGAAATGCGCCGGCGGCGATGAACAAGATGTGGTCCGTCCTGACCGGGCCGTATTTGGTGATGACGGTCGAACCCTCGACGATCGGCAACAGATCACGCTGCACGCCTTGGCGGGAAACATCCGGGCCATGTTTGGATTCCGTGCCGCAGATTTTGTCGATCTCGTCGAGGAAGACGATGCCGCTCTGCTCGACGCGCTCGATCGCCTGCCGATGAATTTTTTCGCGATCGACGAGCTTGTCCGCTTCCTGTGCGAGCAGGACTTTGCGGGCTTCGGACACGGGCAAACGGCGGGTCTCCCGCCGGCTCGGCAACATTTTTTCCAGCATCGACTGAAACTCGATATCCATTTCCATCCCGGCCTGGCCGAGAACGCCGACGGCGGTGGCCCGCTGCTCGACCTGAAGCTCGATGGGCCGGTCTTCCAATTCGCCGGCCGTGAGCTGCTCGCGCAGCTTTTCGCGCACGCGGGCGCGCTTGGCCTTGGTTTCGTCGTCGTCATAGGAAGTGGTGCGCTCGCCGCCGAGGAGATAATCGAGCAGCCGCTCTTCAACCTGCACGGACGCCGGCTCGTGAACCGCTTCGGTCATTTCCTGCCGGACCAATGCGATGGCCGAGTCGAGAAGATCGCGGATGATCGAATCGACGTCCCGGCCGTGATATCCGACCTCGGTGAATTTCGTGGCTTCGACCTTGATGAAGGGCGCCCCCGTGAGTCCGGCGAGCCGGCGGGCGATTTCGGTTTTGCCCACGCCGGTCGGTCCGATCATGATGATGTTCTTCGGCGAGATATCGTGCCGCAGGTCTTCGGGAAGCTGCTGGCGGCGCCAGCGGTTTCGAATAGCCACGGCGACGGCCCGCTTGGCATCGGCCTGGCCGATGATGTAGTGATCCAATTCGGAAACGATCTGGCGAGGGGTCAGGTGTTGCATGGACCGATAATTGTAGTCTAATTCCACGCCTTGAGAGGAGTCCACAAATGCCCGCGACGGAAGAAGAACTTCGCAAAGCGCTCAAAGCCTTCAAGAAACGGTTGAAGCTGACCAAGCTGGACGACGACTCCAAAGTTGGCCACGGCCCGCTGAGCGGCACGGGGAAGGTGCAAACGGTTTCCATTCAACCGCCGGCCGGCTTCGGCCGCGAGATTTGGGAAGAACTGGCCGAGAAGGGTTATCTCAAGCGGGATACCACGGGGTTTTATGAATTGGGGGAGCGGACGTAACGCGGGGTTGGTGTCTTTCCTGAACCTCGCGGAAGCCCCGGATGTACATCCGGGGCTACGGTCCGGCCGATTCCTGCTCTTTCCCTTTTGGCACAAAATCGAAACGGTATTTCTCCCCAAGCTGCTGGCGTGTCATGTGAATGATTTCCTGAACGTGGCCGCGGAAATGTGCAACCGTGTCGGCAATGGCGGCCAGCACTGTCGTGTCATACCCTTGAATTCGCCGTCGCGACGAGAGGTGCTCGGGCGTCAAACAGGCCAGGTCGTCATCCGCGTCGGAAACAACGATTGCGAGGATATCCAGGATTTCGGTTTTGGGCCGGTGGGAGCGATCGGCGAATTCCATGGGGCGATTACGGATGTCCTCGGCGTTGCCGACGCCGGCGACGATCCATTGGCGCAGATTGCCGGAAAGGTGCAAGAGAAGATTGGCGATGCTGTTCATCTCCGGCCGGGGCCGCCACCAGAGTTGATCGTCGGTAAGCTGTTCCGTGCAGTGCTCGATTTTGCGCATTCCCTCGGACAGCGTGTGTCGCGCAGCGGAGACAAATGCGTCGCAGATTTCGCGAGCTGTTGGCGATTCGGATGCCATTTTTCCCTCGAATTCAATGGTCTCACGCAGAGACGCGGAGGCGCAGAGAAAGAAAGATGAAATTCGAATCGTTTTGCATTTCTCTGCGCCTCCGCGCCTCTGCGTGAGATTTTATTCATGGATCAATCAGAGCGACTCAACCTTGATGTTGGTATTCGTGTAAATGCAGATCTGCCCGGCGATCTTCAGCGCTTCCTCGACGATCTGTTTGGCTGAAAGATTTGAATGGCTCGCCAGGGCCTTGGCGGCGGCCAGGGCAAACGCCCCGCCGCTGCCGATGCCGATGATGCCGTCGGTTGGCTCGATCACGTCGCCGGCGCCGCTGACGATCAGGCTTACGCTGGCATCCGCCACGGCCAGCATCGCTTCCAGCCGGCGCAATACCCGATCGGTGCGCCAATCCTTGGCCAATTCGATCACGGCGCGGCGGGTGTTGTCGGGGTGTTCGGCCAATTTTTTCTCGAAGCGCTCAAGCAACGCAAACGCATCGGCAGCCGAGCCGGCGAATCCGGTTAAAACCTTTCCGTTGCCGATGCGGCGAATCTTTATCGCGTCCTGCTTGGCGACGATGTTGCCGAGCGTGACTTGGCCATCGCCGCCGAGGGCGACCTGGCCGTCCTTGCGAACACTGAGAATCGTTGTGGATTGAGCGGGTTTCATATTGTATGGGCACATCGGACCATGTGCGGCATTATAATGCAGATTCATGTCCTTCGCGGCAATGATTTCCTTTTCCTCGCCCCAGCTTGGGATCGCCGCAATAGCGGCAGCGATCGTGGCGATGGGAATCGCCATCGTTCGGCGAGTCAATATTCCGATTTTATCCCGGTTTCTTCTCGGGGCCGGCGTTCTGCTGTTGGCTCTGGCGGCGGGTGGGCCGGTGTGGAATCGGGCCCAGCGGGAAACCATCGCGGTAATGGTGGATCTTTCTCCCAGCACGCGCGGGGCGAAGTTTCGAAACGCGGATTTCCTTCGCCGGCGCTTGCGGGAGCTGATTGGGAATTCCCACTATCAGTTGATCGCGTTCGCGGGACAGAATCTGCTGATTGACCCATCCGATCCGCTGGCGGAAATGCCGACCGATCAAACCCGGTTTACGCCCGCACCGGCGGATGCCATCGTGCTGTTCAGCGATGCGCAATTCGATCTGCCGAGCGCTTCGCCGCCGATTTACATCGTGGCTGATGAAGGATTGGAGAACATCTCCGACGCATCGGTGCAGCAATTGGAGTTGCGCGGCGGAGAGCTGTCGGCAACCCTCGCCAACGCCGGCGCACGGCGAGCCGTTTCCTTTGAGGGCACGACCGGGGCGGCCACGGCGCCGGTCTATCCGGGCACGACGGTGATCGATCGCCCGATCAGCGGCGCAGGCGTTGCCGGGGCGAAGCTCAATCCCGGCGATCTTTGGCCGGAGAACGATTCGCTGTGGTTGCGCGTCGCGGCCCCAACGGCCGGCGAAAAGTGGTGGATCGGCGAAAATTCCCCTCGCGGCGATTGGAAATCTCTGCAACCACAGCGCGTGTCCAATCTTCCGCAGGATTATCTCGCTCCGGCGGTGATCGTGGTCGAGAACCAGCCCGCGGATCGCTTCACGCCGTCGCAGATGGATTGCCTGATGCAATACGTGCGCGACCTGGGCGGGTCGCTGCTGATCGTCGGCGGAGACCACGCTTTCGCGGCTGGAGAATATGACGGCAGCAGATTCGAGGAGCTTAGCCCGCTGGCCAGTTCTCCGCCGACTCCGACGACGCGATGGATATTGCTGGTCGATGGCAGCGGGTCGATGTCGCAGGACGCCGGCGGAGGCATTTCTCGCTGGCAGACGGCGGCGCGGGCGGTGATTCATCTTCTGCCGAATCTTCCATCCGCCGATCCGGTTGAGATCGGGCAGTTCTCCGACACCGTGCGCTGGTGGCTCCAGGCTTCCACCGCAGCCGAAGCCGCCCGTACCCCCCTGCCGCCGGCTGATGCGTTTGCGCATGGGCCGACGAATTTAGAATTGGCGTTGAATCAGATCGCCGGGGATACCAACGGGAAGTTGCCGACGGAGTTGCTGCTGCTTTCCGATTGCGATGCAACATTGGACCATCGGAAGGAATTGGCCGATCTTCTGGTTCGCAAGAGAATCCGGCTCGACGTGCTGGCGATCGGTCACGGCAGCGCGCTGGAGAACATTCGCGCAATCTGCGCCACCACGGGGGGGCATGTCGTTGAAAGCTTCGATCCGCGCCAGTGGTCCCGATCCATGGCGAAATTGTCGCAGGCGGCCCTTGCGCCGCGGATCGTGCGCGAGCCGGTGACGGTCGTCTTCGAAAACGAAGCGAAATCGCTGGGAAGCGAAACCGCGGCGGTTTGGAATCGCACCTGGCTGAAACCACAGGCCGAGCAATGGGCGAGCGCGATGCGCAATCATACGGAAGTGCCGATGGCCGGGTATTGGCGGGTTGGAAGCGGATGTGTGGCGGCGGTGGCGTGGGAGTTGGATCAATCGCGTGTGGAACTGCTGGCCGAGCGGATTGCGCAGAAGCCGCGCGATCCGCGGTTTTCGGTTCATTGGGAAAATGGCCGACGGGTTCAGGTTGTTGTGGAAGCGGTGGATCGGGGGCAATTCATCAATGGTCTGACGATCCGGCTGGTGCTGGCGGAGGATGCGGGGTTGGGGCAAGTGCCATTGGGCCAAACCGGGCCGGGGAGATACGAGGCCAGCATCGCCGCGACGGAGAATCCGCGGATCGGCACGCTACGGATAGGAGATGAAACGATCGATCGCGCATCGCTGCCGGGGCGGTATCCCGCGGAGTTCGACGCCTTGGGGAACGATCATGCGGCGATGAGAAAGCTGGCGGAAATTTCCGGCGGAGAGGTGATCTGGCCGACGGATCATGGGCCGATTGATTTTCGGTGGAAGAAAAGGGAAGTGGCGCTGACGCCGTGGATTTGCGCGATGGAGTTGCTGGGTCTCGCCGCCGGTTTGATAGTCTGGCGAAGGGTGCAACGATCACGGTAACTGTTTACGGTCGGGGGGCGCAAATCATCCATATTGCGATATCGAGCTGACGGATGAAGAAGTGGATGATCGGTTACGATTTTCTTGACGGCCGAAATCGCCGGCTCGAATATCAGAAATCGTCGCCGCCGCACGCCGAAAACCGCCCAGGTGGAGTGTTTCCGCTGCGGTAAACACAGTTAATGATCGCGCGTCAAGCGCGGCGGCGGCGCAGCAGCAGCCCAACCCCCGGCAGCAGCAACATCAACGATGCCGGTTCAGGAACGATGCCGTCATCGGGATATGGGCCGTCGACCTGGTCTTCGAATTGCTGGTCGATTTGGGCCAGCGTCATCGACGTAATGGGATCGGAGGGATCAAACCAGGTGGCCATGTCGATCAATCCGGTGTCCTCATCGACGGCGACGGCGCCGGTCACGTCATTGACGCCGCCAGAACCGTCGTAGGGAATGATCCAATCCCCCTGAAGCGAGGGATCGAGCGGGTCTTGGATGAGCATTTGATCGGCGGCGTGGGTGTCAAACGCCCCGCCTTCGAATCCGGGCTCGGTGTTGAGATCGTCGGCGGTGAGATCGGTGACGGCGTCGGTTTCGGCTTGCGAGCCGTTGAGCTGCGATGAAAGCTCCGGTGCGACTGAGGGCAGGCTGCTGTATATTCCGCCGTCACCTGTGTCGACGCTGATTGGACCCTGTGGCTCGACTTCGAATTTATATCCGATGCTGTTGAATACGGGAGTATACGGCGTGGGCGAGGGATAGGACGGAGTGAAATAATTCGCCCAGCCGAAGACGGGAAGCACCACTCCACCCTGGTTTGGAACATTAATGACGGTGGCGCTGGTGGCGAGGTTGGGCGCGTCGAACCCGTATCGCAGCCAGGTGTTTTCGCCCAGACCCTGGGCCTGGCCCAGATTGGCCATCGCATAGCCGGTCCAGGGATCATGGACGTAGAACCCCGTGATGGTGTAATTGGCGTTGATGGCGGCGGCGCTGCCGACGGTGGTGACGCCATAAACGCTGATGGCGTGCTGCCCGCTGAGCTGGCCGTAGAGAATGCCGAATGGATTGGGGTTCATCCCGACGATAGCGGGGGTTTGGAATTGCGTGATGGCCGATGCGATGGTGCGACTGGCATAATCGAGGCTGGCAACATTGAAAGAGGCGTAAGCCGTGCCCACCGGTCCCAGATTGGGGACCGTTCCCAATGCGGGAACGCCGGTGTTATTTCCATTGAGCACGTTCAAACCGTATTGCAGGCCGAAAATATCCGAGCCGGAGCCATAGGGCGCATTGGGATTGTAGTAGGAATAATTACTCAATCCGGGAAGAAGACTGGCATTGTTGATTGCCTGATTGTAGGCCGAGCCGCCGGCGCCATGGATGAGGTTGTAAATGTAGGTTTGCGCAACGGTGTCTCCCTGACCGATCAGGTTGCCGACAAACGCGTTCGCGCCGGTGACCATCGGTTCATCGAGTTCCATTTCCATGGACGCGATAGCACACCAATTGTTAACGACCTGCGCGTGGTACTGATCCTGATCCTGGGCGTCGAAGCTGTTGCCCGGTCCGGGAGTAATGACAACCTGGGCCTTTGCCGCCGGTGTGGCGATCAGCAAAAGCGATCCAGATACAACTACGCTGGTTACAAAACGGCAAAAAGATGGTCGCCCAATGACTCCGATGCCCATCTTACACCTCCCGAATCGAAATGAATTGCATCGCCATCACGGTAGGCGACGCAAATTGGTGCCCTTTTGTCGCCAAAATCTAACAAGCCTAGAAACGCCCGTCAAATAAATAATGCGCCAATGTCGTGTCTGGAATATATCAAAACAAGCATAAATCCTGCAGCAAGGCGTTGGCGTTCAGGGACGTGGATGCAGGGTGAGGCGGGCGATTTCCGCCGGGGCGTTGACGCGCAGGGGGAACCAGTTGCCGACGCCATTGGAAACGATCAGCGTGGAATTGGGCTTGTCGTATCTCCCCGACCAATACTTGAATCGCAGGGGACCGGCGCCGATATCTTTGGTGAGCATGATCTGTCCGCCGTGGGTATGGCCGGAGATGACCAGCGGCACGCCGCAGTCGGCGGCAACGTCCCAACTGTGCGGATGGTGGGCGAGCATCATCGCGAATATCGAAGGATCGCGCAGCGCGGCGGTGTATGCGACGGATTCGCTTCGGAATCCTTCGCTGGTCCAGCGCGTGCCGAGCAGTTGAAACGGCATGCCGCGGTGCGCCGGGGTGATCGTGGCCACGTCATCGACCAGGAGCTTTACGCCGCGGCGGCGGACGGCATGGTTGAAACGGTCGGGGCCCTGAATGCAATCGTGATTCCCCTGGATCATGTAAACCCCATCGCGCGCATCCATGCGAAGAACCATGTCCAGGGCGCTGGGAAGGTCGGCCAGGGAAATATTGATCAAGTCGCCGGCGAGGAGAACCAGATCGGATCGCAATTTGTTGGTGGCTTCGGCGATGTCGTCGAGCATCTTTTGCGTGGAGAACGCTCCGGCGTGAACGTCGGCGACGATGGTGATCGTGTAGCCATCCAATTCCCTGGGCCAGCCCGCGACGGCCAGGTCGTAGGGCTTGATCCGGAATTTTCCGAGTTGCATCATGGCGATGCCGGCCAGGGATACGGTGGCGGCGGGAACGGCGGTCATGCCGAGAGAGGTGAGAAAATGACGCCGGGAGAAAATCGGAGCGGTCGGCGCGGGAGATTTGTCCGGCGGCCGTTGCGCGGCGTTGGAGCGGGCGCGTTTCCAAAAACCGCGAAGAGCGCGAACAACCAGATCGATCGACAGCGCGACCGCCATCGGTGGAAGCACGAGGAAGTGCCAGATGTATAGGCCGGCGATGAGCCATCGCGGAAAGGGATCTCGGGCGCTGCCGAGAATGGGATTGGCCACCATTTCGAAGGCGCTGAAAGCCACTGCCGCCAGCGCCAGGAGGACGAGGATGGTTCGCCACATGCGCCGGCTGCGGGTCGGGCCGAGCAGCACGAACATTCTCCAGAACACGAAGGCATCGAGAAGAATGAAGATGACAAGAATGGACGCGACGAAAACGTTCATTGCCGAGGATCCGCCGAGGGAAGTTTAGGCCAACGGGCGGCCGAAAGCATCCGTCGGCGAGCTTGTTATGAATTGATCGGCGTCTATACTGCGATTCGGGATGAAGAGGGCTATTGGTCTGGTCGGCTGCGTCGTTTTCCTTTTCGCCGGGACGGGCGGTTGCGTGGAACGGATTCTGACCATGCAAAGCAATCCACCGGGGGCGCTGGTCTATTTGAACGGGCAGGAAATGGGGCGGACTCCGGTTGAGCGGGATTTCACGTGGTATGGAACGTACGACGTGGTGGTTCGCCATGAGGGGTACGAAACGATCAAGAAGGCTGAACCGGTGATCGCTCCAATTTATGAGTGGATTCCGCTGGACCTCATATCAGAGATTTTGCCGATCCCGCTGAAGGATCATCGAACGTTCACGTATGACCTGAAGCCGTTGCCGGCGGCGACGGAGGTGAGTCCGGGCCTGATGATTCGAGCGGAGCAGCTTCGAGGGGAGTTGAAATCGTCGCATTATCCGCCGACGACGCGGAAATCAAAAAAAACGGCCGAAGTTCATTGAACGCAAGGATGAAATCGGAATCGGGCGATGATATATATTGCCGTTCATGATGGAGGAGTCGGAATTGAGATCGCGGATTCTGAACCGGCTGGGGCTTCGAATCGAGCCGCGAATGTGTAAATACGTTTTGCAAAAGGCCGGCAATTCGGCTCAGCCGCTGGCGGTGATCGGCGGCGACGCACGCACGGGAGTGCCACGGACGGAAATCATTGAACCGCGCGCGGTGCTGAAGTAAAACTTGAATGTTCGCTGGGCGACATGATTTCGCGGCGCGCGAAATTCTCCGCGCAAGATATTGACGCGTCGGAACGGCGCGTTATCTTTTGCTTGTCAATTGTAATGCGGATGCGGACCGAGGGCGGTGGCTCCCCTTCGGTCCGCTTCTTTTTTTTAGATTTAATTGAACCGCCGAGACGCCCAGAGCGCGGAGTAGAATAGGGATTGGGTTTTTCTTCTCCGCGCTCTGGGCGTCTGCGCGGTTTAACTTTTTCTTCGGAAGATCAGATGCTCGCTACTTGCGCTTGCGGCGGATGAATGTCTTTAGCTGCGCGAGTGTCATGCAGTTGATGACATCGCCGGCGGTGGCCCAGGCGCGCTGGGCGACGGAGATGCCGTGCTGCATCTCGCCGAATCCACCGACGCTGTGGGCGTCGGTGTTGATGGAAAGTTTTACGCCGGCGGCCAGGGCGCCGCGGGCGTTGACATCGTTCAGATCCAATCGGGGGAATGCGGCGTTGATTTCCAGAGCGGTGGCGGTGTCGGCGGCGGCCTTGAAAATCCGGGGGAAATTGAGCGGCAGACCCTCCCTGCCGAAAATGATCCGGCCTGTCGGATGGCCGATGACGTTCACGTAGCGGTTCTCGATCGCGCGGAGAATACGGTCGGTCGCCTTGGCGGGGTCCTGCTTCAGGGCCAAATGAGGGCTGGCAACGACGAAATCCAGCTCGGCCAGGATCGCATCTTCGAAATCGAGCCGGCCGTCGGCCAGAATATCCACCTCGCAACCGGCCAGCAGCGTGATTCCCTTGATCTGTTCGGAAACGCGGTGAATTTCCTTGATGTGCTTTAGAAGTCGCTCGGCGGATAGGCCGTTAGCGATCACCTGGGTCTTGGAATGGTCGGTGATCGCGAGGAATTCGTATCCGCGCGCCTGGGCGGCCTGGGCCATCTGCTCGATGGTGGCTTGTCCATCGGAGGCGACGGTGTGGCAATGCAGATCGCCGCGAATGTCTTCGAGGCGGATGAGCCTGGGCAATTTGCCGGCACGGGCGGCGTCGATCTCGCCGCGGTCTTCACGCAGCACGGGCTCCATCCATGCGAGGCCGAGGGCTTTATAGATGTCCTCTTCGGTTTTGCCGGCGAGGGGTTTTGCTTTGGGGGGAAAGCCGGGCTTTTTCTCGCTGCGGTCGTAGTCATCCAGACGGTACAGGCCCCACTCGTTGAGGGTCATCTTCTTGTCCAGCGCCAGGCCGCGCAGGCGGGTGTTGTGGTCCTTGGAGCCGGTGAAATATTGGAGAGCCGCGCCGAAATTCTCGGCGGGGACGATACGGAGATCGACCTGCAATCCGCGCGTGACCAGAACGCTGGCCTTGGTCGAGCCCTGGGCCAGTACGCGTTCGACGAGAGGAAATTTTACGAATGCGGCCGACACCGATTCGCCGGCGGCTGGATTTTTGAGAGCGCAGACGAGATCGACATCGCCGATGGTTTCGCGGCGGCGGCGCAGGCTGCCGGCAAACTCGGCGTGGGACACCGAGGGCAATTCGCGCAGCGCTTTCAGCATCGCCCCGCCGGCGTCGAGCGCTTCGACGATGCCGATCCGGTGCGACGCCTGGGAGCGCAGGGCAATGCCCTGCTTGATCGCCTCGATTTTCTTTTCGCCGATGCCTTTGAGGCCGTCGAGTTTTCCCTGATCGATCGCCGCCATGAGTTCCTCGAGCGACGTGATTTTGCGCTGTTTCCACAGCAGCGCAATCGTCTTGGGGCCGAGGCTGGGGATGTCGAGCATTGGGATCAATCCGGCCGGAACGCTGGCGGCGACCTCTTCAAAATCCTCGCTGCGGCCGGTTTTGATGTACTGCTCGATGATCCGCTGGCTGGAGGGGCCGATGCCTTCGATGTCTTTGAGCTTGCCTTCGCGGCAGCATTCTTCCAGATCGAGGGTCATGTCCTTGAGAAGCCGCGAAACCTTGGAAAAGGCGATGGCTTTGAAGGCGCTTTCGCCTTTGAGATCCATCAGGGCGGCCAGCGTGTGGAAAAGATCGGAAAGATCGGTGTTGAGGGACATGATGGGAGAAGGATAAGGGATAAACGGAAAAATCCGAAGCCGACCCATTTAGCCCCGGGTGAATCACCCGGGGCTAAATGGGTCGGCCCTCGGGTTTTTGACTTCGATTCCGGATTTCGGATTTTGGTCTTGTTAAGAGCCATCGTCGCATTCATCATTCCACCTATGCACCTATGCGTGGGTACGACTCCGACGGTTCAACAGACAATGATCTTCGATCGTGTGGCGCCTGATGAGGTGAATCGGGCGGTCGAAACTCGACGAGGGGCGGCGGGCAAGCCCGTTAACGTTGCGCGCGTGCTGCATACGCTGGGGGAGAAGGCGGTGTTGTGCATTCCAACGGGGGGAGATACCGGCAAATTTATCCGGTCCGATTTGGATGCGGCGGGTGTTGAACACGACTGCGTGGAATCGGCGGGTCCCACGCGGACGTGCGTGACGGTCATCGATCGCACTGCGGGCACGGCGACGGAACTGGTGGAGGAAGCGGGCCCGCTTTCGGCGGATGAGTCGGCGCAAATGCTCGCCAAGATGAAGGGGCATTTGCCGGGCTGCCGGATGATGGTTCTATCGGGGACGCTTGCGCAGGGAGTGCGAGACGATTTTTATCTTGATTGTTGCCGGGCTGCGCAGCAATCGGGGGTTCCGGTCATTCTGGATGCGCGTGGGAATCCGCTGACGCTTGCGCTGCCGTGGCGGCCGCTGGTGGTCAAGCCGAATCGTCACGAGCTGGCGGCGATGATGGGAAAGGCGATCGACGATGACGCGGCGCTGCGGGAGTCGATGATTACGCTGCATCGGCAGGGCGCGCAGTGGGTCGTGATCACGATGGGACGCGCGGGGGCGGCGGCGAGCGATGGGAAATCGTTCTGGAAAATTCCCGCGATCAAGATCAAGGCGATCAGCGCGATCGGAAGCGGAGATGCGTTCGCCGCGGGATTGGCATCGGGCCTGGCGGCCGGGCGGGAAGTGCCGGAGGCGTGCCGGCTGGCGGCCGCATGCGCGGCGGCAAATGCGCTGATTGCAGGGGCGGGAATCGTGCGGATCGAAGATGTCCGCCGGCTGGAGCCGATGGCTGTTGTCCAGCGATGGTAGTGGGAAACGCGATCGCCGTCGGGATGCGTCCTACGGTCGGCATAGGGAATAGCTCTTACCTATTTTCAACGCGGTTTTGGGATCGTTGGTATGTTGCCATGCCTCGGACGTGCCGGGCGAAATATTTATATTGCTGGCATAGAGTTACGGGCGTAATATGGACAGGAGTCACTTTCCCTCGGGGTTCGCGAGGAGAGAAAATCTTATGTTGTTCGATTCGCGAGATCGCCGATCAAGGTCGGTTTCGGACGCGGCCCACGGCAACCCGCGCCGGCGTCTGGGGCGCGCGGGCGTCTGCATGGAGGACCTGGAGTCGCGGCGTTTGCTGTCGATGTTCACGTTCTTCGGATACCCATGGACTAATTTCTCACGCACGGCCCGGGTAACACCGGTCAAGGCGCAGGCTTCTGTTAAGACAACGACACCGCTGGCGGCAGCATCCGTACCCCAGGTGGTCAGCACGCCGGCGACTCAGACCGGCGGGATGACGGTTCTCGCGCAGGAGAATTTCGCGTCGAACGTGAGCGCATCGTCGCCGGATGCGTTTGATACGGTCACCGGCACGCTGTACAGCGACGTCGGCGGCCCGACGACGCCCGCGACGGCTGGCACGGCCGGCGTCAGCGCCGATCCACAAGAGCAGGGGTCCAGCCCCTACTCGCCCGTCAACAATCCCATCACCGCAACTTGGAATCTCAAAACGGGCGGCGAGGCCAGTGCCGCCCAGGATGGCGGGTTCATGGGAGGATGGTTTTTCTTCAAGTTCACGGATTTCGATCCCTATGCCCCCGACGCGACCGGCCTTATGAGCGTGTCCGGCGATGCCAATCTGTACCTGAACGTCAACGAACAATTGGAGTTCTCGCCCGGCCATTCGATTGCGACGATGCCGCTGAATCAGTGGATTTTTATTGGTACGGCATGGACCTACAACACTTCCACCACCACCTTTAGCTATGAGGTTTATACCAAGCTTCCCGGAGGCGCGCTCACGTCGATTTACACATCGACGCCGCAGCACGAAAATGCCGCGCCTTCAACCGCGTCGCTGTTGGATGGACCAAGCGTCACGGGAGGAAATGACGCGTGGGAAGGCCGGGTCGGCGGTTTCTTTATCGGCTCGATCAACTCCTTCGGCGATGTAGCCATGCCCAGCAGCGTGCTCGATCCGGTGCTGCAAAAACTCTGGTTCGGCGTCGATCCCGTCAACGGCAACGACAGCAACAGCGGAATCGTCATTCCCATTTTCGCGGCGAATGGCACGACGGTTATCGGTTTTGCGCCGGGCTCGGCGCCGTGGAAAACGCTGGAGCGTGTGAATACGGCGCTGACATACAGCGGATTATTCAGCCAGAACGTCGCGTGGGTGAACGCCTCCAACGACTCGCCGGCCGATGAAACTCAATCCGCCACGGCCTTGCAAGCCGAGATTGCCGCCGGCACGGTCATCCGAAATCCGCTCATCAGCGAACTGGTCATCGACACCGCGTCGGGACCGTTTAATATCTCCGACAGCGGCGGCATCGACGCCACGGGTGGGATTCAGCTTGATACCAACGTGAATCTCACGGGCTTCGGCAGCGATGTGGGAGATTACACCAACGTCGCGGACCTGGAAGCATTTATTGATATACCCAAGGATTCCTGGACGCTTGCGCCGGGAAGCACCGACACATACGAGACCACGGATACGTCGCTGAATGCCGTGCTCTGGCAGGACCGGCGGTGGATGAATCTCATCGAGGGCACCAGCTTTTCGCAGGTAGAGGCGCAGCTCGAATCGACGCCCGGCTCGTTCTGGACAGACGGAACCACCCTCTACGTGCATCCGTTCGGGAACACCGATCCGGCAACCGATTCGAGCGTTTATGAGCGCAGCCCCGGCGGGACGTATAGCAACTCAATCGGCGTGTTGGTACAGGTCCCCAATTGCTATATCAGCGGGCTGGCCATCGGCGGCACCTGCGGCGCAGTCGATAACACGGGAGATCCCATCGGCCTATATTGCGTGGGTAGCGGCCTTAACACTGGCGGACTGAATTACTTTGACGACCTTTATTTGTACTATGCATCCAAACATGCCTTCGGCTGGACGGACGGCGGGAGCAACGAACGGGTCATCGTGACCAACGTCGAGGGCGAACAGGGCTCTCCTTATACGGCCTTCGGGGGACAGTATCTTTTCGTCGACTACGACGGCAATGCAGCGGCAACGGGGAACCAGGTCTTGTACTTGAACTGCAGAGCCAAAGACAGCGACGGGTTGATTGGATCGACGGCCGGGCAGCAATTAACGATCGGCACGTTTTATATTCATGGCGTTGTCGGGGAGTTTTCGATCGTTTCGGTCATCGATTGCAACTTCGACGGCAACATCGGCTGCGACGCGTCAGTCACTAATCTGGTTGTGACTGACACCGCTTGTGCGGAAATCGACAGCTCGGCCGCCAACCTGGTCGCCGACCGCGACACCACCGACACCAACCTCATTCGCGGAAGCGGGACCGTGACCAATTGCATCATGAAATCCCCGATTATTTATGGGATCGGCAGCGGATCGCATCTTATTTCGGGCACGACGAGCTATATCGACTGTGTTTTCGACGGCCGTGGCGCGACGGTGGACAATGAGCCATCCTATTTTTACCCCAACGGTACCGCGTCGCTGACCATTCGTGACTGCATCTTTCTTGCAAACTCCACATTCCCCGTGATCGACGATTTCCAGAGCGGGGACCAAATTGACTTCGATCACAATTTGTACGACACATCGGCCGGCAAAGTGATCGCCACGAATTTCAGCATCAATGGCGGCAAGTCTAATTACAGCTTCGCACAATGGCAAAGCATCGGATACGACGCCGGCAGCATGGATGTGGCGGATAGCGCGCTGAACATCAATCTGACGACATACGTGCCGTTCGCGCAGACGCCCATCACGTTTGACGTGGGGCTGCTGGACGACATGACCGGCGATGTTTTCCTGGATCGCAAGACCATCGGGGCGTACGAATATGTGCCCCCCATTCCGATTTATGCGCCGCCTCCTGGGTCGGGATTGTCAACGGGTGACAGTTACACGCCGCCGGCGGGAACGGGTTTGAATTGAGAAACCCGAGCAGCCCCGCGGGCGGCCTATAATGCGGGAAAGAGCGTTATGTCCGTGCCCGCTTCCGCCGAGTCGATCAAGTCCGGCCGTCCAAACCGATTGCGGCGATGGGGATTTGTTACTCTTCGAATAGCCGTACTGGTCTACCTGGGATTGGCAGCCATCTTGTTCCTGATTCAAGACCGCTACATTTTTCCCGGCGCCGCGACGCAGGGTCAGCGCGATGCGATCCTCACGCAGGGGTCGGACAACCAACTCCTGTCGCTGCGTGCGGCTGATGGAGCACACATCGTCGCGCTCTTCGGCGAGGCGCTGGCGAAGGACGGACAGCCGCTGACCGATAGCCGCAAATGCCCTACCGTCATTTTCTTCTACGGCAACGGCGCATGCATGGCGTACAGCACCGATATTTTCGATCAGGTCCGGCGGCTTGGAGCAAACATCATCATTCCCGATTATGAGGGTTACGGAATGAGCGGGGGCAAGCCGAGCGAATCCGGTTGTTATGCCGCCGCCGACGCCGCGTACGATTATTTGCTGGGCCGCAGCGACATCGATCCGAAGAGAATCGTGCCGATGGGTTGGTCGCTGGGCGCCGCGGTGGCGATCGATCTGGCCAGCCGCCGCCCCGCCGCCGGATTGGTGACCATCAGCGCGTTCACCAATCTGCGCGACATGGCCCATCAATTCATTCCCTGGATGCCGATGTCGCTGATCTTGAAATATCGCTTCGACAATTTGGCCAAGCTCCCCAGCATTTCCTGCCCGATTTTCATCGTGCATGGAATGCAGGACGAGTTGATCCCGCCGAGGATGGCCGGCCAGCTCGCCGCGGCGGCTAAGGGGAAAGTCACGCGATACAACGTAATCGACGCCGGTCACAACGATATTTTTGACGTCGGCGGCATCGAGTTGTGGACCCGGCTGAGTGAATTCCTGGGGCACTTGTGACGTTGACGGGCGATACGAAATTCCGTCCGCAGCGGGCCGCTCTGGTCGCCCCCGGCCAGATCGACAGCCACGTCGCCGACATGACCGCGACCGTCGCCGCCGACGTGCCGCTGGAAACCGTGCAGAAAAATTTGGCGAAGTTCGATCAGTGGATTCCGATCGACGGCGACCGCCGGCTTTCCATCGGACGATTGATCGAGACCAATTCCACGGGGCCACTTCGGTTGGGATACGGCGCGTGGCGAGATTTGCTGCTGGGATGCCAGTTCAAAACGCCCGGCGGCCAACTCATCACCGCCGGCGGGCGGACCATGAAAAATGTGGCCGGGTACGACTTGGTGAAATTGATGATCGGCCAGTGCGGAATGCTGGGTTCCTTGGTAAGCGTCAGGTGTCGAACGTACAAGCGCCCGGCCGCGGCCTTGGTCGCGGAGTTCGCCCCATCGGACCGTTGGCTTGGCGAGGTGATCAGCACCCCCCTGCGGCCGACGTACGCCATTCTCCGTCCCGATGCGCTGATCTGCGGCTGGCTGGACGACGAGCGGGCAATTGCCCTATTCGAAACCCTGGCCACCCAGCATCATCCCCGGCGAATTCAGCGCCGGTCGCTGGCCCAGGATATCCAGCACCGCGCCCGACTTTGGTCGGTGACGGGCAGTCATTTTCGCGCTTCCGTCGGATCCGCAAAGATTCTGCGCTTCGTGAAAAACGCCAAACTGCTAGAGTGGATCGCGGATGCCGGTTTCGGCATTGTTATCGGTCCTTTTGCCCAGGGAAACGAAGGCGCGATCCGGAGTTCCGCTGAGGAATTAGGTGGATCGGCCACGTTTTTCACCGAAGGTGAGCCGCCGCGATGGACGCGGAATCCGGCGGAATCGGTGATCCTGGAGAGACTCAAAAAAGCTTTCGTTCCAGGCGGTTGATGGCCGATGTTATCAACCACCGGATGATGAATACTTTATTGCCACTCTTGAACTTGCCGACGCCCAAACTCGACGCGCAAGAAACGGCACAGGCGATCTCGCCGCTGAAGCTGGACCGCCGGACGTACGACCGCGCGCTTTCGTGCGTCCACTGCGGCCTGTGCCTTCCCGCGTGTCCCACTTATCTCCAAACCGGCCACGAAGCCGAAAGCCCCCGCGGAAGAATCCAACTGATGCGCGGACTTTCCGATGGCAATATTGAACCGACGCGAAAGGTGCGCGAGCATTTGGATTCCTGCCTCGATTGCCGCGGATGCGAATCGGCCTGCCCCAGCGGCGTGGTGTATCACGAGCTGATCGAAGAAACGCGCGACCGCCTCGCCAAGTATGATCGCGAGCATACCCCCGCATTCGAATCGTACCGCGGCGTTCTGAAATGGTTCGTTCGCAACGTCGTGTCTCATCCGAATCGGTTGAAAGCATCGGTGATGCCCGTTCGGCTTCTTCAGCGCAGCGGAGTTTACCATGTGCTGGAACGGCTGCGCGTCATGGAGCTGTTGCCGTCGGCGCTGCGGAAGATGGAGCGCATGTTGCCCGCGTCCGGTCCGATCTGGCCGCGGCCATTGCCGCGTTTTACCGGCGCGAAGGGGATGGATGCGGTGATGGTGGCACTGCAGAACGCCGTCGTGATCGGCCACAAGGGCAACGCCCGTCACGGCCCCAACGGGCTGAACACGCGTAAAATCGTCGGATTCTTCGCCGGCTGCGTCGGCAGCATTTTTTACGACCGGACGAATCGCCAGGCCATCCAGGTGCTCTCCGCCTGCGGCGTGGATGTTTACGTCCCACCGCAACAGGGATGCTGCGGCGCCCTGAATAAACACGGCGGTGAACTGGATCGGGCACGCGAACTTGCCCGCCGCAACATCGATCTGTTCCTCCCCCGCGATGGAACGGCCGTGGACTATATCGTCACCAACATCGGCGGCTGCGGCTCAACGATGATGGAATACGACGTACTTCTGCGCGACGATCCGGAATACGCAAGCCTGGCTCGCGAATTCCGCCGCAGATACCGCGACATTTCGCAAATGCTGGCCGAGCTGACGCTTCCCAAGATGACCCATGAGGTGAACGTCACAGCGGCGTATCAGGATGCGTGCCACCTCGCGCATGCCCAGCGCATCCGCGACGTTCCGCGCGAATTGCTTTCGCGCATCCCGGGATTGAAACTCGTTCCCCTGGCCGAAAACGAACTCTGCTGCGGAGCGGCCGGAACGTACAACCTGGAACATCCCGAAATGGCGACAGAATTGGCCGACCGCAAGCTTGACCACATCGCCGCCGCGAAGGCGGAAATCCTGATCGCCGGCAACGCCGGCTGCGCCGTGCATCTTCTCGCGCAGGCGAAGGCACGGGGCCAAACGCTGAAGGTGGTTCATCCGATCGAGTTGATTCACCAGGCGATTTTCGGTCAGCAGATCGCGTGATCCATCTTTCCCACAGCGTCGCGAAAACCGAATCCATCGCAGCCGAACTCGCACAAACCCTCGTCCCCGGCGACTGTGTCGCGCTGGAGGGACAACTGGGCGCCGGCAAAACCCAATTCGTCCGCGGACTTGCCGCCGCGCTCGGCGCAAACCCGCGCGCCGTCAGCAGCCCGACTTTCGTACTTCTGAACATCTATCGCGGCGGAAGGCTGACGCTGTTTCATCTCGACGCGTATCGCGTTCACGGAGCCGAAGATTTCGAATCCATTGGATTTGTGGAGTTGTTGGAACAAGAAGGCGTAGTGGTCGTCGAATGGTCTGACCGCATCGCTCAAATCCTGCCGGAGCGGCGGATTCACGTGACCATCGAGGTCTTGGGGAAAACTGATCGCCGAATAACAGTCGAGCGACTCCCCGTCCCGTTGGCCTAGCTTCATGCCAATTGACTTTTTGCTGATATCGCAGCCACGTCACCGGGAACAAGCGAATTCAACTCATCCTTGATTCGCCCCAACGCGCGTGGGAGACTGGCCGTTCGCGGCCTCCTGTTGGTTGGTGTTCCAAACACCATCAGCCTACCAGGAGGCTATGTCTTGCGCGAATAGTGTCAGTATGGTTATGGCGCAGAATTATGACTAAGTAAATGCCGTTCGTAACAAAGGCGACATATATGTCTCATTCACCGTTTCGCGTCGAGCCGGGAAAAAAGGTGGACCTGTCAAAATGGCCCACGGACGACACGGGCCCGTTCAAGGACAAGTCCCAGGCCAAGCCCGCGACCAAAAAGAACCTCAAGCGGCTGATCGAGCTGCAGGAGTTGTTGTATGCCTCGTCCAGCCATGCGGTGCTGATCGTCCTGCAGGCAATGGATGCCGGCGGCAAAGACGGGGCGATCGACCACGTATTCAGTGGCGTCAATCCGCAGGGTTGCAACGTCACCAGCTTCAAAGTCCCCACCCATCTGGAACTGTCGCACGATTACATGTGGCGATATCACCAGGCGTGTCCGCGAAAAGGAATGATGGAGATTTTCAACCGATCGCACTACGAAAGCGTTCTCGTCGAGCGCGTGAAGAACCTGGTCTCGAAGGACATTTGGTCGACCCGCTACGATCAGATCAATGATTTTGAGCGCATGCTCACGACGGAAAACACGCTCGTCCTCAAATTCTTCCTGCACATTTCCAAAGACGAGCAAAAGAAGCGGCTGCAGGCCCGGCTGGATGACAAATCCAAGCACTGGAAATTCGACGCCAACGATCTCGCCACGCGCAAGCAGTGGGATGATTACACCGAAGCGTTCGAAGATGCGCTGCGCTATTGCTCAACCGACCGGGCCCCCTGGTACGTGGTGCCGGCCGATCACAAATGGTTCAGGAACTGGGTGATTTCCGACACGATAGTGCGGGCGATGGAGAAACTGAGCATGAAGTATCCACCCGCGCCGACGGGGTTGGATAAGATCAAGATACATTGAATGGGGAGATTCAGGCGGCTTCAGCCTGCGGCGGACGCCGCAGATGCGACGCCTGCTCGCGGGCGGTGCGCCACAGGGAAATGTCGTGAGATGAATCGTCCTCATCATCCTCCGTGAAGTTTTCATTTTCCACGGATGAATTGTTCACTTCGGAGATGGGTTGGTAAGTCAGGGCTTGCAGTTCATTGGGAGTGACAACCGGTTCTGCTGGTTGGGGGCGGGGTGTTGAACGAGCGTAGCCGTTGCCCGCCATGTCCACGAATAGGAATTGCCCGTCCACAAAGGATTGAATCGACCCATTGGCGATTCCGGCAAGAACTTGATCCACGCCGACTCCCCAAATTTCCGCTGCGACGGCCGGCGCCACCCATGATGCCATTGAATGATCTCCCAATCGAACATAGATGAGATCGGCCGGATAGGTGAGCAACTATACATCGCAGCAGGTCGCAAAAAATTTCTTGCGCCGCGTCCGGTAATTTCAGACGAACAAATAGACATACGCGGCGAAGGAAACCGCGAACAGACCCGCCGCGGCGGCGATGCCCCAGAGCAAACTGCGACGCTGAACCGCCAGCGACAGCGTCGCGATCGTCACGCCCGCCTGGGCGCCCAGCATTCCGTAGAAGAATTGCTTGCTCCGCAGACGGTGCCGTTCGGAAGCGAAGCCATCCTTGCGGACCCAAACCTCATATAGTTGAGCCAGGACTTGGTTGTCGCGTGCATCGCCTTCGTAGCGGCTGGCGTCCAGCCGCAGCCGGATGCCCGTCCAAATCGAACGCAGCCGCCGAAGTTGGTCGCCAATATCCGTGGCCCCCACCACCCGCGTACCGGCGGCGCGCTCGAATTCACCGGCCGATAACGCGATTTCCCGAATGGCTTTCTGTAACTGGTCCGCCGCAAGAGTGACCGGCGCGGCGGCGGTCTGGAAATCCGCGGAGTTCTTTGCGGCGAGAGCCAGAGCATCATTCAGCCGGGCCGGATCGATCCGGCCGGCCAGTTGTTCGGTGGTCGCCTCCGGTGTCCCGTCGCCGATGGCGCGGACCACATCGGCAATCTGGGAATCGGCGAGGGGTTGCCCCCGCTCGCCCGAAGGCGCCTGCACGTCGAGCGGGCCGGGAACGTCACTCGCATACCGCAACACGACGGCTTCGGCCGGCCGGGTCGCGGCCCGGCCAATCCCCGCGACCAGAGATTGTGCCCGTGCCAGCGGTTCATGAAGTTTTTGCGAATCCGCCGAAGTCGCCGCGGCCGTCCGATTCATTCGTTCGATCAACTCTTGTGCGGCCGCTTGCAGATTCTGTCCGTCATCCGGCGCTAGTTGATTCAACCCTTCCAGAACTCCCAGCGTGTTCTGGCATTCCATCTCACGAAACCGCTTGGCCTGATAAAAGGCCCACTGATCCGAAACTTTCGACTGCATCTGGGCCGCGAGCGATCGGAAATATTGCGAACTGCTCATTTCGCTGGACGACAGCCCGGCCAGCACCGTGGCCAGCACGGTCAGAACCACCGGCGTGGAGATGATAACGCTCTCCCACCGCGTTCGTTTTTGTCCGGAATCTCCCGCGATGGATGAAAACGACGGCAACTTGGGCATGGTCACCTCGTTTTTTCCGGGCTGGCGCCGCGGTATTCGCAGGAGGACGTGCAGGTTTCCCGGACGACGACGGCCGAAAGCGGCGGCAGCGCCGGTTTCAAACGGTCATAAATCCACATCGCCAGGACTTCGCTGGTTGGATTGGACAATCCTTCGATTTCGTTCAGATGGAAATGATCCAGCCGTTTGATGATCGGCTCGGCCGCTTTTGTGATCTCGCGGTAATCGATGAGATAACCCTTGGCCGGATCGACCTCGCCTTCGACGATGATGTCGAAATGGAACGAATGCCCATGAAGCCGGCGGCACTTGTGGCCATCGGGAAACGTCGGCAGATGGTGCGCGGCTTCGAAATGGAAGGATTTACAAAGGCGTACGTGCATGAGGCTGGCATTTTAACGGATTTGCGACTCGATGGCGGAATCCGCTAAGCATTCGACCCTGGGGGGGAGATTTGTGGAAGGCCGATCACCCAATCCCGAAATGCCCGCACGACCGTATTGTGTTCTTCGCTTTCGAACCGTCTTAGGAAACGATTGAACTCATCCATCGGAAGAAATGGAAAAACTCCGCTGGCGTCTCGCGGCGCATACTGGCCGCCGGCATCCAGTCGAAGCACCGTCAACCGCCGGCCGTCAAAACGCCACAGTTCTCCAACACCCAGGGCCGCATAAACCGGCTGACGTTCAATCGAGCGCGAGGTGATATCGATTTCAATCGCCAGGTCCGGCGGCGGATCCTTGGCCAAATCCAATCCGCCCTCTTTGGGGACCGCATCGGCATGTTGAATGTAATAGCACTCGTCCGGCTCCAGGCCCTTTTGCAAATCTTCTCGCTTAAAGGTGGTGGAGCCGGCCGGCAATACTTTGATGTCGCGCTCAAGGCACATCAATTCGACAAGCTGTCCAATCCGCTTTTTCCAATATTCGTGAACATCCAGGGGGGCCATGATCTCGATGCTCCCGTTGTCATAAGTGATCCGGAGGGGTCGATCGCCCACTTCATCGAGTAAATGTTCGTAGAATTTCCACGACACGTCGTCGAGCACAATGTGCTGCTGATCAACGAGCGAGTTTCGCGGAAGCGAGACGGTCATCACCGCTATTATACCTCGCTGGACACCGGTCAATCCAGCCAATCCTTCTTCTTCAGCCGCTCGGGAACATATTCCTCGGTCACGTAACTGATGTCCTTGGTGATGAGCGATTCGACCTCCATCTTAAAGCCGTTGGAGAGCATCTGCTGAATCTCCTTCTGCCAGGCCTTGTTCTCCTTGAACCAGGGATAATTGGCGATTTCGCCGGCCCGTTTTTTGTCGTTTTCGTTGAGTTCCACCTGCACGTCGTCCGTCAGTTCGCATTGAACGTAATCCTTGGCGCGAATGCCGAGGAACCGCGCATCGGGAATGGCCAGCCGCTCGCTTTCAAACGCGAGGCTGATCGAGCCTTGCTTGATGACGCTGTAGATGTAGTGCCCCCACGGATCGCAATCGAGGAGGCAAACGATCGGCAATTTCGCTTCGCTGCTGAACCGCTGGAGCAGCCGCCGCACGCCGCGCGGCGGCTGACCGCCGCCGTGCGTCAGAATACAGTTATGGTCCTCCCAGAACCGGTCCTCGTTGAATCGGTTCCACACCGTTCCCTTTTCCACGTGCAAAACAAAATCCGCGTCGATCTTTTTGAACTGAATGATGTCCGCTTCGGTGATGCTCGGAATAGCGTACCCCCCGCTGCCCATCCGACGGCAGTCGATTTCATCTCCCTTATCGACAACCGTGATGTTGCCGACCATCGCCCCGCGGTTTTCCGCGAAAATGTGCAACTCCTCCCGCAGCGACGCCAGGGCCACTTCCAGGTCTTCCAGAATCCCATCCGATTCATCCTGCATTGCGAAGGTCTTTTCACCCTTGGTTCCCTGGATCGTGTGCAGACCTTTGTAAAACATTCCGCGAAGACTCAGCGTTTTCTCGGCGCCGATCAGTTCCTTGATGCTGTTGCCGTGCAGCATGGTCTGCATGAATTGCTTGGCCTGGTTCAGGTTGAACAGTTCCCGGCTCGCCTTGGCGTTGCCCATCTGCAAAATCCGGCGCTTCTTGTTCCAAAGGGTGTTGGACCGCGTGCGCGTCGGAATGGCAACGGAAATATCCCGGCCCTTGAAGGCGCAGGTCGTCACATCATCCGCCAGATCGACGATCTTATTCAGCGTGACCTTGTCGCGTTCTTTGATGCGCTTACTGAGTCCGGTGTGGGATTTTTTCTTTGCCATAATGACCTTCTCCCTCTTTGAAGGATGATTTACTGGGTCAGAGATCAGCTTCGGAGAGACCAACTTGTTTGAGTAAATGACGCAACAGCCCGGTTTTCAAAGGACGATTTGAACGAATTGGAATCGACAACCGAACGATGCTCCCCACGCGTCCGTAAATGTGATGGCTGCCGTTGATTCGGATTAGACCAGCCATGCCGTTCAACCAGGCGAGCCATCTCTTTGCCGGACACCTGCTTCATATCGCGATCTCAAGCACGCGTCCGTCGTCGGAGGATTTAGGCTCGTCAACATCGACGCTCAGGCATCCTTCAATCGCTTCGTAAAGATTCTGAAGCAATTCCTCAAATGTCTCGCCCTGTGTAGCGCAAGCAGGGATCGAAGGAACTTCGGCCCAATAACCCCCCTCCTCCGCGTCATGAATGACAACTTTGATTTTCATACCTGAATCATAGCATGTAAGACGCCCAGGCGGTGTCTTGAGCAAATCAAAACAGTCCTTCATCCTTCGGTCTTTTCGGGGATTTCTTAGTTTTCCGCAGCCGCACGACATCCTCCTGCTCGGCCGCCTCCGCATCGGGCGAAGGCTCCTGGGCCAGGTGCGCCGCGCGGCTTTGCACCATCACGACGCCCTCGTCATTTTTCAATTCCTCGGCCTCGTCCTTCTCGATCGTTTTGCCTTCCTCGTCAAGCTGCGCATCGGCGATGGCCGTTCGCTTGCGGGCTTCGGACAATAGCTTGTCATACAATTTCTTGGCATCGGCGCCGTTGATGGCGTGGATGGATTTGCTGATTTCACCGATGTAGCGCTCGAACACATCACGCCGGGCGGCCTGGCGCTGCATCTTCTGCCGTTTGCGGAGATAGGCGCCCAGCTTCCGCCCGCATTCCATCAGGGCCAGCTTCATCTCCTTGCGAATTTCATCGTAATCCGCGATGGCTTCCTTCGATTCGCTGGTGAACGGAACCCAGACGCTGGCCATGTGAATCATGATGACCAGCGGCCCGCTCGGCACGGAGCCGCGAGGTTGGCTCAGGTTATAATTTCTCCAACCGGTTTCGGCGACGGCTTTGAAGCTGCTGCATGCGCTCTGCTGAAACAGCAGCGGCACGCGGTTGGCGAAGCGAATGACGCGGGCCGTGTCGTCGGCCGCCAATTCGCCGCCGAACGCAATCGCCGCTTCGATCTGAAACGGCCGGCCGCGATATACATCCGCCTGCCGGCTGCTGGCGGCGTAAAATTCCGCCTTCACCCCTTTGAGCATTCCCGCCAGAAGTTGTCGCACGCCGATCGGCGCCAGACAATCCGTTTGGGGCGGAGGCAGCCTCGATTCCTGGAACTCCTTGAAGAGTTTTTCCACCTGATGCGGCTCAAGATCGCCGACTTTCGTCCGGCTATGCACGCCGATGGCTTTGCAGAAATCGCTCGCTTTCCCCGAACTGATGCGGCAGAATTTCTCCTGCAAAAAATTGTACAGCGTTCCCCCGCCGCGATTGGCGTCCTCATAATCCTTCAGCATCTGGATCAGGATTCCCAGCTCGATTCCCTTGGGGTGCGGTTGAATCTCGCGGGTTTCCGGCGGAAGCTGATCGGTGCCGCGGGGAAAGAAAATCACCCCGTCCTTCTCCGTCGTCGCCAGCGTCGGATCGACGCCGGCCGGCACGGTGGCCGCCGGTTCCTCCGTCGTCAAGGCCGGGGCGGCCTTGGCCGGATCGGGCAGCGGCAAATCCTCCTGCTCATCGGCGCTGACGCGCATCGGCGGAACGAATGTGATCCGCGCATGCGGGTTGGCGATGGCGCAAAGCTCTAGAAATTCATCCACGCTCCCGCGCCCTTTTTGGTATCTTCCTTCAAGTTCGATGCTCACACTGGTGCCGGTGATGAAATCTTCAGGATTCAAAAACCCCGGATCGCGCGTGCCGGCGTTCAACGTTTTGAATCGCTGCGGCGGGAAATCCTGGGTTTCCTTGTCGATGGTGACTTCCGCCCGATTGGTTTTGGTGTTCATCGCCAGCTCGATGTGATGAGCCGGCTTTTTGGCGTGAGGCCGGGTGTGAATCACCATCGGCTTGCCGGTGGTGATCAATCCGTACATCCCCGCCGCGCTGATGCCGATCCCCTGCTGCCCGCGGCTCATCTTCAGGCGGTGAAATTTGCTGCCGTACAGCAGTCGGCCGAAAACGTTTTCGACTTGCTTGCGGATGATCCCCGGACCATTGTCGATCACCGTCACGCGATATCGCGATTGCTTGGCCGTCGCCGGCCGATCCGGCTGAAGGTCCTCAATAATGATGGTGACGTTCGGCAGAATGCCCGCCTCCTCGCAGGCATCGAGCGAATTATCCACCGCCTCCTTTACGGTCGTCAGCAGGGCCTTGCGCGGATTGTCAAAGCCGAGCAGATGCCGGTTCTTGGCGAAGAACTCGCTGACGGCGATGTCCTTCTGCTTGGCGGCCATGGTCTCGGCCGTTTCGCGCCGAACGGGTTTCGCCGGACGGGACGATGACTGGGACAGCGATTTTTTCGGGCGTTCCACAACAGCTACAGGTTTGGCGTCAAAGAGATCTTCAGCATTTTGATCGAGGGATGAATGGCTTCTCTCGCTTGCGCGTTCCATGCGTCTGGTCCTCCGTGCCGTGGCACCGTGTTACCGACTTATCGGCACACCCATGCGCGTTTCTCCAGCATCCGTGTTAGGGCATTGTACGGACTGTCGGGTATCTCGTCCAGAACGGTCCAGGATGCGGACCATACGCGTTTCTTGCCAGATTCGCCACGACAACAACTCGACAAGACGATGCGAACAGTTTTTGAGCGAAACGCCGGCGCCGCGTTTTCGGAGTTTTGGGGGTAGCGATCGGTATTCCTGGCTGCCATCCCACTCTGGTTTGTCGCGGCGGTAGCACTCTTGTGCGCCTGGTACTTTCAGTTGGGGGCGTCGCTTAAGCCACAGCCCGGACGCTGCACTCAGTGCGGATAGGACCCTCGCGCCAAGCTTGGCCGCTGCCCGGAATGCGGAACGATCCTTCAGAACGCCAAATAATTGAAGCCGCTCGATTGAGGCCTTTGGATTAGTTGGCAACACGGCGGCTGAAGCCGCCGCGCCGCGCAAAGCCTCGATGCGGAAATTAGAATGCGGCGAATGGGGATCGGGTTCAACCACCATGGTATAAGCCTTGCGTCAGCAGAAGCACGCCGATTCCCGCAAGACCGACGTAGCTTCGCACGTGGATTTTTCGCCAATCCTGCGTAACCGCCACGGCGGCGACCGTTACCGAGACGAGCACGGCCAGCGGCGCGGCAACTTCAATCGGAATGCGGAGGGCCAGCAGGGGCACCGCGATCAAAGCTTCGCCAAACCCGAATGTTGAGCGGATCAGGGTGGCCACGAAAACCACGCTCAGGAGGTAGATCGTGACAACATCCATCGCGGTCGTTGATATTCGGTCGGGCGGGCGGCGTCAATAAAACGTGATGGCTCAAGTCTTTGCGACGGCGTTCAGCCGATAATCATTTTTGACGCAAGCTCTGTATGATGGAGGGAAAACCCGCGGTGCTACGCACCGCCGCAAAATGGAAGAAAGAGAAGTCGCATGATTCGAAATGTTACCGTGTATTGTGCCAGCAGCCGGACGCTGGCGGAAAATTATCGCCAGGCGGCCGGCGCGCTGGGACGGGCCATTGCGCTGAAAGGATGGGGTGTCATCTACGGCGGAGATCGCGCCGGGCTGATGGGCCAACTAGCCGACGGGGCGTGCGAAGCGGGTGGGAAAGTCATCGGCATCATGCCCGAACGGCTGATGAAACCGGATGTCATCAACGAGCGATGCGACGAGATGGTCGTCGCACGCGACATGCGGCATCGCAAGGGGATGCTGGAGGATCGGTGCGATGCGATGATCGCCCTGCCGGGCGGGCTGGGGACGCTGGAGGAATTCTTTGAGGTCGTCGTCGGCAGGCAATTGGGGTATCACAACAAGCCGATCGTGCTGCTGAACGTCGCGAAATTTTACGATCCGCTGCTGGCGATGATCGAGCATGGGATAGAACATCGTTTTATCAAGCCGGAGTGCAGGGAGCTGTTTTTCGTGGCGGAATCGGTGGAGCAGGCCATTGGATATTTGAGCCGGTGCGATGCAGAATGAGCCGCGGGAACGTCGATGAAGAGGCGGGATCCGACCATTCTGATTGCGTTGCTGGTGGCACTGGGGGCACATCTGGCGATTCTGAGTTTTGGGGTGCGCGCGGCGCGGCGGAATCTGGGCTGGTGGCTGCAAATGCCCGGGGCGCAGGCGCAGATTGCCCAACGTCCAGCCGTGCAGGATCCGACGCAGCAGCTTGGGGAGCACAATTCCAACGGGCCCTCGATCAACACCGCGCCTGGGCAGCAGCCGATGGAATCGGCCGTGGCGGATGCAAGGCAGGAGCAGGCGGCGATGCAGCGGGATGCGGAGGGGTTCGGCGGGAAGGAATCGAGCCAGCCGCTTGAGCAGATGCTTCGGGGCGACAATGGGGATGGGGCACGGCGCGGGACGAATTCCAGCGCCCAGAGCGCGGCGGCGGTGTTCGGATCGCAGGAGACTGCGCTGGCGGAATCGACGCCGAAGATATCGAACAAGACACCGGTGGGGACGGCTGTGGATGGTAAGTCGGCCGGGCGGGACAGCGCGATTGATCCGCTGTCGAGCGGGCCGTTGCCGGTTAAACCGCCAACGGAGGCTTCCAAGGGCCAGCCGGCGTCGGGTTCACCGTCGAATGCGCAGGATGCGAATCAATCGCAGCAGGCGAAGGCCAGTTCCCAGGGGGGAGCGGGCGGAACGCCTGGATCGGCGGAATCGGGGTCGGGCAATCCGGTCCCTTCCAGCGATTTCGAATCGTATCCGGTATCGCGTATCGCCAGCCGATTTATCGCCGGGAAGATCGAGGCGCGCACGGGGCGGAAAATGAAGGCGCGCGAGTTGCCCCGGCTCGGCCTGGAGGCCATCGCCGATTTGCAGGAGATGCAGAATCCGTACGTCGTGCTGCTGCTGAAGATCGGCACGGACGGGAACGTCACGGAGGCGAAGATCAAGCGATCCAGCGGAAGCGACGCCGTCGATCTGGAATGCCAGCGTGCGGCGTACACGTGGTGGTTTGAACCGATGAAGGATCCGAAAACGGGGACCGTTCATGGGGAATTGATCGAGTTTACGATTTATTTTTGAGATTCAGAGACCTGCCGACTCAAGTCGGCAGGCCGGGCATTCGGGGTCATGCGTAGGAACCGGACGATTGCACGCCGCGGGCGGCACGGGAGGCTTCGCGCTCGCCGGCGACCTTGGCCTCGTAGCCGCTGGCGCGGTAGGCCTGCAGGGGGTTGGGATCGAGATTCTTTTTTTTGCGCCACTGGGCCAGCAACGGGCGGACATCGGTGAAAAATGCGTCGCGCAGACACTGCTCGGCATCGACGACGTCCAGCCTCGTCTGCGCATCACGAAGCTTTTGACGATCCACGAGGCAGGCCTTGGCGTATAGCTCTTGCGCGATGAGGGCCGTCTGGATCATCGCCTCGATCTTGGGTTTGAGGTTGTGGCTCTGATCGATCATGTAGGCGATGTCCGAGACATCCCGGCCATGGAGATCGGCGGCGTTGCGAATTTCGTGGAAAATGCGGAACGCGGCGTAGGGGTCGATGCTGCCCATCGTCAGATCGTCGTCGGCGTATTTGCGGTCGTTGAAATGGAACCCGCCGAGCATCTCCTCGTCGATCAGCAGCGCGACGATGTGCTCGATGTTCTGGCCGGGCAGATGATGGCCGGTATCCACCAACACGCGGGCGTTGGGGCCGGCGTCCTTGGCGAAGAGATAACTCATTCCCCAATCGGCGATGTCGGTGTGATAAAACGCCGGCTCGAACGGCTTGTATTCCACTAGCATTTTCATGCCCTTGGGCATGGCGTCGTGCCATTGGCGCAGGGCGCCGTGCATGCGCTGCTTGCGAGAGGCAATGTCGTCCTGGCCCGGGTAATTCGTGCCGTCGGCGAACCAGAGGCTCAGGAGATTGCTCTTGACCGCCTTGGCGATGGCGATGCAATCCATCATGTGGCGGTGGGCGTGATCGCGCACCGATTCATCGGGATGACAGACCGAGCCGAATTTGTAAACCTGGTCCTGGAAGAAATTGGGGTTGATCGACCCGATGTGAACGCCGTGCCTGGTGGCGACCTCGGCGGTGGCGGTGGCATCGACGCCCATGGAGAAATCCCACAGCACATGCACAGCCACGCTCGGGCAACAGCCGGTGTAGCGGTTGACCGCGCCAGCATCGGCGAGCTTTTCGCCAATGGTCGAGGCGGCGGCCGGCTGGAGAAACTTGCCGAAGCGGGTTCCGGTATCGGCGTAGCCCCAGCTTGGGGTTTCGATGCTGAACTGATCCAAAAGCTCGAAGAGTTGGTCGGGTTCCATGCCGCTCTATTCTATCCGAAACAGGCTCGCCGACTGAAGCTGGACCCGCCGCTTTATTGGGATTGCCGCAACAGGAAGATCTGCACCAGGCCGGGGCCGTGGACGCCGGTTACCAGTGAGCCTTCGATGTCGGCGGTCTTGGAGGGGCCGGTGATCAGCGTGATGTTCGGCGAAGTCGGTTGGCCGGCGATTTTGTCCATCAAGTCGATCAGATCGGGCACGATGTTGGACGGTTCGACGATCGCGATGTGAATGGGCGGGACCAGCGACAGAGCGCGGCCGTGGCCAGGGCTTGGCCGGATGACGAGCGAGCCGGTTTCCGCGACGGCGGCGTAGACATCGGTGATTCCGCAATCCAAGTCATAGGCGGCATCCAGGGTCGATTCGTCCCAGCGGTGCGGAGTCAAATGGGCGGCTCGAATTGCCGGCTCGATGCCGAGACGCTCGAGTAGCGGTGAAACGCAAATTCCGATCTGTCGGCATTGGTGAAGTTGTAGGAATTCCACCAGGCGGGAACCGATTTGGTCGGCGGACGCTTGATCGAGGTGGAATTTGGCGGCGACGGCGGATGCGGCGAAGAGATCGACAAGATTGGCGTCCCTGGGCGCGAGCCTCGCGACGGAATCGGAAATTTCCGGGGGCGACGGGGGATCTTTCAGCGGCTGGGACCGGCCCAGCGCTCGGCGAACACGTTCGATCATGGGGTCTGGCATTATTTCTCCCCACGTCCGGCCGCGGCTTGGGCGGCCGGCGTGCATGCGTAAACCGTTCGATTCTGGCCGATGTCCACGAAGACGGCCGGCAAAGGAACGGTCGCCGAGGTTAACAGATACGGCAACGCGCCGGCTTGTTCCAGTTCGCCGGCGAGTTGGAGCCAATTCTGCGGCGTGGCGGGATAACAGGAACGGTCCGTGGCGAATTCGACGAGTTTGTTCTCCAAACGGGCGTGCTCGTCAACCAGGAAAGCGGCGCTCGGCGGAAGGTGGGAGGCGAAATCGCCGATGGCGGTGAAGTTAGGGGATTCGGCATCGATTTGCGTGACGTCGATGGCGACTTTGAGATAGCCGGAGGGATGATTGCCTTTCCAGCAGATGACGGCGAGGAAAACTGTTGCGGCGGCGGCGAGGCCCACGGCGAAGCCGACGGCTTTGGGGGGGAGTTTTAGGGTACTGAATGCCAGGCCGACGGCCAGGGCAATCAGGACGTGCCAGAGAATCCAGAGGTGCTGACGCATGATGGCGGCGAATGCGAAGGAAGTTTCGCCCCAGTTTTCGCCGCCGATAGGAATGGAACCGCGGTTGAGAAAAATCGCTGCGAGGAGCATTGAGGCGAGCCAAGTACCCAGAGCCAAGCGATCACCGCGGAGGGAGCGGGAGATGAGGTGGCCGAACATCAGCCACGCGGCGGGCCAGCCGATCAGGGTGGCGCACATGGGCTTGGATGTGGCCAGGAGATTGGGAATCATCACGCCGGCTGCCCAGGCCACGACGAACCAAAGGGCGAGTTTTTTCTCCTGGCAGGCACGAACGAAAAAGATCACCGCGGCGGCGATGATGGCGGGGTAATACACGTGAAAAATGCTGATCCAATAGTAGAAGACCAACTGGTCCCATGGAGCGGCCCAATTCTCGATGTTTTCGTTCAGATGATGAAGGATTTGGACGTTCTCGTGAACGAATTCGTGCGGGAAGCGAATGGCGATCCATGTCATCCATGGGGCGATGGTCAGGACGGTGCAGAGGAGAAGGATCAGGAGGTTTTTCAAAGAGCGGGGACGTTTGGCGAAAACAACAAGGGCCAGAAGAGTGACGATCAGGGCCGGGTAGGTTTTGGAGAGGAAAGCGAGACCCTGGGTAATGCCGCAGAGGATGAGGAAAAATAGGCGGTGCTTTGCGGCGCGACCGATCTCGCCGAAGTCACCGCCGTTGAATGAGGGGACGGCCAGGATGAGAAAGTAGATCGATAATTCCGTCCAGAATAGCAGGGAAATATCGACGTGATCGCTGAAGACGTATCCGTGCGTCAGCATCAGGATGACGGGGTTGAACGCCTGCAGGGCGGCAGCGATGAGCGCCGAGGTGCGGTCCAGCAGTCGAACGCCGATGAGGTACGTCAGGCCGGCCGCCAGCGTGGAGAGAATTGCCGATGGAAGACGCAGGGCCAGCGTGCCGACGCCGAGGATGGCGTAAGAGAGCGCGATCTGCCACATGGCCATGGGCGGTTTGTGCAGCCAGATGTGGTTGGCGAGCCAGTCGTCGCGGTTGTAGGGAAGGAAGGGGCGATCGACCAGCGTGGGGGTCAGCGGATGCTTCAGAAAATTCCTGGCGACGATGGCGTGGAAAACCTCGTCGAGGGGTTTGACGGCGGCGTGGTCGAGGTGATGAAGCTTGAGGAGGAATGATCCACACAGGATCACCGCCAATATAGCGGCCGCCGGACGGGGGCTCACGGACGGTCCTTCCAGATTTGATGGAACGTGCGCTTTGCTGGCGCGGGCATGTCGCGCACCTGCGTCCAGCCGGCGACGAACAGAGGCAGAGAACGAATCCAGCCGGTTTTGTGCGCCCGGCGACGGAGGTCAAATTTCTGGATGACGCCCACGATGCGATAAATGAGCGGGCTTTTCACCCCCCATGCCCAGGTCTTATAAATCAGGCGTTCCAGCGGGCTGCTGATCCGCTGGGCGTTGATGTCGCGGCGGAGGCTCACCAGGAGTTTGGGAATATTGATCTTCACGGGGCAGGCCTCGTAACAGGCGCCGCAAAGGCTGCTGGCCTGGGGGAGGTCTTTGAACTTGGCCAAACCCTGAAACAGGGGCGTGATGAGGGCGCCGATGGGACCGGGATAGACGCTGCCGTATGCGTGGCCGCCGATTTTGCGGTAGACGGGGCAGGCATTAAGGCACGCCCCGCAGCGGATGCAGCGAAGCGTTTCGCGGTATTCGGCGTCGGCGAGGATCTCGGTTCGCCCGTTGTTGAGAAGAACCAGATGGAATTCTTCCGGCCCGTCTTTTTCACCGGCCTGGCGCGGGCCGCCGAAAATGCTGGTGTAAACGGTCATCGGCTGACCGGTGGCGCTGCGCGCCAGAAGCTTGAGCATGACAGCCAGATCGGCGAGGCGCGGCACGAGCTTCTCGATGCCGACGAGGCTGACCAGAACGCGCGGCGTGGTGAGCGATTGGCGGGCATTGCCTTCGTTTTCGACGACACAGACCTGACCGGTCTCGGCGACGAGGAAATTCCCGCCGGTGATCCCCAAATCCGCGTGGCGGAATTTGGCGCGAAGAAAAGCCCGCGCCTGTCCGGTCAGGGCCGGCGGGTCTTCGTTGTAAGGCGTTTTGAAATATTCGCTGAACAAGCGGGCGATCGACGCGCGATCCTTGTGCATGATCGGGGCAACCAGATGGCTCGGCTTGTCGCCGCTGATTTGAATGATGAATTCGCCCAGGTCGGTTTCGACGAGGTCCAGGCCGGCTGATTCCAGATGGTGGGCCAACTCGATTTCTTCGCTGGCCATGGACTTACTCTTGATGACGCGAGTGCAGCCGGCTTTTTTGGCGATCTCGATGATGATTCGTTGGGCGTCGGCGCCATCATTGGCGAAATGAACGTGGCCGCCATTGCGCTGGATCGAAGACTGGAGTTGCTCCAGATAATAGTCGAGGTGGTCGAGGGTGTGCTGTTTAATGCGGCCGGCGAGGGAGCGCAGGCCATCGGGGTCCGGCAAATCGACCATGCGCTGCTGGCGGCCCTGATATTGCCGCAGCGTATTGGCGCTGACCGCCGTTTTGAGGCGTTCGTCGCCGGCGGCTTTGATGCTAAGGTCATGGAAATTAAATTCTTCGGTGGCCGGAGCCATGACGGGATTGTAGCGATGGTCCAAAGCGAAGCCAGAAAGCCGGCCCAAGGACGCGACCGTTCGTGTGGAAGGGATGGAGCTGTCCGTGCTGGATGGAGCGGCCAAAAAGATTGCGCGATGCCGGCCCGTCATGTTCATCGAGTATTTCAAAAGCGACAAGGCGGCGCTCGCTCAGCGGATCATTTCGATGGACTACGATATCAGCGAGATTGGGCTCAACTTCCTTTGCATACCGAAGGAAAACGTCGGAGATTTGCTTCAAAAGGACGAAGCGATACCCTCTGGGCAGACGTGATTACCACTGATCGGTGGGGATGCCCATGGCTTCGGCCATCAGTTCCGCGATGTGCTTCACGCCTGCGGCAACCCCCCGCCGGTGGCACATTCCCGATATGTTCATGGTGCATCCGGCGTCGTTGCAGATGACGGTTTGGGCGCCGGTGAGGGCGATGCAATTGATTTTGTCTTCGACGATGGCGCCGCTGATGGCTGGATATTTCACCGCGAACGTCCCCCCGAATCCGCAGCATTGGTCGGTCTTTTCCATCGGCTTGAACTCGACATTCCCGATCTGGCGTAGAAGGCGAGCCCCTTCATCCTTCACGCCAATGCCGCGGAGATGACAGGTGTAGTGATAGGTGATTTCGCGCGGGGCCGGGAGCTTGAACTGCTGAAAATCGACCTTCAGGACCTTGTCGAGAAATTCCACAAATTCGTAGGTCTTTGAGCGAAGCTCATTCATGGGTTTTTGCCACTGGGGATCGCCGTGAAGAAGCTCGTGGTATTGCTCGCGCACCATGGCGCAACAGGAGCCGGAGGGGGTGACGACGTACGGATAGGATTGGAAGATTTCGATCATTCTCGTGGCGAGCGTGCGAGCCTCGGACGGAAATCCGTTGTTGAAAAACGGCTGGCCGCAGCAGGTCTGGGTTGGGGGGAAAACAACCTCGCAGCCGAAATGCTCGAGGATTTTTGTGATTGCGACGCCAACGTGGGGATAAAACTGGTCCGTCAGACAGGTAATGAAGAGGGCAACCCGCGGCATCAAGAAGACTGTAGCAAATCATGGGGCAAAAGATAAATCGCCGGCCACCGGCGCAGGAAAATGCCCCCGGCGTTTTGGACGCCGGGGGCATTGTTGCGCTCGTGAGAAAGATTTTTCGCAGATCAACCGATCAGGCGTTCTGCAACAGCGTCAGAACCTGGTCGGGCCGACTATTGGCCTGAGACAAGACCGTTGTCGCAGCCTGCGACAGAATCTGGTCCCGCGTCAGGTTTGAAGTCTCGCCCGCGAAATCCGTGTCCATGATGGACGATTCCGCCGCCGACACGTTCTCGTACGCAACGCCCAGGCTGGCCACCGTCGAACCGATCGTGAACGTCTGGAACGCGCCCAACCGGCCTCGCAGCGTGCTCACCTGCGTGATGGCGCTGTTGAGGACGTTCTGAGCCGTCGTCAGGTTGTTGCTGGAAAGGTTGTTGCTTCCACCGCTGCCCAGCGAACTGAGATATCCATTGAATGAATCGCCCAGATCACCCGTGGAGACCGAACCGATACCGATCGATGCCCGGCCGTTTTCGGTAACCTGAGAGCCAAGCTGAAACGTGGCCCCGCCGCCGGTGATGTAGAACGTGCTCGACGAGGGCTTGTCATCGGTGGGGTTGATGTTAAAGCTCACATCCAGGGACGAGTTGCGGTAGCTGGCATCCAGTCCGGCCACCTCGGCAGCCGCACCGTTGACGGTGATGTTGGCATCCGCGCCGGTGGACTCAGTGGCACTGAAGTTGGATTTCAGGGTGCCGGAAATCACCTCCACGCTGGCGAACTGCGCCGAGCCGTACTGCGTGGAATTCACGCGCAAATCCCCACCGCTGACTTGAGCGGACAGGCCCGTCGCGTTCTTCACGCCGTTGATCGCCGTGGCGATTGCGGTCACCGATGTACCCGAGGCGAACGACAACTGGGTGCTGCCCAGGTTGCCGGCCACTTGCAGCGTGACGGTGTTGCCG
>DATAWP010000071.1:0-2037 GCA_036267155.1 Tepidisphaeraceae bacterium
TGACTTGAGCGGACAGGCCCGTCGCGTTCTTCACGCCGTTGATCGCCGTGGCGATTGCGGTCACCGATGTACCCGAGGCGAACGACAACTGGGTGCTGCCCAGGTTGCCGGCCACTTGCAGCGTGACGGTGTTGCCGCTGACGTTGCCGCCGGTATAGGTCAGGGCAGCCGTCTTGGCCGAGGAAACCACCTGCACCGCAACCGCGACCTTGCCGCCATCGGGGACAAGCGCGCTGTTGACCTGCAGGTTGGTAACCGCCGAGCCCACGCTGCTGGTCGTGTAGGAAAGGTTGCCGTTCAGCAACTGCCGGCCTTCAAACGTGGTTGAGGACGAGATCCGGTTGATGGTGGACAGAATCGAGTCCACCTGCAACTGATCGGCGGCGACCTCACTGGAACTCATACCGCCGCTGTTGGCGGCTTGCCCAACCAGCCCCTGGAGCTGGGTGAGAAGAGAGCTGACCTCGTTCAAACCGCCTTCGGCGGTGCCGATGACGTTGCCGGCCATGCTTCCGTTGTTGATGGCGGTCTGAATTCCGGTCTGTTCCTGCTGGAGCGCCAGCCCGGCAATGAGACCGGCCGGATTGTCGGCGCCGGTATTGATTTGCAAACCCGTACTGAGCCGTTGAAGGCTCGTATTCAGGTTCGTGTTGTTTTGCATCAGAGAATTCTGAGCAATAAGCGAACTGATGTTCGTATTGATTACGCTACTCATGATTGTCTCTCCGTGACATAGTGACTTCGTGAACGCAGGTTTGTACCAGGCGGTTCACGGGCCGTTCCTCTTCGAACGGCGCTTGCTCGACTGGACCCCTTTAAAGGATCGAAGCCGGCTTATCCAAACCACAGTCGGGGAGCGGTCCGCTCCCTGCATAAATCCTGCTGCGCTCCTTTCTCACGAGCCGTTGCAAAGCGTCAGCACACCGGGGCGCCGCTCCGCCTTTTCAACGCCATGATGATCGACGCTTCACTTGAGCATTCTTTCAGAATCGCGCGTGATCATTTTTGCCGCGAGTTATGGGTCAGATGCGGATTTTGCGCGGTGGAATCAATGAGGCTGCAAACTTTCCGTGTCGTGTGGGTCACCGCCATTTTTATTGGACAGATGGGGAAAAAGAAAAACCCCCGGTCCAAGGGACCGGGGGTGACTGACTTGCGAGAAAAGGTTTCGCGGCTCCGCCACGGATATCAAATCAAACCGATCAGGCGTTCTGCAGCAGCGTCAGAACCTGGTCGGGCCGACTATTGGCCTGAGACAAGACCGTTGTCGCGGCCTGCGACAGAATCTGGTCCCGCGTCAGGTTCGAGGTCTCGGACGCGAAATCCGTGTCCATGATGGACGATTCCGCCGCCGACACGTTCTCGTACGCAACGCCCAGGCTGTTCACCGTCGAACCGATCGTGAACGTCTGGAACGCGCCCAACCGGCCTCGCAGCGTGCTCACCTGTGTGATGGCGCTGTCGAGAACGTTCTGAGCCGTCGTCAGGTTGTCGCTGGACAGATCGTTGGTTCCACCGCTGCCCAGTGAACTGAGATATCCATTGAATGAATCGCCCAGATCACCCGTGGAGACCGAACCGATACCGATCGACGCCTTGCCGTTCTCCGAAACCTGAGAGCCAAGTTGGAACGTGGCCCCGCCGCCGGTGACGTAGAACGTGCTCGACGAGGACTTGTCATCGGTGGGGTTGATGTTAAAGCTTACATCCAGGGACGAGTTGCGGTAGCTGGCGGAGAGCCCGGCCACCTCGGCAGCCGCACCGTTGACGGTGATGTTGGCATCCGCGCCGGTTGACTTAGTGGCACTGAAGTCGGATTTCAGGGTGCCGGAAATCACCTCCACGCTGGCGAACTGCGCCGAGCCGTACTGCGTGGAATTCACGCGCAGGTCGGCGCCGCTGACTTGAGCGGACAGGCCCGTCGCGTTCTTCACGCCGTTGATCGCCGTGGCGATTGCGGTCACCGATGTACCCGAGGCGAACGACAACTGGGTGCTGCCCAGGTTGCCGGCCACTTGCAGCGTGACGGTGTTGCCG
>DATAWP010000072.1:0-56810 GCA_036267155.1 Tepidisphaeraceae bacterium
AATGGCCTGATCCGCCAATACCTCCCCAAACGAACCGATCTTTCACAACTCAGCTACCAACGCGTTGCACGAATCGCCTCCAAGCTCAATAATCGTCCCCGCAAATGTCTTGGCTATCGCACCCCCGCCGAAGTCCTCGGCTCGGCGTTGCGCCTCTAAATTAAATTCGCCGTCGAAACTGGACATAAGCAATGGCACAGAATTATACGGAGCCTCGCGATCGACCGCTGCAGAAACATATTTCAGTATTTTACTGGATTGCGATGCCGCTCTCAGTCGGTGTTTGCAGTTTTGCCGTGCTTATCGTGTCTGTAATTCATTTTTATCAAGGTTTGGCTGCGCGACCGAGTGTGCACCGCACTATTCCTGCCGGGATACCGATGTACAACGCGGCGCTGACGGTAGAGGGACTGGTATGCGTGGTGCTATTCATTATAGCTGCCGCTTGTCTATTCGTTGGAGTTGTTTTTTGGAAAAAGAGACGACGCGTCAGCAGATTGAGAAGCTGAATTAACTGAACTCTGCGTGGGATCATCTTTGAATACGGCAAAATTATTTTTCGAATTATAAGATTTTGTCGCGAAAATAGCTCCAAAACCTTCACGTCCCGGCCCCAATAATAGAGGGAGCGTGTTTTCCATCACTGCTCAACGACGCCGGTCATCCGCAGGGAAGTTTTTATGTCCACCAAACTCGTTTCTCGCCCCGCCTCCGAACTCTTCGCCGCCGAGCGGAGTCCCAACGACCTCGCCGAAAATCAGGGGGCCTTTGAGACGATTTGGGACATTCAGAACCATCTCAGGCTCATTGGGCGAATTAACAGTGACGCAAGGCCACAATATCATCAACATCTACCTTTGTGGTCCACGAATGCCATAGGCAATTGTCGCGCGTTTGCCGCGACCGGAAACAACGCGGCGAGCAATATTATTTCAAACGAGATACTTTTCGTCGCGCATCTGACGCACCCATTTTTCCGCCAACTCATAAGCTTATGCAATTCAAAGAATTGCCGGCGATTTTGTGTTGCGCGAACGCCAATCTACGCCCGAAAAAGTGTCTCAACTGTCTCGCGGAGAACCGCCTCCGCTGCACGGGATCGCGGTTTACAACTCCGCCGTGACCAGGCTGGCTAGTTCCGATCGCTCGCTCTTGGACAGCGTGATGTGGCCGACGATCGACTTGCCTTTGAGGCGTTCCACCAGGTACGACAAGCCGTTGCTGCTGCTGTCGAGGTAGGGATTGTCGATCTGCGTCGCGTCGCCGGTGAGGACCAGTTTGGTGCCGTCGCCGACGCGGCTGGCGATGGTTTTTACCTCGTGCGGGGTGAGGTTCTGGGCCTCATCAACGATCATGAACTGATGCGGAATGCTTCGGCCTCTTATGTAGGTCAGCGGTTCGAGAATCAGTTGGCCGCTGCCCATGAGTTGCTGGATGCGCTGCTCGACAGTGGTCAGCGATGCGTGCTGGCCGTGCTGGGCGTGGCCGGCGTCCTGGGCGAGACGATTGGACAGGAGGTACGCGATGTTGTCGAAGATCGGCTGCATCCAGGCGGTGAGCTTCTGATCTTTGTCGCCGGGGAGATAGCCGATGTCGCGGCCCAGCGGCATGATCGGGCGGGCGCACAGCATTTTCTGATAGCCCTCTTCGTTGAGCGTCTTGGCTAATCCGGCCGCGAGGGCCAGGAGCGTTTTGCCCGTGCCGGCGGCGCCGATGAGCGAAACCAGTTTCACCGAATCATCCATGAGGAGATCCAGGGCCATGGTTTGCTGAAGGTTTCGCGGCATGATGCCGAAGACCGGCCCGCGCCGGCCGCGCACGGGAATGAGCGAGCCATCGGCGCGAACCCGCGCGATGGCCGTGTGGTTGGTGTCCTGCTCGTCTTTCATCAGCACGAATTCGTTGACGTGCGCATCGTTCAGATCCAGATGAACCTGTTTTTCGGAGAAAAGCCGATCGATCGTTCCCGCCGGCACGGCAAGCTCGCGCCAGCCGGTGTACAGGCGTTCGAAATCAACTTTCTGGGCCTCGAAATCCTCGGCCACAAGGCCCAGGGCGTCGCTCTTGATGCGGGCATTGATGTCCTTGGTGATGAAGACAACCCGCTTGCCTTCCTGCATCAGCGCGAAGGCGCAGCAGATGATGCGGTTGTCCGGCGTGTTGGCGGTCAGGCCGGGGCAAAGCTTCTGGTCTTCCTCCAGGATGACGCGCACGCTGCCGCCGTCCTGCGGGAGTTTGACGCCATCCGACAGGCTTCCCTGCATGCGCAGCGAATCCAGATAGCGGATGACGGTTCGCGCGTTCCGACCGAGGTCGTCGGTGTTGGTCTTGAATTTGTCCAATTCTTCGATGACATCGAACGGAATGATGACTTCGTTGTCTTCGAACATGAACAGCGCGTTGGGATTGTGCAGCAGAACGTTGGTGTCGAGCACGAAATGCTTGAGGTGGCCGTTGGTTTCACTCATGGAGAGAATCCGTTCTAGGCTCTGTCTGAAAACTCTGATGGGCCGCGTTCGAGCGGAAGCGGGCCGGATGCTAGGCGAGGCGACGACGCAGTGTTAACACAACACACGGCGAGGAGCCTCAACGACGCAGATGGCCCGTTTCCGCTCGAACCCTCCGGGCCGGCCGTGGCTTGGCCCGACTCGGCGTCGCTCGTCCTCAAGGGGTCCATTCAAACCCATTTTCGTCCTCGCTCCTCGATTCGGGCCAAGCCATGGCCGGCGCGGCCCATCAGAGTTTTCAGACAGAGCCTCGGTGCATCCGTCGTTCAACTATGGCACAATGCAGTTATGTCTCTGTATCCGATTAAATTCAAGCCGCGATACCTGAAGAAGATGTGGGGCGGACGAAAAATTGAAACGGTTTTGGGCAAAACTCTTCCGCCGGGGCCGATCGGCGAAAGCTGGGAACTGTACGATTTTCCGCCGGGCGTCGTGGATGATTCGGCGGATTGGATCAGCAGTGAAGTGGCCGACGGTCCGCTGGCGGGCAAGACGCTGCACGAACTGGTGGGCCGGTTTGGGCGCGACTTGCGCGGCAACGTGCCGCTGGTCGGGGCGGAGGGGCAGTTTCCGATTCTCATCAAGTTTCTCGATGCGGGCCAGGATTTGTCCATCCAGGTCCATCCCGACGAGGCGTATGCCAAGGCCAATCCCGGCGCTCATTTGAAGAACGAGGCGTGGTTCATCGTTCAGGCCGATGCGGGCTCGCGACTGCTGAAAGGTCTTCGCTCTGGCGTGAGCCGGCAATCGTTCGCGAAGGCCATCGCCGATGGCAGCGTTGAATCGCTTATCCATTCCATCACGGCAAAGCCGGGCGACTGCTTTTACCTTGCCAGCGGCACGGTGCACGCGCTGGGCGCCGGCATTCTTGCCGCCGAGGTTCAGACGCCGAGCGACACGACGTTCCGCGTGTTCGACTTCAACCGCATCGACCCATCCACCGGCAAGCCGCGCAGGCTGCACATTGAGCAGGCGATGAACTGCATCGATTTCAGCGGCGGAGAACCGGCGAAATCTCCATCGGAACCAGATTTGGTTAGATGCGATTATTTCAGCATCAGAAAAGTTACGTCGAAAAGAGGGCAGCGGATTTCGATTCCACCGGGCGAGCCGATCGTGTTGATGTTCATTGAAGGCCAAGCCCGGCTCAGTTCCGCCGATCAGCAGATCTCAACAGACGCCGCCCGTGGCGACACCGTTCTCGTGCCGGCTTCGCTCAAGGGGGCCGTCGCCAATGCCCAGAGCGATGGCCTATGGCTTGAGGTGAGGCTGGGAAATTCTCAAAACCTGTAGCCTGCAATTTGCAATGCAGGCAACCGCCGAATCGTGCAGCGTGCAGGGTGAGCGGGTTCACGCCGCGCGCAACCCGCGTTTTTTGGGCCGGAACAGTGGATAATGATGGCATCCCTTTCGCTCAGAGGAGGCCATCATGTTCGGTCTGCGGCAAAAACTTTTCTTCGGTTTCGGCGGGCTGCTGGTCATCCTGCTGGCCGTCAGCGTGCTGGGCGTGGCCGTGCTGCAACAGCACCGGACATGGCTCGACCGATTCCTGTACGAGAATTGGCGCAGCGTCGAGTACGGCCAGCATATGCTCGAATCGCTGCAGCCGTTGAACGCGGTCGCCCAAGCCGTTTCCGGCCGCGGTGGCCGACCAACGCACGCCGAGATTGCCGCGGCATCCGCCGCGGCGGCGAAGCCATTGGCCGATTTCGACGCCAACTGCAATGCCGAGGATCACAACATCACCCTCCCGCACGAGGACGTAATCGCTTCGGATCTCACTCGGCTGTGGTCTGGAAATGAGATCGACATCCGCACGGGGCAGATAACCGGCAAGTCCACCAACGATTCGTATCGCGACCATTTTGCGAAGCTGTTGAACGATCGGACGAGCCTTGCGGATCGGCGCGCCGCCTTCGAATCCATCCAGCGCATTTCACCGCCGCTCAGAGCGCGCGCGCAGGATGTCATCGACTTAAATTTCAAGAACATGCAGCCGGTCGAGGGGAAGATCAAGGACATGTCCGACAGCGCGACGCGGCTGATCGTCCGCCTGGCGGTCGTCGGGGTGGCGCTGGCGGTGGTGTTCATCCTGCTGATGAGCCGCGCCATTCTCCGGCCGCTTGGCACGCTGACGCAATCCCTGGAAGAAGTCGCCAGGGGAAATCTCGACCAGATTGTGCAGGTAAAATCGCGCGATGAGCTTCACAAGTTGGCCGAGGCGTTCAATTCGATGGCGGCCAACCTGCGTGAATTCCGCCGCAGCGACCGGGCCAAGCTCATGCGAATTCAGCGCACCACGCAACTGGCCGTCAACAGCCTGCCGGATGCGATCGCGGTCGTGAATTCCAACGGCATCGTCGAGCTTTCCAATCAAACCGCGCAAAACCTCTTTGGACTTTATCCCGAGCAATCGATCCTCTCGCTGCGCGACCAACGACTCGGCGAGTTGTACCGGCAGGCCTCGCGTGAAGCGGCGGCTTCGCAGCCCCGGGGTTACGAATCGGCCATTGAAGTCTTCGACCAGGGCGGCCAATTGCGGTTCTTCCTTCCCAGGGCCATCCCGATCATCGATGCCGATCAGCGTCTGCTCGGTGTGACGGTCGTCCTCGGCGACGTCACCAATCTCCGCCGGCTCGACGAAATGAAAAGCGGCCTGCTCTCGGTGGTTTCGCACGAACTGAAGACTCCGCTGACTTCCATTCGCATGGCGGCGCATCTGCTTCTCGAGGAGCGCGTCGGCTCGTTGAACGCCAAGCAAACGGAATTGCTCATGGCGGCGCGCGAGGATTCCGACCGGCTTCAGAAGATCATCGAGGATCTTCTGGACATGGGCCGGTTGGAATCGGGCCGGGTGAAACTCGACTTGCAGCGGGAACCGTCGGAACGACTGGTATCCGATGCGGTCACGCCGCTGGAGACCGCTTTTCACGACAAAGGCCTGACGCTGCAAGTGGATGTGGCCGTGGACACTCCACCGGTGCTGGCGGACCCGGCCCGGATCGACCATGTTTTTTCGAATCTTCTCACCAACGCGCTGAAATTCACGCCGCCCGGCGGCCGCGTGCGAATTCACGCCGAGCCGATGGACAAATTCGTCCGCTTCATCGTGGACGACACGGGAATTGGAATCCCCTCGGAGCATCTGGGCCGGATTTTCGAACGGTTTTACCGGGTTCCACGCGAAAACCAGCCGAGTGGCGCGGGGCTGGGGTTGGCGATCGCCAAGGAAATCGTCGACGCCCACGGAGGCTCGATCTCCGCCGAAAGCCACAGCGGCAAAGGCAGCCGATTCAGTTTTACTCTTCAGCGGGCGGATCAGCTTCCCGCCGACGATCAACCGGAGGCCAAGTATGAAACCGGCATCCATCCTCGTAACCGATGACGAGAGCGGCATCCGCCTCATGCTCAGGACCGCGCTGGAGTCCGACGGCTACAGCGTCACCGAAGCATCCAACGGCCGCGATGCGCTGGAAGCGGTCAAGGCCCGCACACCGGACCTGATGGTTCTGGATTTAAACATGCCGGTGCTGGACGGAATGGCGGTGCTCGAGCAGATGAAATCCCTCGCGGGAATCGCCAGGCCGCGTGTGATCATTCTGACGGCGTATGGCTCGATCCCCGCCGCGGTGAAGGCGACGCGTCTGGGCGCGCTGGATTTCCTGGAAAAGCCGATCACGCCGACCGAGCTGCGCCAGGTGGTTCGCAGCGTGCTGGATGAGCCGGAACTGGATTCTCCGCCCGAATTCTCCCTGGACGTTCCCGGCGGATACGAACTGGTCCTGATGCGCATCCGCAAGCTCCTGCGCTTGGCCGAATATGAATCAGCGATGTCCCTGTTGATGAAGGCGGCGGACCGGAACGATCAGGAGTCGGCCGCGTATTTCAACCTGCTGGGCGTGCTGTACGAAGCGCAGCGCAAATGGCGCCTGGCGCGCAAATGTTACGGCAAAGCCCTCGACGCCGACGACCAATATCAGCCGGCCCGGGCCAATCTCCGCCGATTGCTGGAGCTGCAGAGATATGGCCGCAGCTCGCAGGCCGTTCTGCTGGGCGATGAGGCCGCGGACATCTGGTACGCCAAACTTCCGCAAGCGCGAGACTGACCAAACAGGAGTCGCACATGATGGACCTTTTCTATGTCGGCATGATGATCGCGTTCTTCGCAATCAGCGTGCTGTACGTTTACGCCTGCGGGAAGCTTTGAACCGTCGGAGATTTCGCAATGACCGAAAACATCATCGTTGGAATCGTTTCAATTGGGCTGCTGGCCTACTTGTTTTGGACGCTGATCCGTCCGGAGCATTTTTAAGAAGGTGCAATCATGACCTGGTCCGGCTGGATTCAACTCGCGATTTACGTCCTCTTGCTGGTGGCGATCACCAAGCCGCTCGGGATTTATCTGCTTCACGTTCTCGATCCGGAACTGGAAGGTGAAACTTTTCTGGACCCCGCACTGGGCTGGCTGGAACGGCTCATTTACCGCCTGCTGGGGGTCAATCCAAAACGCGAGCAGGACTGGAAGCAATATGGCATCGCGATGCTGATTTTCAGCCTTGTCACCGCGGCGATGACGTATGCGATTCTTCGCCTGCAAAACCGGCTGCCGCTGAATCCGCAGAAAATGGTGGCCGTGGTGAACCACCTCGCGTTCAACACCGCGGCCAGCTTCACCACCAATACCAACTGGCAAAGCTATGGCGGCGAAAACACGATGTCGTATTTGTCGCAGATGGCGGGGTTGGCGAGCCACAACTTTTTTTCCGCAGCGGTGGGGATTGCGGTTGCCGCCGCCGTTATCCGCGGAATCGCCCGGAGCCGGGCCTCGACGATCGGTAATTTCTGGCGGGACCTGGTACGGCTTCATCTCTATCTGCTCCTGCCGATCTGCATCGTTTACTCCCTGTTTCTTGTCAGCCAGGGAATGATTCAGAATTTCAAGCCCTACACGACGGTGAACGCGATCGACCAATCCGGCGCTACGGCATCGCAGCCCATCCAGCAGAGTATCGCTCAGGGACCCGTGGCTTCACAGGTGGCGATCAAAATGCTTGGGACCAACGGCGGAGGATTCTTCAACGCCAACGCGTCTCATCCGTTTGAGAATCCCACACCCCTGAGCAATTTCATCCAGATCCTTTCCATCTTCGCGATCCCCAGCGCATTGACCTACTACCTGGGGCGGATGGTTAAAAATCCGGGCCACGGCTGGACCGTTTGGACGGCGATGTTCCTGCTGTTCATCGCGGGTGTGATGGTGGCATGGCCGGCCGAGGCCGCGGGCAATCCGCGCTTCGCGCAGCTCGGCGTCGATCCCGCCGCCGGAAACATGGAAGGCAAGGAAGTGCGCTTCGGCATCTTTAATTCCGCGCTCTTCGCGACGATCACCACGGACGCCTCCTGCGGCGCGGTCAATTCCATGCACGACAGCTTCACGCCCCTCGGCGGTTTGGTCCCGCTGTTCAACATTCAAACCGGAGAAGTAATCTTCGGCGGCGTCGGCGCGGGGATGTACGGAATGATCATCTTCGTCATCCTGGCGATCTTCATCGCCGGCCTGATGGTGGGCCGAACTCCGGAATATCTGGGCAAAAAGATCGAAGGCTTCGACGTGAAATGCGCGGTGCTCGCGATCCTGGCGCCGGGACTGTGCATCCTGGGGTTCGCGGCGTGGGCTTCGCTCAGCGGGTGGGGCTTGGCCGGCCTCAATAACAACGGCCCCCACGGCTTCAGCGAAATCCTTTACGCCTACACCTCCGGCGCTGGCAACAACGGCTCGGCATTCGCCGGCCTGAACACCAATACTGCCCAGTACAACACGACCCTGGCGTTGGACATGCTCCTGGGCCGATTTTTCATGATCGTTCCGCTGCTGGCGCTGGGCGGTCACCTGGCGGCAAAGAAAATCGTCCCACAGGGCGTCGGCAGCTTCCCGGTCGCCGGCGTGACGTTCACTTTGCTGCTGATCGGCACCGTCGTCGTCGTCGGAGCGCTCACGTTCCTTCCGGCCCTGGCAATGGGACCCATCGTCGAGCACTTCATCATGCGCGGCGGCGGAATTCTGTATTAAGGAATATTATGTCAGCCAAAGCAAGACCATTATTCGATCCAGAAATTGTGATGCCATCGATCGTCGAGGCTTTTAAAAAGCTGAACCCGATCCACATGGTTCGGAATCCGGTGATGTTCGTCACCGAGGTCGGGGCGGCGGTGACGACGCTCGATCTTTGCTTCACGAAGGACTCGATTGCATTCGTGGCGCAGATATCACTGTGGCTGTGGTTCACGGTGCTGTTCGCAAATTTCGCCGAGGCGATGGCCGAGGGGCGGGGCAAAGCGCAGGCCGACGCGCTGCGTAAAGGCCGCACCAAGGCGGTCGGGCGAAAGATCATGCCCGATGGGTCCATTAAAACCGTTCCGGCGGAATCGCTGCGCAAAGGCGACTTGTTTGTCGTCTCGGCCAACGAATTAATCGCCGCCGACGGGGAGATCATCGAGGGCGCGGCCAGCGTCAACGAATCGGCGATCACCGGCGAATCGGCGCCGGTCATTCGCGAAGCGGGCGGGGACCGCTCGGCCGTCACCGGCGGAACCACCGTCCTGTCCGACACCATCAGGGTTCGCGTTACCGCCAATCCCGGCGAGAGCTTCATGGACCGCATGATCGAGCTGATCGAAGGCGCCAAGCGGCAAAAAACGCCCAACGAAATCGCGCTGTCGATTCTTCTTTCGGCCCTGACGATTATTTTCATCACGGTCTGTATCACGATGATGCCGTTTGCGATCTTCACCAGGAGCTATCTGAGCGACGCCGACTACAACAAGGTTAGCCTGGCGTTTTCAGTGACGGTGCTGGTCGCGCTATTGGTCTGTCTGATTCCAACGACGATCGGAGGGCTGCTCTCGGCGATCGGAATCGCGGGCATCGACCGCATGGTGCAGCACAACGTCCTGGCCATGAGCGGCAAAGCGGTGGAAGCCGCCGGCGATGTGGATGTCCTGCTGCTCGACAAAACCGGAACGATCACGCTCGGCAATCGCGCCGCCACGCAATTTATTCCAGCTCCGGGAGTGAGCGAAGAGGAGTTGGCCGACGCCGCCCAGCTTTCATCACTGGCCGACGAAACGCCCGAGGGGCGAAGCATCGTCGTGCTGGCCAAGGAGAAATATGGAATCCGCGGCCGGGAGATTCACGAGTTGCGGCACGCCGAGTTCGTCGCCTTCACCGCCCAGACCCGCATGAGTGGGCTGAACATGAACGGCGAAATGATTCGTAAGGGCGCGGCCGAGAGTGTCCGCCAGTTTGTCTCCGCCAACGGCGCGACGTTCCCGGTCGAGATCGACAAGACGGTCGAGACCATCAGCCGGTCCGGCGGCACTCCGCTGGTGGTCGCGCGAAAGACCAAGGTCCTGGGCGTTATTTATCTCAAGGACATCGTCAAGACCGGATTGCCGGACCGCTTCCAGCGTTTCCGCGCGATGGGGATCAAGACGGTCATGATCACCGGCGACAATCCTCTCACCGCAGCCGCCATCGCCAAGGAAGCGGGAGTCGATGATTTCCTGGCACAAGCCAAGCCGGAGGACAAGCTGGCGCTGCTCAAGAAAGAGCAGGCGGCAGGACACCTGGTGGCGATGACCGGCGACGGCACCAACGATGCGCCCGCCCTGGCGCAGGCGGATGTTGGCGTGGCCATGAACACCGGAACCCAGGCCGCGAAAGAGGCCGGCAACATGGTCGATCTCGACAGCAATCCGACCAAGCTGATTGAGGTCGTCGAGATCGGCAAGCAATTGCTCATGACTCGCGGGGCGCTGACGACGTTCAGCGTCGCCAACGACGTGGCCAAATATTTCGCCATCATTCCGGCGATGCTCATGGGCGCGTTTCCGCAGGTCGGTCCGCTGAACATCATGAAACTGGGAACGCCGCACAGCGCGATCCTCAGCGCCGTCATTTTCAACGCGGTAATCATCATCTTGCTCATTCCGCTGGCTCTAAAGGGTGTGAAGTTCCGCCCGGCGTCGGCGGTGGCGATCCTGCGGCGAAACCTGCTGATCTACGGCGTCGGCGGAATCATCGCGCCGTTTCCAGGAATCAAGCTGATCGACCTGTTGATTTTCAACCTCCTCCATTTGCCCGGAACGGGAATGCACTGAAAAAGGAACTGCAATGACAGACAAAACTCCCGATTTCCCCGCGCACGACTCAAACTCCAACGATCAACCCGGCGGAAATCTGCTCCGGCACATTTGGGCATCCATCGGCGCGACGATCATCCTCGGCGTCATCTGCTGCGGAATCTACCCATTCGTCATTTGGGGTCTGGGCCAGTTGATGTTTCCCGTTCAGGCCAACGGATCGCTGCTGAAAAAAGATGGAACCTTCACGACCAAAGACGATGAGGCCATCGGCTCGGCGTTGATCGGGCAGAACTTTTCCGCTCCGCAATATTTCCATCCGCGGCCCAGCGCGGCGGGCAACGGATACGACCCGACGAGTTCCGGCGGCAGCAATCTCGGGCCGCTCAGCGACAAGCTGATCAACGGAGCCACCAATCCCGCCACGACGCAGCCAACGGCTCAGCCCGAGACGCTGGCCTTCGATGGGGTCCGCCTCCGCACCATCCACTATGCAATGGACAATGGAATATCCTTTAAGCTGTACATGGTGAGCACCGACGGCTCCCGCACCGACGCGGACTTGAAAGATTACCTGAATACAGACGGCGCCCCCAACGATGTGAAACTGGTCGATGCGTTTCCGCATCGCGGCGCTACCGCCGGATTGATCGCCGCCGATTTTGGCGTGCTCATCCCCGGCGACGCGGTGACGGCTTCCGGTTCCGGCCTGGACCCGCACATCAGCCCCGCGAATGCCGAGTTGCAAATCAATCGCGTCGCATCCGCCCGGCATATTGACGCCGATCAGGTGCGGGCACTGATCAAGCAATACACGGACGGTCCCGACCTGGGCATCATCGGAGACCCCGGCGTCAACGTTCTGAGGCTGAACCTGGCGCTGGACGCAAAGTATCCCATGCAGGCTTCAAAATAATCACTCGGCGGGCCGTGAGCACTTGGCGGCAATGCCAGAGCGCCAAAGTCACGGCCCTTGCTGGCTAACATGGATCGGCTATCGGCTTTCGGTTTACTCGCGGTCAGTTTGATGCTGGTCTTCTACGCGCTGCAGGACCGGTCCAGAATCTTCGTGATCGCCTTCGCCGGTGCGTGTCTATTAGGTTCCGCATACGGCTTTCTTCAAGGCGCGTGGCCTTTCGGTATAGTTGAGCTAATCTGGTCTTTCGTGGCGCTGCGAAGGTGGTGGAAACTTCACCCCCGTCAAAACCAAAACGGCGCAAATGCCTATGCCCGATGACCGCGCACAAAGCTTTTTGCAAATGATCCGCCGGTCCGAGCGGGGCCGGCTGAAGATTTATCTCGGCTTTGGACCCGGAGTCGGCAAAACGTATCGAATGCTCCTTGAGGCCCACCGCCTCAAGGGCGAAGGAATCGACGTTGTCGTCGGCTTTGTTGAAACACACGGCCGCGAAGAAACCGCCAAGCTCCTCGACGGGCTGGAAATCATTCCCCGCCGAAAAAGCGAATATCACGACATCGTCGTCGAGGAGATGGATATCGATGCCGTCATCAAGCGGCATCCGCAGGTGGCCATTGTCGATGAGTTGGCCCACACCAACGTCCCCGGCAGCCGCAGCGCCAAGCGATACCAGGATGTTCAGGACATTCTCGCCGCTGGGATTCACGTCATATCCGCCTTGAACATTCAGCATCTCGAAAGCCTGTACAACACCGTCGAGCAATTGATCGGCGTTAAGGTGCGCGAGCGCATTCCCGATTCCGTCCTCGCCGAGGCCGACCAGATCGTCAACATCGACCTGTCGGCCGAGGACCTTCAGGAGCGGCTGCGCGAGGGTAAGATTTACCCGGCCGAGCGCGTGCAAACGTCGCTGGAGAATTTCTTCACCACCTCGAACCTCGAACATTTGCGCGAGCTGGCTCTGCGGGAGCTGGCGTCTCAGCTTGATTTTAAGCGCCGCGAGATCAGCCACGATAAGATCGACGCTTCGATGGCCAGCGTTCCCGACCAGATCATGGTTTGTCTCTCCTCGCGCGGTCCCAACAGCGCCCGGCTCCTGCGGTTCGCGTCGCGCCTGGCTGGGCGGCTCAATCGCAATTGGTACGCCGTCTATGTGCAAACCCCGTCGGAAGAGCCGACCGTCATCGACGCCGTCACGCAGCGCTTGCTGGCCGATACATTAACGCTGGCCAACCAACTGGGGGCCATGGTCTTCACCTTCAAAGGCCAGAACGTTGCCGACACCATCCTGCGATTCGCGCGCGAATACCGCGTCGGGCAGGTGGTCATTGGCCGGCCCCGTCCGGTGCCCTGGCGGAAACGGATTTTCAATCACCGCAGCGTGGCGGAAGACCTGATCCACCGATCCGAAGGCGTCACCCTCATCGTCGTCGATGCCGAAAGCGAAGAGCGATCGGCCTGCGAATTCACCGAGCCCGCGGGCGCCGCGAGCATGTCGGCGGTGCGGCCGGCCGGCGCCCTCAGCCGGCTTCTCACCCCGCAGCGAATCGTCATCTGGGACGATCCAGCCGCGCGGCAGGATGTTCGCAAGCGTCTGGTGAATTCAATCCTCGTCACCGAGTCGGGACTGAATATCGAATCGGTCATGAAAAAGCTGGATGAACGGGAGCAGCAAGGCTCGACATTTTTGAACGAGGGAATCGCCCTGCCCCATGCACGATTGGATGGCCTGCAAACCCCGCAGGTGGCGCTGGGATTAACCCGAGCCGGCCTGCTGGATGTCGCGACGGAGCGGCCCATCGAGGCCGTCTTCCTCCTGCTCTCGCCGACGACGGGCGCGAGCGTGCATCTGCAACTGCTCGCCAAAGCGGGCCGGGCCCTGCAAAATCGGGAATTGCGCAGCGCGCTGGACCGCGCTGCTTCGCCAGTCGAGGCGCTCGATGCGATTCAGGATTTCGAAGCCGCATCCAGCGGCCAGCCCGTTACGCCCCCCCGTTGACAAAGCCCAAGGCGCCGCCGTGCGGTTCATTCGTATTTCCCGCCGCCGCCTTCTAGAATACCCCCGTTCGATAGAAAGGAACTTGCATGAACTTCATATCGGTCCTCGCGGATGACTCGGGATCCGGCATCAGCCCAATCTGGATTGCCGGCGCGGTCATCATCATTCTGGTCTGCCTCGTCGTCGTCATCCTGGTGGCGAACTTCATCGGCCTGTATGTCCGCGCGTATTTCAGCGGCGCGAAGGTCAGCTTCTTTGAACTGTTCGGTATGCGCATGCGGAAGGTCAACGCTCCGACGATCGTGATCGGCCGGATTCAGGCCACCCAGGCCGGGCTCCAGGTCACGCAGCGCGATATGGAAAGCCATCTGCTGGCGGGCGGAGACGTTCAGCGCGTCATCAACGCAATGATCGCCGCCAGCAAGGCCGGAATCGACCTGCCGTGGCGAATTGCCACCGCGATTGATCTGGCCGGCCGCGATATCCTCGGGGCCGTGCAGACCAGCGTGAATCCGAAGGTCATTGACGTCCCGAATCCGCAGTTCGGCCAGCCCACGATCGACGGCGTCGCCAAGGACGGCATTCAACTCAAGGTTAAGGCCCGCGTCACCGTGCGGACGAACCTCAAGAGCCTGGTCGGCGGTGCGACCGAAGAAACCGTCGTCGCCCGGGTCGGCGAGGGAATCGTCAATGCGATCGGTTCCGCCGAGGATTACAAGCACGTCCTGGAAAATCCCGACAAGATTTCCAAGGCCGTGCTCTTGAAGGGCCTGGACGCCAACACGGCCTTCGAAATTCTCTCGATCGACATAGCGGAGATCACCGTTGGTGAAAACATCGGCGCGAAATTGGCGGCCGACCGGGCCGAATCCGACAAGCGGCGTTTCCAGGCCGAGGCCGAGCAGCGCCGCGCCATGGCCGTGGCCCAGGAGCAGGAGAACGTCGCCAAGCAGGCGGAGAACCGCGCCGTCGTCGTTCTGGCCGAGGCCGAAATTCCCCGCGCCATGGCCGAGGCCCTGCGTTCGGGCAACATCGGCGTGATGGATTATTTCCGGCTGAAGAACATCCAATCCGACACGAATATGCGCGATTCCATCGCCAAGCCGGGCGATACGACCAAGGGAATATAGTTTCGGAGTGAACATGGACGAGCTGATTGAATTGATCGTTCGAGCGCTGATCGCACTCTTCTCGAACCGATCGGACACGTCGCAGAAGCCGAAAATGGTGCCGAAGGTTCCGCCACAGGCGCCGTCGCCCGAGGCACGCCGCCAGATGCAGCAGAGAGCGCGTCCCGCTCCGATGCAGCGTCAGCAGGCGATTCTCCAGCAAATGATGCGCAGTGGCCCCCCGCCGAAGTCGTCGAAGAAACGAACCGGCTCGCCTCCGCCGCTGAACCGCGCACTGCCCGCCGTCCCAACACCGAGCACCGTGCCCCCGGCAACTCCCCCGCCGCCCGCCGGCCGCCCCCGTCTTTCCGCCACCGCAATCGGTCAGCTAATCTCCTCGCGCCCGAACGCTTTGCGGTCGGTGTATGTCTTGTCCGAAGTCATCCAACCGCCATTGGCTCTGCGAGAGGTTTCCGCCTCACCCAGCAGAATCATGGGCGGCTGGCCGGGCTAACGGCGGTTTTCTCGCCTTTGCAATGAATAGAATTGAACCCCGAAGAAGAAAGACGCATTTTCTTCTTCGTGTCTTCGCGGTTGCATTTCACCTTGGACGCGTCGATTATTGCCGGCATGACGCGGCAGCAGCTTGCTCAACGGATTGCGGAAGTTTCTCTTTTGCGCGGCGAATTCATTCTGCGAAGCGGGCGAAAGAGCAATTATTATCTGGATAAATACCGGTTCGAGACTCAGCCGGATGTTCTGGCGGAGCTGGGGAAATTATTCGCGCAAAAGGTCACGGAGAAGGTGAGCCGCATTGCCGGGGCGGAACTGGGGGCGGTGCCGCTGGCGACGGCGACGGCAATGGCGTGCGGGAAGCCGTTTGTCATCGTGCGGAACCAAAAGAAGGATTATGGAACCAGCAAGCAGGTCGAAGGCATCTTGAACGCGGGCGAGACGGTTCTCATCGTCGAGGATGTGCTGACCACCGGCGGGCAGGTGATCGAGGCTGCCAAGGCTTTGAAAGATGCGGGCGCGAAAATCGATCGCATCGTTGCGGTCATCGATCGGCAAGAAGGGGCCCGGGAAAATATCGAGTCGGCCGGTTACGCATTCGAGGCCCTGTTCACCACGGCGGATTTGGGGATCAGCAAATAATCATGAGAACGATCGTTGTTCTACTGGCGGCAGTTTTTTTCGGCGGCGCGCGGGTGAGCGCAGGAGTCGAGACGGACGTGGAATACGCAAAGGCGGGGGATGTCAGCCTGAAGCTGGATGTGAATGTGCCGGATGGGGATGGGCGGTTTCCCGTGGCGATTCTGGTTCACGGCGGCGGCTGGGCAACCGGCGACAAGGCCGGATTGTTTCACGTTCCGACCGATGCGCTGACGAAAGCACAATTCACGTGGTTCAGCATCAACTATCGTCTGGCCCCGAAATATCGGTGGCCGGCCTGCTTTGACGATTTGCAGACGGCGATTCGATGGGTGAAGGCCCACGCGCCGGAATATAAGGGTGATCCGAACCGAATCGCGTTGGTGGGATATTCCTCGGGCGGGCAACTGGCTTGCCTGGCGGCGGTGTTGGCCAAGGACGATACGCGCGTGCAGGCCGTGGTGGGGTTGGCGCCGCCGACCGATCTGGAATTGGATTTGCCCCAACGCGGTGGGTTGAGCAAGTCATTGCAGGATTTGCTGGATCGGCCGCATGAGTTGACGGAGGATGCGCGGAAGATTTTGCATTCGATGTCGGCGATCAATTTTGCGAAGCCGGGGTTGCCGCCGTTTTTTATCATGCAGGGGGATGCGGATCGGAGCGTGCCGTATCAGGGATCGCTGAATTTTGTTGCGAAGCTCAAAGAGAACGGTGTGAGGTGTGAGATGGTGACGCTGAAGGGCGCGCCGCACAATATCGGGAAGTGGGAAGCGGTCGATCCGATGTTTCAGCAGAAGATGGTGGATTGGCTGGCGGGGACTTTGGGGGGAAACACGCCGCCCAAGGGCGGCGGCTAAAAGCGGGTTAGCGGATCGAACGGTTTTCGGGGCGGGAGGATTCCTCGTCGGCGTCGCCGATGGCGTCTTCGAGTTCCTTGCCGTTGAAGACGCCGAGTTCTTCAAGGGCCAGCAGCGCGGCTTTCTGCTCGGCCATCTTTTTGTTCGGGCCCCAGGCGCTGCCGAATCGGCGGCTCTCGATCACCACGCAAATCTCAAAACATTTGCTGTGATCGGGACCCTTCTCATCCAGCAATTCGTAAATCGGCGTCGCGCCTAGAACTTTCTGAGCGTGCTGCTGCAAAACCGCTTTAAAATTCTGCTGGTGCGTATTGGAAGCGATCAATTCGATCTTCGGAGACATCGTGCGCAGGACGTAATCCTTCACAACGTCGAATCCGCCGTCGAGATAAATGGCGGCGACGATGGATTCGTACACCGCGGCGGCCAGCGAGCTGGGCATTTCCTCGCGGCTGCTGATGCCTTTGCCGATGATCAGAAGATCGATCAGGCCGGTTTCGTTCGAGACCTCCGCGCAGGTTCGGCGCGAGACGACGGCGGATTTGATCTTGGTCAGATCGCCTTCCAGATATTCGGGAAACCGCTTGTAAAGCGCCTCGCAGACGATGAGGTCAAGCACCGCATCGCCGAGGAATTCCATGCGCTCGTTGCTCTTGAGCCGATGGTCGGCCACCGAGGCGTGCGTAAGGGCCTCTTTCAGCAGGTCGGGGTTTTTGAACGTGTACGAGATGATCCGCTCGGCACGTTCACGATCTTCTGTGTTCACAACGGCACCAAAAGGACGATAAATCAGCGCGACATGGGTGTCAATTCGATTGGGTGATTGCATCGCTTGCGATGACGGCGAATGACACCTAGTATTTGCCGTACAAGGTTGTACCTGATCGACTTCTACGGGCGGATTTATGCGAAAGCCTGCTGCGTTGGCCGTGATTGTCTTGCTGTTTGCGGGGGTGCGCATGGCCCCGGCGGAGTCGGCGGCGCCCAAAACGCTGTTCGATCCGGCCAAGTACATGCGCGTATCGGACGTGAAGCCGGGCATGAAGGGGTATGGGCTGAGTGTCTTCAAAGGTACGAAAATCGAGAAATTCGACGTTGTAGTCGTCGACGTGGTGAAGGATTTCAATCCGAAATACGATGCGATCCTGATTCGCTGTCCGCAGGATTTTCTCAAGGAAACGGGGCCGATCGCGGGGATGAGCGGATCGCCGATTTATTTATACGACAAAACCGGCAAAGCCAAGATGGCCGGCGCCTTCGCGTACGGGTGGCCGTTCGCCAAGGACTGTCTGGCCGGCGTCCAGCCGATCCAATACATGCTGGCGTTGCCGAGCAATGCGTCGTTTTCGTGGTCAGATTTGAACCCAGCGGGCGGCCCGCATCGGGGCACACCGGATGGTCCGTCGGCGCAGAGCGGCGCGAACCGGTCGATAAATCCGGCGCCGCGCTGGAGTTTGGACCAGTTGCCGCTGCCGCCGTGGGGACAGGCGGTGAAGACGGCCGGCGTTGGATATCGGGCAATGCTTGGTGACCGGGCGGTGGGCATGCAACCGCTGGCCACACCGCTGATGGCCGGTGGAGTAAGCGCGCAGGCGCTTGCGAAGATCGCCCCGCTGTTCGCGGGCACGGGGTTGGTGCCGATGCAGGCGGGCAGCGGAATCGGTTCGGGCGACAGCGAGACCGAAAAGCCCAAGCTGGAGCCGGGATCGGTGCTGGCCGTACCGCTTCTGACGGGAGACATGGAATTGACGGCGGTCGGCACCTGCACGGAAAAAATCGGCAACCGGATTTTTGGATTCGGGCATCCGTTCAACAACGAAGGCCCGATCGATTTGCCGATGGGCAGCGGATCCATCGCGGCAGTCGTCGCGAATCTCGAGACCAGCTTTAAATTGGGATTTATTTCCGGGACCAGCGGAGCGCTGCTTACGGATCAGACCGTGGGCGTTGCCGGACTGGTCGGTCGGTCGGCCCCGATGGCGCCGCTGACGCTGCGGATCGTATATGACGACGGCTCGCTGGATCAGACGTACCATTTTTTCGCGGCGTTGCATCCAAAACTGACGCCGCTGATCGCGGGGGCAGCCGTGACGATGGCGATTTCGGGCGACAAGAACCTTCCGGAAATTCACACGGTGGATTACGACCTGACGGCGAACTTCGCCGATGGCCATGTCATACACGTGAAAAATAGCAGCGTGAACGGGGACGGCAGCGAGATCGTGGCGGACGTGGCGTTGCCGTTGATGGTGGCGGCGAACAATCCGTTTCGGAACGTGGCGCTCGCGAAGCTGTCGGGGACGATCCGCGTTTCGGATACGGCGCGGTCGGCGACGATTACTTCGGTGATGGTGCCGCGGACCAAATATGAGCCAGGCGAGACGGTTCAGGCGTACATTTCCTATCTGCCGTTTCACGCGGCCGAGACGACTTTGCCGGTGGAATTTGAGTTGCCGCGCGATCTGCCGGATGGGGATTATCAATTCATCGTCTCCGATTGGACGCGGTATCTGGAGGACGAGCGCACGGCCAGCCCGTTCAAGTTCAACGCGAACAACATCGACGAGCTGTTCACGGTCATTCGGGACGTGATTGGGATTCGGCATGATTCGGTGTACCTGCGATTGGTGCGTCAGGCGGATGGAATTGCGGTGGGCCACACGGCGATGCCGCGTCTGCCGGCCAGCCGGCGGCAGGTGATGCTGGACGCGGGGCGAAGTGATATCACGCCATTCGTGGCCTCGACGGTGAAGATCGTGCCGGCCGGATATGTAATGAGCGGATCGGCCGAGTTACAAATCACGGTGGAAAAGCACGGGAAAGTGGATGTGCCGACGACGCGCGGGACGATGACGGAAAACGAGGGCAATGCGATGCAAGCGGCGCCGAAGAAATAGGTGGATTCAATATGAGAAGAGTTTTGATGCCGAGGCCGAAGACGTGGATGAACCCCGCGGTTGTGTGGCTATTTGCATTCGTCATGGTGATGCCCGCACTCGCGGTGACCACTTCGCATTGGGTGCAGGAAAATGAGGGGGATTTCAAGGGCGGCACCATGCACAACGTGGTGGTGACCAACCTTGGAGACGTAAAACTTTCGCGCGCGGTGAAGAGCATCCACGAGCAGGACCCGAACGTCACCACCGTCAACGCCCTGGCGCAGGGGCCGGATGGAACGATTTACGCCGGCACCGGGCCGAAGGGAATTCTGTTGGCGGTGAAAAACGATACCGTCAGCACCGTCGCGACGATCGACGATACGGTAAACATTCTCTCGATCCTGGTGGATTCGAAGGGATCGATATTGCTGGGAACCGGCGGTGACAAGGGGCGGGTGCTGCGCATTGGAAAGATCGGCGATAAGCCAAAGGAAATTTTTTCGAACGGTGATGTTCAATATGTGTGGGCGCTGCTGCAGACGCCCGATGGGAACATTTACGCGGCAACCGGGCCAAACGGGGAAGTTTTTGAGATCAAGCCGGACGGGTCTAGCTCGCGGTTGTACAAAAGCTCGGAGGACAACATCACGAGTATGATCAGCGACGGAAAGGACATGCTGTATCTGGGGACCGATCCGAATGGGTTGGTGATTCAGTTGAATCGCAAGACGAAAGAGCCGTTCATCATTTACAACGCGCCGGAATCGGAGATCACGGCGCTGGCGATCGATCATGCGGGGAACCTCTACGCGGCGACCGGGGAAGTGAGCGATCGGCAGCAACCGCCGCCGGCGGAGCAGGAACCGAAGAAGGAAGGCCGGCCGGAGACGCAGAACGCTCCCCCGCCGATTCCGGCCAATCCGATGCCCGAGCCTCCCAAGCCGCCGAATCCAAATCCCGGCGAACCGCAGCCGACTCCGCAGAAGCCAATTGGAAGAATCCTTCCACACGGATTGCCAGAGATGATGGACGTGATCGCCGCCGGCAACGCTGATGATCCGGGCGCAGGTGGAGACAATCCTGGCGGCGGTGGTGGGGACAACCCGGGCGCAGGTGGCGGTGTTGGAGACAATCCCGGCGGCGATCAACCGACTCCGCCGGCGAATCCGCTGGTGCCGGCCACGCCGTTGAGCCATGGAAATGGGAACGCCAATTCGCAGCCAGGCGCCGCCGAGGCTCAGGAGCCGGCGGGGAACGCGATTTACAAGATCGATCCCGAGGGATTCGTGACGGAAATTTTCCGGCAGAACGTGGTCATTTACAGCATGATCGACCAGGGCGATTCGCTGCTGGTGGGAACGGGGGAAGATGGGAATATTTACCAGGTGAACCCGGCCGCGGAAGAAACCGTCGTGCTGGCGAAGGTGGATGCCAAGCAGGTGATCTGTTTGCTGCCAGTAAAAGACGGGCGGATTTTCATGGGCCTGGCCAACACGGGCGGGGTCTCGGCGATGTCGGCCGGATATGCGTCGCAGGGAACGTATCTGAGCCCGGTGCTGGATGCAACGCAGACCAGTCGGTTCGGCAACCTGCAACTCCATGGCCAGTTGCCGGCCAGAACGGCATTGAAGGTCTCGACGCGAAGCGGAAACGTGAGGGACGCCGATTCGCCCGGCTGGTCGAAATGGTCGCCGGAAGTGGGCGCGTCGGAATACATCAAGATCGCATCACCGCCGGCGCGGTTCCTGCAATATCGCCTGACATTCCAGACCAGCGATCCGTCGAAATCCGCGCTGGTGGATCACGTGGACGTGGCGTACCAGATTCCTAACCTCGCGCCAGTGGTCAAGTCGGTCAAGATCGGCAACGAGGCCGGCCAAGGCGAGAACGGCCAACAAGAATCCGGCGGCGCAGCGGCGCCGCAGGCGGCCGCGGGACACATCGGCGACGCCGGCGCCAAAACGCCCGGTGGAACGGGGACGCAAACGATCACGTGGGATGCCTCCGATCCCAACAACGATGTGCTGATGTACACGCTTTATTTCCGCATGGATCAGGGACCTTGGATTCTGCTCAAGGACAAAGTGAAGGAAATGAGCTTTGAATGGGATACGCGAGCCGTGGCGGACGGGCAATACCAGGTGAAAGTCGTGGCGTCGGATGCGCTGTCGAACCCGCCGGGCGACGGCAAGACGGCGAGCCGGGTGAGCGATTATTTCATCGTGGATAACACTCCCCCCACCATCGGCGACCTGGAATGCAAGGTAACGGGCGAGGTCGCAAGCATTTCGCTGCGGGCGCAGGACCGGACGAGCATCGTGGCCGGCGTGGAATACACAGTGGATTCCGGCGACGAGTGGCAGATGGTGCTTCCCGTGGGGGGTATTTTCGACGGTCCGGACGAAATCGTGAAATTTACGCTGAGGGGATTGACGGTTGGGGCACATCAGGTGACGATCCGCGCCACGGACAGCCGCGGCAATCAGGCGCTGCAGACTGTTTTATTCCGGATCGAATCGGCCACGGCCCGCGGGCAATGAGATTCTCGCGGATCAATAACAGGACAGGAATTGAGTCATGCATTACCCGCACAAGACAAGCAACATCAAGCGAGCCCGCAACATTGGGTTCCGCGCCCGAATGCGGACGAAAAAGGGCCGGCAGATGATCAACCGCAAGCGCCGGGCCGGACGGCGCGTGCAGGTGGTTTAAAGAGCCGGACCTCGCCCGCCAAATACAAACACGAAAAGAGGAAGAAACTTCAGCCACGCATTTCTTCGTGTCTGTCTTAGCGTCTTCGTATTTGTTGATGCTCCTGGTGCGAACGCGGTCGGATTAGCCTAAAATACCAGGTATGAAAGCCGGGATACTCCTTCTGCTCGGCGTGTGCATTCTTTCCTGGGCCGTTCCGCTTGCCCGTGCGGCCGAGGGGCCTACCACCAACGCCTCGGCGGCCGATCGGAAAACCGTCGTCATAACGCTCGCGGGTGAAATCGACGATTACAATCGCGATGCGCTGATCCGCCGGTTTGACGACGCCAAAAAGCTGGGGGCCAAGGTCGTCATTCTGAACATCGATACCTACGGGGGACTCCTCACTTCGGGTCTGGAGATTTCGCGGTTCATCAAGCGGCAGGAAGATCTGCACGTCGTCGCATACGTGACGGACAAGGCGATCTCGGCCGGGGCGATGATCGCCATGGCGTGCGATGAGATTGTCGTCAGCGATTCTGCGACGCTGGGGGATTGCGCGCCGATCATCTTCGGCCCCGCGGGAGTGGAGGCGATGCCGGCGGCGGAACGGGCCAAGGAGGAAGGCCCCGTATTGACGGACTTTAACGAGAGCGCGATTCGCAATCACCGCGATCCCCTGCTGGCGGCGGCGATGGTCGATGTCACGCAGGTCGTCTATTGGGTGCAAAATGACGCGGGGCAGCGACGGTTCGTGGATCAGAAGGATTATGACGAACTGACGAAGACGAAAAAATGGATCTCCGTACCGGGCGAGCCGTGCCCGATTGTTGGACCGACGACGCTGCTCACCGTGGACAGCGCTCAGGCGGTGCGCTACGGTCTGGCCAGCGCGACGTTCCCGACCCTGGAAGCGATGGCCGCGGCGCGTCACTACGATATCGTGGCCGATCTCACCCCCGGCTGGGGCGAGGCGGCTGTGGAATTTTTGAGCGGCGCGATCGTGCGGGGGATTCTGATCGTCATATTTTTGCAATGTCTGTACATCGTGCTGCACGCGCCCGGGCACGGCATAGCCGAGGTGTGCGGGCTGCTGGCGCTGGGGCTGATGCTGGGGGTTCCGCTGCTGACCGGCTATGCACAGTGGTGGGAGATTTTGGTGATTTTCCTGGGGTTGCTGCTGGTATCGCTGGAAATCCTGTTGCCGGGACATTGGTTTCCGGGAATCATCGGTGGGATTCTGGTCGTGTTTGGACTGGTCATGACGTTCGTGCCGGCCGGAGTGGGCGGGCCGTCGGTTTTACCGAATCAAAGCAATTGGCCGCTGATGGAAAAGGGAATCATCGTGGTCGCGGCGGCGATGGCGTCATCGGTGTTTTTGTGGTTCTGGCTGAACCGATTTTTGCCGAGGATGCCGCTGCTCAATCGGCTGGTTCTCACGGCGCGATCTGGAAGCAACCGAGCGGCGGCCGTCGCGGACGGAACGTCGGCGGTGTCCGAGCACTGGCCGCCGTTGGGAGCGGTGGGAAAGGCGATTTCGGAATTGCTGCCCGGCGGCCGCGCTGAATTTTTCGATCCGACGATCTCGGACAAGCGGATCGCGTACGTGGTGAGTGAGACCGGATATGTGCCCATAGGCGCGGAAATCGTGGTGCGGGGGGTGTCGGGGCCGAGCATTGTGGTGAGAAAAAAAGACTAGCAGCCCGACGACGGCCCCGTGGGCTTTCGACTGCGAAGCAGCAAGACGCCGAATAACGCGACGACAGTGGCACCGACGGGTTCGGGTACTTCTGTTGAGAAACCAGCGGCGGAAGAGAACGCATCCAGGGCGGCCCAATCACTCGCGGGCAGGACGATATCCGCGCCGCTGGCGGATTTGCCGAAGTTCGCGGCCAGCAGGCCGAAGTCCGTGCTGTTCACCACTCCGCTGTAGGTGAAATCGCCTTGCTCCCAACCGTTCGCGACCGACTTGCCAAAATTCGCGGCAAAGGTTCCGAAATCGATGCTGTTCACGACCCCGTCAAGATTGATATCGCCATACAGAGCGTAGGCAACTTCAATCTGTCCGCTGCTGAGAGAATGGTCCGTTCCATCAGCCCCGTCGGCAAACCCAACGCCGTACGCGCTGGCGCCCGCCGCGGTGGAACTGCTGATTCCGGGGCCGTTCCAATGCCCGCCGTTTGAGGCGCTGGCGAGATATTGCAGAATCGTCGACTTGGGATCCGAGCCGGAATAATCCAGGATGACGTGGTTGTTGGTAATATCGAGCGCGGCGCCCGCGGCGATCGCCAAAGACGAAAGGGTTTCTTCGCCCGTTCCGCCGGCGAGCTTCACGATTGCCGAGTTGCTGATCGTCAGGGAATTGCCGGTGGGAAGCGCGCCGGCCGCCGCGACGATCAATGTGCCGGCACTGACAAATGTGGGGCCCGTATAGGTATTTTTCGTGCCCAGGGTGAGCGTGCTGGCGCCGTCCTTGACGAACTCGGCCGATCCGCCGATCGCCCCGCTGCCGCCGATGGTGTAGTTGTTCGTGTTGCTGCTGACCAGGACTTCGTCCGGGGAAACCGTGGTGTTCAAAGTCACCGAAATGGCATTCGACGGAGCGGAGTCGGTGAACATGGCGATGTCGGAATTGGCATAAGCGGACGGTGGATTGCCGCCGCTGTTCCAGTTGGCCGCGGAAGTATTCCAGGTGGTGTGATCGGCCTGCCCATTCCAGGTGACGCCCGGAGTAATGCGCACCGCCAGGACGGGCGGATCGTTGACGATGCCAGAGCCGCTGAACTCGTCCAGCGAATACGAGGCGTCGGAGGTAATTTGGCCGTTGCTGTTGACGCTGCCCGGAGAATTGGGGACCCAATAGTCGTCGCCCGCGCCGCCAACCGAGGAGGGAAGCAGGCCGACCAACCCAGTGTTGAGAGCCTGATACGCCAGTTGGACAAAGACCGGTGTCGCCTGTGAAGCAGTGGCCGTGCTGCCGGACATGAGCGCCAGCTGCGCGACGCCGGTCGCGGTGTCGGGATTGACCTGGAACGCTCCCTGAAAGATCGGCTGATTGATCCCCACGCTCCCATTGCCGCCCTGCACGTCGCCCGGATCCGACAGCAGCGCCAAACCGGAGTTGGGCAATACGGCGGTGCTGAAGTATTCGTTGGTGCCGCGCGAACCATCCTCCACCGGGGCCAGAAACGCCGCGTTGGTATCGGTCGAGCCGACGACATAGTTGATCGTTCCGATTCCCAGGTTCGCCGGCTGGGCGGGATTGCCCTTAGCCTGGTTGGCCAAATCCCAGGCGTCGCCCGCGGTGCTGTTGGGGTTGTTGGTCACGACCGCGGAAACGCCGAATTCGAAGTAATCGCCCACCGGCACATAGACCGTAGGGAAAACGTTTGAAACCGGCACGTTTTCGGCGCCGGAAGTGAACGAAGAATTCGTCGCAAATTCGCCGTCGATATAAAACGATGAGAGCGTAGGGGAAGCGCACCCCGTTGAGGCATACATCCCCGATATCCCCGCGATTGACAAGGCGGCCAGCGCCTTACGCGACCTTCGCATTCTCGCTCTCCGCCGTTAGCTAATCATTATACCTGACATCGGGGCCGAAGGCGGCATTCTCCCGCGGAATATGGGGGAAAAAGTCCGCTTTGAGGGGGCATCGAATCGGCTACAGCTTATCCAACATGACGGGGCGCCTTTCCGACCCCCGAAACGCCTGCTTGCGAAACAGCATGAAGATTTGGACAATCCTCGGCGTTGAACCGCGTCGCCTCTATCGTGTTGCTGATGTGCTTCCTCGGCCTGGGCAGCGGGGCTCTGAATTACGTGCATCAAATGGAACACAGGCGGCAAGATGCGGTCATCGACGCCGTTCTGAGAGCCGCCGGCCTGCCCGTTCAGCCGCATCATCACGACGATTCCAACTGCGAGGTATGCGCCCAACTGCATTTGCAGTACGTGTTCATTCGTTGGGTGCCGTTTCTGGTTTGTCTGGGTCTTTTCATCGCATTTCTGACGCTACTTGATGCCCCGATGATTCCCCGGCTGTTGCCGGCGCGGATCGACTGCCGCGGGCCGCCTGTCGTTTGACTCCTCTTTCTATTCATTACTGATTTGCACATTGGCAATGCTGCGCCCATAGCGCGCGTTGCCGTGTGCGGAAAACACCTCTCGAGCAATGAGGAGTTACGCTCATGCACTTCCGCAACGGCCTTTGGGCCGTGGCGGTGCTCGCCCTTGGCAGCGCCATCGGCGGCATCGCGCACGCTTTGCCCACAACCAATCCAGCCGCAACGGCTGGGAACTCGTCAACAACATCATCCATCAGTTTGCCGGCGCCCCCACCGCTGCCGGCGCTTCCGGCGCCATCGTCGAATTCGACAACGGAGCCGGTCGCGATGCCATCGCCAACGACATCGCCATCGCGACGAATGGCAACGACAGCGCCATCGCAAGCCATTGCGCCAAACCGCACCGGGGGGCAATTGGCCAAGGTGCTGGTCACATCCGATTTGGATTTGTCTCGCGACCAGATCGCGCCCAGCCTCGGGGCGACGACGTATACCGAAGGGCCAAATCAGATTGAATCGATTCCCGAGGGAGACAACGCCACGTTCCAGCAGGTGCTTTTGCGAGACCCTGGCGTGGTGATGGATTCCTTCGGCCAGGAACACGTCAGGGGTGAACATGCGAATACGACCTACCGCGTGGACGGCGTTCTGCTTCCCCAGCCGATCAACACCTTCGGGCAGGAATTGGATACCCACATGATCGAGTCGGTGACGCTGATTGACGGCAGCCTGCCGGCACAGTTCGGCTTTCACACCGCCGGCATCATCGACGTGACCAGCAAGTCCGGCCAAGCCCTGCAGGGAGGGGAAATTTCGCTGTACGGCGGCGGGTATGACACTTATGAGCCATCCGTCGATCTGGGATGGACGGACGGGAAATGGGACACCTTTGTTGCCGGATCGTACAAACACAGCGACGACGGCATTGAGAATCCCACCCCGAGCGTCCGGCCAATCCACGACGACACCGACCAGGAAAAGCTGTTCGTTTATTCAACTTACCATATCGACGACACGAGCCGACTGAGTTTTATGGTCAACGGGTCCAACGCCGATTTTCAAATCCCCAATATTCCCGGCGTCCCTCCGGCGTTCTCGATCGGAAGCCTTTCGACGTTCGATTCCGCGGACCTGAACGAAAACCAGAACGAGCAGGAATATTACGGAGTCGTTTCCTATCAGAAGAGCGTCGATCAGTTTTCGCTCCTGGCATCCGCGTTCTACCGTTACGGCCAGATTCATTTCACACCCGACCCGGTTGGAGATCTGTTGTTGCAGGGAGTGGCCGGAGAAATCCTCAATTCCTATTCAACGAGCGGGCTCCAAATGGACGGATCGTACATCCTCAACGATCAGCACACGCTTCGGGCCGGGCTGATCGCGGATTACACGGTTGAAAGGAACAACACGAATACCGGCGTGTTCGCCGTCGATCCCGGCACGGGGACGGTATCCACTACTCCCGAGTTCATCGTGGATGACACGCGCAACGACGCTTTGGAAGCGGGGATCTATCTCCAGGACGAATGGAAGCTCACGCCCGATCTTACGGTGAATTATGGCGCGCGCCTCGACGAATTCGCCGCGAATTTTGACAACGAAGCGCAACTCAGCCCCAGGGTGAACCTGGTCTGGAAAGTGAATAACACCACGACGACGCACATCGGTTATTCGCGGTATTTTGTACCGCCTCCGGTGCAATATGTGCCGCCGGGCACCATCGCGAAATTCGCGAACACAACCAATGCTCCTCCGAATACCCGGGACGACGCTCCCAAGGTCGAGCGGTCGAATTATTACGATGCGGGCGTTTCCGAGCAGATCGCCAAGCCCTGGCAGGTGAACGTAGACGGATTTTACAAGCAAGCGAAGAACCTCGTTGACCTCGGGCAGTTCGGCGATGCGGTGATTTTTACGCCGTTCAACTACGAGTACGGCCTGGTGTACGGAGCGGAGATCAGCAGCACGTACAAGCAGGGTGGATTTACCGCCTTCGGAAATTTCGCATGGGTTCTTACCAGCGGCAAAAACATCATTTCGCAGCAGTTCACCATCGACAGTGCGGAACTGGCGTACATCCAATCCAACGCGATCCCGCTCGACCACCAATCCGAATACACCGCATCCGCGGGTGTTTCGTATCAGTGGACAAATGATGAGGTCTATTTGGATTTCCTGTACGGATCGGGCCTGAGGTCCGGCTTCGCCAATGACATGTCGGAGCCGCAGTATTACCCCATCAACATCGGATACGAACACGCGTTCCACCCCGGCGGCTCGCGTCACGAGATCATCAAGCTTCGCTTCGATGTGCTCAATCTGCTTGATGAAAGCTATCAGATCCGAAGCGGCACCGGAATCGGAGTCGGGGCGCCGCAGTACGGACAGCGCCGGACTTTCTACATGGGTCTGGCTTACCAATTTTGAGGTGCGCACATGAGCGATCCGTCAAATTCATTCCCCCTAGTCAAGGAACACGCGGCGGGACTGTTGCCGGTGTCCACAATGGTTTTGTGGTGCACATGTCTGACCATTGGAGCAATTGGATTGCGACCGCCGGCTCGGCAAACGGCGCGGGCGGTTGAGCCGCCGATCGATGCCGAACTTTTGAATGTCGAGGCGATGAGCCCGCGTCCGACGGTGAAAGAAAGCCCACCGTCGGCGCCGGCTCCGCCGGTACAGCCGATCGTGGCTGTCCCCACGCCGGCCATCGCGTTCGCCGAGCCGATGAATGCTCCCATCCATCTCGTGGAGGCTCCAAGCATCGCCTCGGCACAGCCGTCGATCATTCACCTCACCTTCGGAGAGGGTGAAGGGCAGCAGCCCCCGCCGGAATATCCCCCTGAAGCGGTTATCGACGGCCAGGAGGGAACGGTCGTGGTGCGATTGACCGTCGGAGAGGACGGCCGCGTATCCGATGCCACCGCGGCTTCGCCGTGTCCGTGGCCCTTGCTGAACAGCGCCGCGGTCCGAGCCGTGCGAACCACCTGGCGTTTCCGCAAAGGCCCCGTTCGGTCTTATGAAGTTTCCATCCAGTTTCAACTCAATCGGCATGAATGAGGAGTCGTCAAATGAACCTTTCACTGGCAAACATCGTCGTGGATTATTTTCAAGAAGGCGGCCCGATCATGTGGCCGATCCTCGTGGCCTTTCTGGCGGCCGTCACCGTCGTCATCGAACGGGCGCTGTGGTGGTGGAGCCTGTGGCGGCGGACGAACTCCAAAGTCACGGACCACAGCTTTGACGCTATTGCCTCAGGTGATTTTGAAAAAGCGCTCGAACTCACCGACGATCCAAACGATCCGTTTCTCCAGACGATCCATGAGGGTCTGGTCAACGCGCACAGCTCGATGCTCGGGGCGATGCAGTTGCGCGCTTCCAAGGAGCTGGAATCCGGTGAACGCCGGCAGTGGGTTCTGGGAACGCTGATCACGTTGGCGCCGCTGCTCGGTTTGCTCGGGACGATCACCGGAATCATGCGGTCGTTCCACTTCGTGGGCGAGGAACAACTCGCCCCGACGAAAGTCAGCGGCGGCATTGCCGAAGCGCTCATCGCCACAGCCTGCGGCCTGGGAATCGCCATCCTCTGTCTGGTTCCATACAACTATTTCAATCGCCAGCTTGCGCATTTCCGCGCACGGCTGGAACGCACCATCAACCACGTCGAACTGCTGGTGGAATCGGCCAAACACCACGGGCACGACCTCGAGCAATTCGCCGGTCGGCGCGCCACCGCCGGCCGGATCGAGGCAAAGGAGGCCGCCAATGCCCGTTAAACTCGACAACAAACTCCCCTCGGACCATGCCGAGGCGCGGATCGAAATCATCCCGCTGATCGACATCATGTTTTTCCTGTTGGCGTCGTTCATGCTCGTGAGCCTGAGCATGGTGAACCTCAAAACCGTGAAGGTGAATTTGCCCACCGCAACGTCCGCAACGAATGAGCCCACACGGGATTTCGTGGATATTTCCGTCGACAGGTCGGGATCGGCGTATCTGAACAAACGCGCGGTTGACGACAATCAATTGATCGGCGCGCTGGCGGGATTCCGAAAGGCGAATCCCAATGTGCGGATCATCATCAGCGGAGACGCCGACGCCCGGCATGGCGATGTCATTCACGTGCTCGATCTGGTTCGGCTTGCCGGGATCGAAAAGGTCGCGTTTGAAATTCGCCCGCCGGGAAAGGGAGCGACGCCATGAACCGCTTTTTTCTGATGTTCAACTTTCTGGGCGTGGTCGTGCTGTGTGTCCTGTGTGCCGTTCAATGGCAAACCAACAGTCGGCTGGAGAACAACGTCGAGCAGCTCACCAACACCCGGATCGAACAAAGCGCGAAAATCGCGGAGCAGGAAGTATCTTTGAAGAACGACGCGGCAGACCTGGAGGACTTTCGTCAGCGATTGTCGATGTCGGAATCGGAATTGAAAACCGCCATAGCCGATCGGGATCGTTTCGCCAACGAAGACAAGCAACTCAAGTCGGCCCTGGATAAATGGATCGCCGCCGTCGCCGCGCGCGACAAGGCGCTGCGGCAGGCCGGGGATCAGATCCAAAAACTTTCGAATGAACGGAACGATGCGGTGCAGAAATTCAATGACCTTGTGGGAAAATACAACGCGCTCGTGTCGAACGGCAGATAACCCGGTTTCATTCCCCGATGTAAACCGATGCTCCGCTTTTGATCTGGCGTGCCTGCGGGGGTTTGGCTCGCAGGTCTTCGGCGCTGAGGGCCTTCAGCGGCGAAATCTCGATCTTGGCATCCGGCTCGCTGCCGCGATACGGCACGTCCACGCCGGCGTCGCGCAGCCAACGGGCGGCGCGGCGAATCTGGTCGCGGCGGCAGGTCTCGGGCGAATCGGGGCCCTCGGCGTTTTTCACCGGCGAAAATTCCTCGCAGCGGTCCGTCGTATACGCCAAAGCGTTTTTCGCCAGCGGAATCGCATCGAAAACAAATTGCTCCAGCTTTACCGCATTGGGCCTGTCCGGCTTCACAAGCTGGCCGCGGTCGTCGAGGAACGGCACTTTTTTCTCGGCCCGGTGCCACGGAAGCCGCAGGCGGCCCCCCTCGTTCAGCCGTTCGATGAAGCTGACGCGCAACGCGTGAATCGCGATGGAGCCGGCATTGAATCTCAGCGATCCATCCGGATTGGTTTGCGTTGCCAGCGATTCCGGCAGATCGCTGTACTCGATCACCTGCAATGCTCCATCGCCCATGACAAAATTGCCGACGCGCTCCATGGCATGGGCTTTGGGCACGGTTTTGCTGGACATTTCGCTCTCGGTGATGTCGTGCAATCCCAAAAACAGAGGATCGATGCAGTGAACCAGCGGATTGTCGACCTGAAAATAAGATAGATGCTCCACGCCGCGGCTGCGCATGTCAGCCACCGCCCCGCTTTTTTCCAATGCCCGCAGGCTGCCGCCGTGTCCGTCGGGAGAAAGGGCCAGCGAATCGCGCTCGGAAAGCAATAGTCGCCCATCGAGTGCAAACGCCGGCATCATTCCCTGCTGGAAGAAGAAAACCGCGTCCTCCTCGTAGCCGAAAAAATGGTGCTTGTGAAAGAACGCCCGGGTCTGCACGTCATTATTGTCGCTGGTCATGACGTACCAGGGAATGAGTCGTCCGGCCCGGCGGCTGTGGGCCAAAAGCTGCTCGGCGAAGACCTGAAACAGCGGCTTGTTTTTGACGGGCGTAATGGGATATTCACCCTTGGGTCCGTCGTAGCCGAGGCGCGTTCCCTGTCCACCGGCCACGAGAAACGCCGCGACTTTTCCCTGTGCCAAAACTTCGCCCCCGCGGCGCTGCGCATCCTGATACAACTGCTTGCGATCGGCATCGGGCGCCCGGGGAAACGCGCGCACCGGCTCGATCTGCTGCGGCAACCCAATCGGCGGCTTGCTGCGGACGTGCGATTTCACCAACTCCGCGATGTTCTGAAAATCCAGAGCCTGGAGTTGCCTGCTCAGATTCTGCCGGCCGATCGAATCCAGCGAATCGTAAAACCGCAATACGTGACCCTGGCCGATCTCGGGTAACTTCCGTTTCAAGCCGGCGATGTCCATCGGTTTTTTCACGGTGACGGTACGAATATCCCAAATGTAATGTACTGGCAACCGATTGACCAGACGCGTGATGCAAAGACCGGTTGAAGGTATCGCTCAGCCTTGGACGAATTGACGGGAGGAAAACGCCACGGCACTACACGATGCCGTGCCCCGAACAAAGCCTGGCAAAATGGCGGGCGTGGGGAATCTCGATAAGCAATACCGGATCCTCCTTTCCTAGCGGATGCGCAAGATGCGTGGCGACGTGTTGGAAAGCGCAAAGCGGCGGAGTGTACATCCCGGCATCTCAGTGAATCTGAAACAAAAACTCCGCCTCGACCGAAGCGTTCAGCGGAAGGGAATCGACGCCCAGCGTCACTCGCGTATGGCGTCCGGCATCGCCCAGCACCTGCTGCAAGAGTTCGCTGCCGCCGTTGGCGACTTTGGCGTGATCGCGAAATCCGCTATCGCATTGCACGAAAACCCCCATGCGCACCACCTGCACCAGACGGGTCCAGTCCCCATCCAGTTCACTTCCAACAATCGCCAGCGCGTTCACAGCGCACTGGGCCGCGGCCTTTTGGGCGATCTCGATGCTCGTCTGCGATGGGACCTTTCCCTCGGCTACCAGCTTTCCGCTCCATCCGGGAAGCTGCCCGCTGACGTAGAGCAAATTGCCGACCCGCACTGCCGGAAGGTATGCTCCGACCGGTTTAGGCGCTTCGGGAAGAATCCAGCCCAGTTCCGCAAGTTTTTTCGTGACGTCCATGTCCAGCATGATACTTTTGCCCCGGCCGGTTGTGTAGCGCTTTTTCTTAAACGTGCGATGGGCATAATCGGCTGGCATGAAATCCCGTCGTCCGTCGAACGATGCCTCTCGCCGATATCACGATCGCGTCGCCCGGCAATACGATGCCATCTACGACGATCCATATTGGGAATTCCACGACCGGCTGACGTGGCAGTCGATCAAGCCGTACCTTCCCACGGACGCGGCGTCGCAATGCTGCGATCTGGGCTGCGGCACCGGCAAATGGGGCCTGAAACTGCTCAAGAGCGGATTTGCCACCACGTTCGTCGATCAATCCGCGGCCATGATCGAGCAGACGCGGGCCAAGCTCCATTCGCTGGGCGCCAAATCCGACAAGGCAACATTGCTGGTTGCGGACATAATCGACCTGCCCGCAATTGAATCCAATCAATTCGATTTGATCGTGGCCATGGGCGATCCGCTGTCGATCTGCTCCGATCCGGCGCGGGCCGTCCGCGAAATGCGGCGAATTTGCAGATCCGGCGGCACGGTCATCGCCACGGCCGACAACAAGCTGGCGGCGCTCGATCATTTTCTGGATCGGGGCGACATCGACGGCGTGGAATCATTCCTCAAAACGGGCAAGACCCAGTGGCTCACCGCCGACGAGCGCGAGCGGTTCCAACTGACGGCCTTCACTCCCGGCGAATTGCACCGTCTCTTTCATCGCGCCGGCTTTGAAATCGTGAAGCTGATCGGCAAAACGATCCTGCCGATCCGCGAGTACAAGCATCTGCTGAAAGACGATTCCGCCTTCGACCGCCTATTGCGGATGGAGATGGAATTGTCGAAAGATTCCACCGCCGCCGCCAAGGCAAGCCATTTGCAGATCGTCGCAAGGAAATTGGCGGAAGGCGGCTACGGCTCGACTCAGGTGGTCGATTGAATGCCCGATGTCCCAGTATGCCTCAAAATGTGCTGGGTTTACGCTATTTCGTTTTGGGCATTTGTCAGAATCTGGCGACGGAAGGGCAATATCGGTGGGCGTTGGGACTCCTGGGGAATCGCCGCCGATTCGGGTCGGGCGAATGGAAAAAACGCCGCCCTCTATATAAGGTAACAATATACTTGACTAACCTTGCCGTCCCCGGTATAATCTGGGCATGAAAGTTGAAATCAGAAATCCAAAGACGTTGACCGAGGCCGTGGCCTATTTCGCCGACCCGGATACATCACTGCGATACATGGTTGCTACCCGCTGGCCGGATGGTGTCCGCTGTCCACATTGCGGATCGGACAACGTTCATTTCCTAGCCAATCAGCGCCGCTGGAAGTGCGCCGTCAATCATCCGCGCCGCCAGTTCAGTGCCAAGGTTGGCACAATTTTCGAGGAAAGCCCGCTTCCGCTCGAAAAGTGGCTGGCGGCTGTTTGGCTCGAAACCAACGCCAAGAATTCAATCAGCAGCTACGAGGTTGCCCGTGCCCTCGGAATTACGCAGAAGTCCGCATGGTTCATGCTGCACCGCGTTCGCTATGCCCTGCACGTCGGATCGTTCGATACGAAACTTCAAGGCATTGTTGAAGCCGACGAAACCGTTGTCGGGGGACTGCGGGCGAACATGCACAAGGCAAAGCAAGCCAAGTTGCCCAAGGGAACGGGCATGACCGGAAAGACGGTCGTCATGGGTCTGCTGGATCGGCATTCGGGAAAGAACAGCACGGTACGCACCGAAGTTCTCACCGGCAACGTGAACAAGGCTACGCTGCATCCGGTCATCCATAAGCACGTTGAGCCGGGTAGCCATCTTTATACCGACGCCCACGGCGGTTATCGCGGGCTTGATCCGACGTTCACTCATAAATTCATCGACCACGCCGAAAAGTATGTCGAGGGTGCAGTTCACACGAACGGAATCGAAAATTTTTGGGCGCTCTTCAAGCGGTGCATAAAAGGAACGCATATCAGCATTGAGCCGTTCCACCTTGCGGCCTATGTTGACTCGGAAGCTTTCCGATTCAACAACCGAAAGGTGAAAGACGGGGATCGGTTCATGCTCGCCATGCAGGGCGTTTCGGGCAAGCGACTGACTTATAAATCGCTGATCGGCAAAACGCCATTGGAGGGCCTTGCGGCAAGCGACAACGGCGCGGAAAACGGAGATTTTAACTAGGCCTGGGAACGGTTCCCTTCCGCTTCGAGTCCTCGCTCTAAAAATCTCTCTCCATTGACCGAGAAGTCTTCTAGAGAAGGAAACAACTTGTCGGCAGCAGACATCAGGCGCGCTTGATCTTTTCTTCCGAGCAGATCAACGCTTTCCAGTACAACCGCGCCCGTGAATTTCAGTTGGTCAGTCAAAAATTTGAGCATCGAGATTGTGGCCAGCCTGGCCGTTCGATCGCTATTTACGCCAAATAAATAGACTGGCTTGGGCCTGCCGTTAAACATGAAATCAACCTCATATTCTTCCTGCTCCGCAATGGGGTAATATTTAGATTTGGGGTTGAACCGAGAAAATTTTGCATCGACCGTCTTACTGAGTTCCTCAAAAAAAAGGCTTTGCACTACCTCTCTACGATAGCGCTTCATCCCCGAAATCTGTGAGATGGCTTGGGCGAAACGCAAAATATCTGGATATAGGGAATCGAGATTCGTCTCCAAATACAAGTTACCGTTTTCCTCCAACACTGAATGTTCAGAGAGTATTCGTCCCAAAATTTTTTCCTTATTTTCAGTATCCAAATCGAAGCCATATGACAACCTCATCAACGACATGCCTTGATCGCTAATCCGCATCGACGGGCCATTGTCTTCTAGAAAAATATCGAGCATGTCGCCATCTTCGTGAAACAGAGGAACGAATAGCTGGAGTACCCCTGGACGCTTCTCTTGAAAGCCAAAGCGATCGTTGAAATACTCTCGCAATCGTTCCAGTTGGGTTATCATTGCGGGAACAGCCTTGGTTCTCTCAAATCCTTGAAGTGTTTGAACGCATCAATCACGTTGCATCGTTTCATGAAATAGGAAATCGCCTCATCTAGCGACCCATACTCTTTCGTCCTCTCCGCACCGCGGACCGGGTCGAGTCCGTCGGCGATGTTTTCCGCGGTCGCGAGGTGGATGTGAAAGCCAGCGTGGTTGCCTATGGAGTGAGAACTGTTGGTTTCTGTTCCTTCGTGCGGCCCATTGCATCTCAAAAGCGAAGTGCGTGATCCGTCGTCATCAAGAAAATCCAGTCCAACCGAAAAATTCTCCGGAAAAGCACTATTCACGCGGATAAACACGTCAAATCTAAACCTTCCGTCTGTTGATTTAAGACTACACTGGTTTCGCCTAAAGCCACGTTCCTCGCGCATTTCCGAGCGCGGAGCATCGACGATTTGTTTTTCGCACGCGATCATTTCACCGATTTCTGCCGACGTGAATTGGCGGTTGCCCATTGGACCCCAATGTTGAAGGTCTGACATCATCGCCACGAATTGCACGTCATGCAATTTTGACTCCGCGCATATCCGTTAGCGCAATGTTAGGCACCGCCGCGCGCTATGGCAATTGGGTTGTCCCGGAGAAAACGAAATCGGCTTAATCGGGCCATTTTCCCTCGGAATTTTATGAATCCGAGTCAACCAAATTTTTATTGGACCAAGTATGTTCGCGCCAGTAGCGCGGTATAGTGTCCTGCGCCAATTCAACGGAGGCACTCAATGCGACCGAAATACACAAAAACCGCCGACGATGTAATAGTTTCCGACCCCGATGCGGCGATGCGCCGCACAATCGACGCGATCCGCCATATCATCTCCGTTCCGAAAAAGTCACTCGATAAATCGCTGGCGAAAGAGCGAGCAAAGAAGAAGCGGAAATGAGTATCTCGCCCACCAGCGCTCCGGCGCCAAACCCTCGCCAGATATTCATCGTTGCGGATCAGTTCTATCGCATAATCAGTATGGTTCTAAGGGAGATAATGCCCGACGACGCAAGTGAAATTCGGATGGAGGGGGACATTCCATACAAAATCGCGCCAATCATTGCGATGTGCGCCTTTTCGTTTGAGCTACATCTAAAATGCCTTCTCGTTATTGATGGGATTCCTCCGCCGAAATCCCACGATTTGGAAAAAGTGTTCGCTCAATTAAGTCCAGAACGAAAGCGGGAAATCGAGCGGCGATACAACGATGTGCGAAGAAAAAGTCCCACGCCTTCCGGCGAAGAACATTCCATGAATCGTGTGCTACAGCGATCAAGGGATGCGTTTAATTCTCACAGATATATCTATGCTCGCCCCGATCCTCATCTCGCGGATTCGTGGTTGTGCTCAAAACTATGCAATGTCGTGCGCGATCTAATTATGGAACTTCATCCCGAATGGTGTCCTCCTCCGTTTACGCATTCTGCGCCAGGTTAATCAAGTATATTGTTACCCTATATAAGGGGCCGGCGGGTGAACGTTTTGGACGTGTTTTTCGATTTTCTTGACGATCGAATCCCGCGGGATTGCCATCCTGCGGCTTTTTTGGGGGTAAGGTACATCTGTCTTTATTCGAAGGGATTCCCTACAGGCGCGGGGCGATGTCACCGTAGCCCGGGGGACGCGGTTTGCGGCCGACTTGCGTGCTGAAGCTTTGCAAATAGGAAATCCACATCATCGATAAGCCAAAGCTATACGCGCCCTGGACCACCAAATCCATGTAATGCTGGGTCGGCGGAATATGATACTTTTCGACGGACACGCCCTGATACGTCATCGCGATGACCGGTTCCACCTTGGCCAAGGGGGCCACCTTTACCTCGGTCCGGGCATAGACTCCGATTTCTTTTTCGGAAGCCGGGTCGAGCTTTCGCCCCACCTTGGCGTCAAGGACCTTCAGATCCGCCTCGCTGAGATCAAACAGCGCCCCGGCGACGTATTTGCCCGGATCGTAAACGATGTCGGCGATGCCGCCGCCGAAATACTCGCTGAAGATCGGAAAGCAAAGGCGGAAATTGTCGAGTACAGCGGGCCGGCCGGGTTTAAGGCCTGGCTGGCGATATCCGTAGTGGCGGCACCATTCCGACACCGCTCGTGAATTAAGGTTTGACCCGTACGCGAAATACCACATGCCGTCGCTTCCTGAGCCAGCGGCGGGCATCCTCGCTAAAAACCGCGCGGAACGCAAAGACCGCACGGATCGACGGGCTTCGATATGGAGCAACTGCACCCTTTTTGCTTCGCGGCTGCCTTCGATGGGTTAAGGATCAGTTGGAACTCCCGCTTTCGCTGCTGCCGGTGGCTATCACTTCCAGAATCGGCAGTGCCGCATCCAGCGCCGCGACAAGTCGGCGCACGCGCCGAGCAATGTTCGGCTCGGCCAGGAGCGACTGCTTCAGCGCAGCCTGATTCAGGACGTGAAAGGCGATCAGATCGGCCACCTCGTGCGTCGGCAACGGGCTGGTGAGAATCTTTTTTAATTCCACACCCGCCGGCGTTGACGCCAGTGGGCCGCAGCAGAGCATCTCCATCAGCTGTTGCCGCTCGTTGGTCAGATCGATTTCCAGAACGTTGGTTTGTGGCAGCGGCTCGACGCGGGCGATTCGATAGGGCGTGGAATCCTCTTCCCCGATGACCGTCGCCCGCATCTGGCCCTGCAGAAGGAAGTTGTATTTCCCATCCGCGAGCTTTTCCCAGTTGAGGATTTTTCCGACGCAGACGACCGGCTCAATCGCAGGCCGTTGGTAGTAGTCCTTCTCCCAGCCGGGCCGAAGCAGCGCAATGGCGACGAGCCGCTCGCCGGCCAGGGCATCTGCCGTCATCGCCTTGTACCGCTCTTCGAAAATATGCAGCGGCAAAACCGCGCGCGGAAACAACACCACGTTCGGCAACGGGAATAGCGGAACGGAACTGGGACCAGCGCCTGCGGAATCCGATAGGACTTCCATACTGCCTAATATTAGGCGCGGCGACGCACCCAAACCGCCCGCGATCCGATTGATTTACGGAACGCGCTGGGCTTCCTTTGCGGAATCAGGGTCTGGCAAAGGGATTTACAGGCTCTTGAGTTCGCGCTCGGCGCGGAGCCAGTTGTCCGCCTGCGAGCCGCCTCGGCCGGAGACGTAAATCTCATACGCCCGCTTGGCGATCATTTCGTGCGACACTTCTCGCTTGGTGGAACTGGGGCGCGGGATCGGCGAATTACGGGCAACCGTAGTCGCCGGGGCCGGCCGGCTGGTGGAACTCTTGGAATGAGACGGGTTCGAGGGCTTTTTGCTGTTCATAAGGCAACTCCTTTATCGTTAAGTTTCAAGAGCACGTCGATTAGAATGCATCGACTTGCGATGCGTCCCTGCAGCGCGTTTTCTCACCCCGCTCTGCATCTAAACACATCTATCGGCAAACCGCAAGTTGTATGACAGGACTTTTTCATTTCCCCGCCAGCGCCTTTCGCAGCATTTGATTCGCCGCGGCAGGCTCAACCATCGTCCCATAGGTTTTCATAAACGCCCCCATGGCCTGTCCGAACTGTTTTTCCGTGAAGGTATTCTTCGCCAGGAACTCATTGATAAGCTTTTCCGTATTTTCCGAAGATGCCTTCTTGGGCAGATATTCGTCAACTACGGAAATCTCAAACCGCAGTTTTTCCACCTCGGCTGCTTTTCCGAGCTTTTGATATTCCTCCTGGCTCTTTCGCAGCTTTTTACCGTAAGCCGCGACGGTCTCCTCGGCCGTAATCGGCTTGGGGGCCAGATCGATGTTTTTCACGTCGCTCAGGAGCATCCGGATGACGCTCAGCCGGTCTTTCTGCCCGCTTTTCATCGCGGTTTTCATGTCTTCCTGCAATTTTGTCAGCAATTCCATGTCCTTCTCCTTGTTTACAGCCGGATTGTTTTGCATATAATGGCGCATTCTACCGTAGGGTTTTTCCCATCGCACCTGTGGTTTGCATGCAAACAGCGATAACCGCCGTAGAAGGCATACTCCATATTCCCGATGAACGCCACGACGGCCAGCTTCGGGACCCGATACATCCCCTGCGCCCGGTGCGCCGCGGGATCGTTCCGCGAAAGCTGATCCGCGACCTTCGGCTTCGTCCGGGTCTGCTCCTCCGCGGCGTACCGCGCGGCGATGCTATCGCCCAGATAGATTCCATCGAAGGTCGCAGCCCCTCCGATTATATCGAAACCACCACGCTCTACGATTCCACCGCGCTCGATCCCGAGCCGATGCTGCGCGTGGAGCACAGCCCAACTGAATTCACCACGCGCGTGATTGACATCTTCGCCCCCATCGGCTTCGGCCAGCGCGGGCTGATCGTTGCTCCGCCGCGCTCGGGCAAAACCATTCTTTTGCAAAATATCGCCAAGGGAATCCATCACAATTACCCGGATGTCAAGCTGGTCCTTCTTCTGGTGGACGAACGCCCCGAAGAAGTCACGGACATGAAGCGCAACGTCCCCGGCACGGTTTACGCGTCCAGCAACGACAACACGGTCGAAAAACATCTCGACCTCGCCCAACTGGTGATTGAACGCTGCAAACGACAGGTGGAATTCGGCGCGAACATCGTCGTGCTGTTGGATTCGCTGACCCGGCTGGGCCGGGCCTTTAACACCGGCGGCCCCAGCGGTGGTCGAACGTTGTCCGGCGGATTGGACAACCGGGCCCTGGAAATCCCTAAGCGCCTCTTCGGCGCCGCCAGAAAAATCGAAAACGGCGGCAGCCTCACCATCATGGCCACGTGCCTGATCGACACCGGCAGCCGAATGGATCAGGTGATATTCGAAGAATTCAAGGGGACCGGCAACATGGAGCTGGTTTTAGACCGCAACCTTGCCAATCAGCGCATCTATCCCGCCCTGGACATCGCCGCCAGTGGCACGCGCAAGGAAGAAAAGTTGCTGAGCCCCGAGCAAATCACCGCGGCCCACCACATCCGGCGATTGCTGACCAACATGCCACCGGCCCAGGCAATGAAAACCCTGCTGGATGTCATGGCCAAGCAGAAAACCAACGCCGACCTCCTCGCCGCCGTGAAAACCAGGACATAGTTTTCACCGCGGGATCAACTCACGGCATTCAAGACATGTTCGGCAACATAGATCGGAACCGTCGTCGCGATCCCCAGCGCAATTGCGTCGCTGGGCCGGCTGTCGATCTGCAGGACTTCCCCGTCGCGTCGAATGTGAATCAGCGCGAAAAACGTATGATCCGCCAAATCGTTGATCTCGATCCGCTCGACGGTGCCGCCCATCTGCTGAATAACGCTGGCCAGAAGTTCGTGCGTCATGGGCCGCAACGTGGGATGGCCCTTGAGCCGCCGATCGATGGCCATCGCCTCGTAGCTGCCGATGACGATGGGGAAATTTCGCTCGCCGTCCACTTCTTTCAGGACGATAATCTGCGAGTCCTGCATCTCGCTGATGATGATCTTGTGGAGTTCCATCAAGACCTTGCCCTGGGCGTTCTGGACGGACATCGCGACGGCTCCTGCAGGCGGCTAATGAACAATAGCTGGGGTCTTAACTTGATGTCAAGGCGTCTCTTGTTGCCGATTGCTGTTTCCTGCAGTCCTTGCCGTGATCGACAACGCCGATCTGCGTTTCTCGGTCGATCAGGCCAGAGCTGAGCTGCACCGCAAGCGGCAATTGGCTGATGACGCGACATCGCCGGTTCCGCTGGAGCTTCGCGACAAGCTCCAGGCTTGCGAGGAACGGATAATATAAGGGTGAATCGCGGACGCCTTTCGTCGGTGCGCATCTGCTTTTTCGGCCGTGGCTATTTTGCCGTGTCTTTAGCCAGGCATTCATCTCTGGCCTTTTGAAGTTCCGCCTGGAAATCCGGATTCTTTGTCATCTGCTGGAAGATGGCCTTGGCCAATGTTCGGCCCGCTTCGACATCGCTGGGAAAATGCTGGCCCGCCAGGACGCGGTCGTCGCCGATCTGCTTGGCTTGGGCGATCAGGGCATCTTTGTGATCGGGGAACATTTGGGCCAGGGTCAACGCCAGAACCATCGATCGCGTTGCATGCCCGCTCGGATAGGAATACGTTTTTTCCTTCTCCACGCAGGGATGAATTCGCGAATCGACAACAAATGGCCGGTGGCGACCAAAGATTACCTTCGCATGACCTTCGACGCTGGCCGCGTTCTTCATCACCTCTTTCAAAAACCCCGCGGTGGTGGGCAGATCGTCCGGATTGAACCACGAGCCCAGCACATCCGAAAAAATAAACGGGGTGAACTTCACCTCGGACCGAATGCGCTTGACATCGGCGTCGGTTCGCTTGGCCTGCAATTGCAGCAACCGCTCGATTTCAGCGCGAGTCTGATCCGAATCCTGCGCTGGCGGCGGCGACAAGATCGATTTGATATCAATGTCGTCCGGCTGAACGAATGGACCGACGGCCTTCGCTGCCACGACAAATGCGCAGATCGCCAACATCACCGCAACGGATTTTGTCATTTTTCCGACCAAGTCTGCCTCCTGACTCGAATCGATTGTCTCTCGGATTTGTTAAGGCGGAATTAAGCTCCGGACAACCAGAGCGGTCATTTGCCTTCGTCGCCGAAGAACAGCGAGTTGTGCTTCACGCCCTGGCGCGGCTGGGCCATGAAATCAGAGACGGCCTGTTTCCATCGCAGATAGTGCGCCGTCTGCTGGTGTCGGACAAAATCCTCCTTGATTTTGTAGGCTTCGTATAATAGAAACCGCGTTGGGTCTTCCTCCGCCTGAAGCACGTCGAATCGAAGGTTGCCAGGCTCAAGCCTGGTATGTCGGGCATTGTCGAGCGTCGCCGCGATGAATGGCGGAACGGACGGCTGCTTGACGAAAACGGTAACGCTGACCACGAACATGGCTTCTCCTTCGAAAACGGGGACGCAGCTAGTTTTAAAAACTAGCTGCGTCCCCGTTTTCAGCTTAGGCGGATCGGCATCTGGCGAATGCGCTGGCCGGTGGCGCTGTAGACCGCGTTGGCGATCGCTGGAGCAATGGCAATGATGGGAATCTCGCCCGCGCCGGCTGGGGAAACATCACGAGTGTCGATCAGATGCACGTCAATCTCCGGAACGTCGGCGAAACGCGGGGGAGCGTAATCGGCGAAGTTGTCGTTGGCGATCTGGCCGTTGTCGAAACGGATCTCTTCGCGCAGATCGGCGCCGAGTCCCATCAGAATGGCGCCCTGGACCTGCGAGAGCAGGCCGGCGGGGTTGTGGATCGGGCCGCAGTCGAAAGCCTCCGTGACGCGCGTAACGGTGATAGCGCTCGTTTTTGGGTCTATGGAGACGGCGGCACACGCGGCGACATAGGAGCCCTTGTCCGTGCCACAGGCGAGGCCGACGCCGGTGTTGGGGATTTTTTTGGCGGATTGGGCGGCCCAGCCGAATTTGTCGGCAGCGGTTCGCAGCACGTTTTTCAATCGCGAGCTTTCGAGGTTGGCCAGGCGAAACGCCAGCGGGTCGGTATGCGCGGCGACAGCGAGTTCGTCCATCAAAACTTCGCGGGCGAAATGGTTGGCCGTGGAAGCCAGGGCGCGGTAAGAGCCTTGGCGCAGCGGCGGATCGGAGGGCAAAAATCCGCTGTGATGCCGGCCGACGCGATACGGCGGTTCGATGCCCTGTGGACCGGAGTTGATGTTAACGAAAAACCAGCTTGAAATGACGCCGGCAGCGTCGAGGCCGGCTTCGGCGAGGATCACGCCCGCGGGTCGGAAATAGGCCCAGGTGAATTCCTCCTCGCGGGTCCAGCGTAGGTGAACTGGTTTGCCGATGCCCCGAGCCAATCGCGCGGCTTCGACGGCGGGATCGCCGATGTGTTTGCCGCCGAACGCGCCGCCGAAATCGGGGACGATCACGCGGACGGAATCGGGCGAGATGCCCAAGGCGCGAACGAGATCGCCGCGAACGCCGAAGGGGTTTTGGGTGCCGGTCCAGACGGTGAGGTTGCCGCCGGTCCATTCGGCCGTCGCGACGCGCGGCTCGAGGGGAGCGTGCTGAATGTAGGCGACGTGATATTCCTGGCGGATGGAGACGGCAGCCTTGAGCAGATCGTCGGCAAACGGGTTTTGCGGGATGCCGTTCAGGGCGTTCTCTTTGAGGTGGTTGTAAAGCTCTACGCTGGAGATGTGCGGGACCTGCCGCCAGACAGCGGTTTTGGCGAGGGCGTCGAGCGCCTGCTGAGCGCGCGTATAGCTCGGTCCGGCAACGCCGACGAATTCGCCGTCGCGCGCGACACGCACATCGGCCATGGATTTCACGGCTGAAAGATTGATCGACGTGAGCGTCGCGCCGTAAGACGGCGGGCGAAGAATTTTGCCGTACAACATGCCGGGACGGACGATGTCGGTGGGATAAACGTGCGAGCCGTCCACCAATTCGCGGCGATCGGAGCGGAGATAGGGCGTGCCTAAAACTTTCCAATGGGTGACGGTGGTGATCTGCACGTCGCGCGACGGCGATTGAGTGAACGCCTTGGCGAGGCCTTCGCCGACGAGTTCGCCATAACTGAGTTGCTTGCCGCTTGAAACATCAATGACATGGCCGTCTTTAATCTGGACATCCGCGGCCTTGGTTTTCCATTGATCGCCGGCGATGGCGGCGAGGGCTTGGCGCGCCGCGGCGCAGCCGTTGCGAATGGAAGGAATCGTGCGCGGCGTGGTCATGCTGCCATAGGTTCCGCCGTCGTCGGGGCAGAGAGTGGTGTCGCCCATGATGAGAACGATTTGATCGGGGGAAACGCGGAGTTCCTCGGCGGCGGCCATCGAGATTTCCGCGCGGGCGCCCTGGCCGCATTCGACTTTACCGGTCATGACGGTGATGGTTCCATCCCGCGCAATGTGAATGCGTGCGGCAATGGGGACGGGGCCTTCCTGCGAGGGGCCGCGATTGCGGCCCAAACGCCGACCTTCGGGCGCTTCCGGGGCCTCCTGGGCGACGATCGGCGACGCGCTGACGGCGATCAACAGGCCGGCGCTGAGCGATTTGAGGAATCGCCGCCGGGTCACGTTGGGGCGAAGCCGTTCGCCTGGTGTAACCGTGAGGGTTTGCGTGGTCTGGGACATTGCGTTATCTCCCCGCACCGGCGGCACGGCGAATGGCGCTGACGATCTTGACGTAGCCGCAACAGCGGCAGAGATTTGGATTCATCCACTGACGGATGTCGGCATCGCTGGGATTGGGCTTTTCCTGAAGCAGCGCCGCGGCGGCCATGATCATGCCGGATACACAGTAGCCGCACTGATACGCGCCTTCGTCCATGAACGCCTGTTGAAGCGGATGGAGCCGATCGTTGTGGGCGAGGCCCTCGATGGTGGTGACGGATTTGCCGTCGGCCTCGGCGGCGGGAGTCTGGCAGGCGAAAGCGCGTTTGCCGTCGATGTGAACGGTGCAGGCGCCGCAATCGCCGGCCCCGCAACCGAAGCGCGTGCCGAGCAGATGCAGGTTCTCGCGCAGAATTTCCAGCAGCGATCGCGCGGGGTCGGTGGTGAGCGATTTCTTTTGGCCGTTGACGGTGAGAGTGATGGCTGATTCCATGGCCGCCTCGTTGGTTTGGGAAAGATTACAACGAGGACGGTCTGATGGGTAGAGCGAAATGTGGTTGGCGATGGGGAATTGCCTATTGCCTATTGCCTATTGCGTCCCAACAGGGTCTCCCCCCTTCAATAGGAAATAGGAAATAGGAAATAGGCAATTGGCAATGGACAACCAAATCGCATCAACCGGCACCACAACCACGCTCCGCGTTCGGCTGTCGATCAGGTCGACGATGACTGCACGGTCTTTGCAGGGTCCTGCTGCGATTGGACGGCTTGCTTGATGTGCTCGACGCCGCGCACAAGGTTTTCCAACTCGGAAAGAACCGCTTCGTGTTCCTGGGAAAGCTGCTTGGAAATCAGCGTGAAATAGCCGGGCAACTGCCGGCCCTTTTCGTGAACGGTCAGGAAATTCGCCAGATCGGCCTTGTGCAATTCGATCATCGCGCTGGCCTTGGAAAGATTGCCGACGCGGGACTGCGCCACCTTGTCGCGAATGACGTTGGCCGAAACGTTCACACTATTGAGGATGTCCTCAACATTGCGCAGAACGTCGGTGGAGGCTTCGGCCACGCCGGCACGCTGAGAGATTTCCAGAAGTTTCTTGTTGACCTTGTCCAGTTCCGCGACGGCGGTCTGCTTCTCGAGTGTCAGCCCCTGGACCGTTTGCCCGTGAATTCCGCGTGAGATCAGAATCGCCAGCCACTGAAGAATCATCGCCAGGCAGAGCCCGCCCCAGACGGACATCTCCCGCCAGTTCTCGATATTCCCAAGGGCCAGCTCCTGGGCTGGAGCGTCTGCGACGCCGTGCGTCGATTGACCGGAGCCGCTGGGGGCTTGCTCGATTTTCTGAAACAGTTGGCTGGCTTCGCGCCGCAGGGCCTCGCGCTGACTCCGCAATTGAAGTGCATCGGATCGAAGCGTAAACAATCCGCCCGGAGCGACCTGAATGCTTTGACGCGCATCGTCCAGAACGTATCCATGTCCAAATAGCGCGCCGCCGAGGTCATGGATCGCCTGCGGAGTCAGAACGTCGTGATTCGCCGGGTCCGAACGGAACACATCCATCGATGCGCTGAGCCGCTCCAGAAGGGGCCTGAACTGGTTGTCCTTGAGATCGGTCAGGGTGTCGAGTTGCTCATCGCCATTGAGCAGTTCCACGAGCGTGGCAAGCTCGGAAAGCTGACTTTTAACGTCGGCGAAATTCTGGCCTTGCTGACCTGCCTCGTCGATGAGGATTTGCCGGGCGAGCAGGTTCGCATCGTCGCTGGGAGCGCTGCGCCATTGCCGGTAGCGAATCGCATCTTCCAATCGGTGCTGGCCCTGAAGCTCGTCCACCGCGCCGATGAGATGGGCGATGAGGCTTCGCACGTTGTTGATCGTGCGCTGCTGGCTGATATCGTCCCAAACAACGTCGTAGCTGTCGCGCCAGGCGATACATTGAGCGTTCAGTTTCGTCAGTTGGGCTGCGTCTTTACTCGACTGGGCGCGGATGAACTGCGCCAGAGCGGGGATGGCCCCGTTCTCGCCGGGCTTGGCGACGCTCTCGTCGAGCGTCATTTGAACTTGGGCCTGACTGTCAGCGATAAATTGCCGGAGCCGGTCCGGCGTCCGCGGCAGCGCCTTCGGCTGCTCGGCAGCGTGCGCACCCCTTGTACGCGTGTTGTACACGGTCCACCCTATCAGGCCGAGGCTGACCGCCGCCAACAGCAAGCCCGTGCCCGCCAGGCCTCTTGCCAGCCATACCATGCCATGACTCTTCTGAACCGTCATTGTGCGTCCTTTCGCACCAGATCGCCGATGCTTTTCCAATCAAACGGAACGAAGACGCCGTTCTGCAAAACGGTGGGCCAGATGCGATGGCACGCCTGATGGTCGTACGGCCCATAATGCAGTTTCGCCCCGAGGCCCAGGTCGAACTCACCCAACGCGTCCAGGGCATCGATCACTCCCTCGCGCGTCGGTTGGCCCGGAATCTTTTGCAGGGCATCAACGAGAATGCGGCTGGAAATGTATCCTTCAAGGCTCGCATAGCCGGGCTTGGCGGCGCGGTGCAGCAACTTCAAATCGGCCTGATATTCGCGGATGATCGGCACATCGGTCGCCAGAGGACACGGCACCACTTGCGTGACCAGTACATTTGCCGGGACATTTGCCGGAACATTTGCCGGGACATTTGCGGGGACATTTGCCGGCACCTGCGCCAGTTCCGCCGCCAACGAATCGCTGGCGACAAACGAGACGTTCAAAAACAAAGATCGCAGCCCCGCTCCGTGCGCCAGCTTGATGAATTTGGCGCAGGGGCGTTCAGCGCCCACCATGATGATGGCCCTGGGCTCGTGATCGGCATAGAGCAGCGTCGCCAGCGCGTTTTCCACCGCCAGGGTGTTCGGTTCATATCGAACGTGTAAGACCCGATTCTCATCTTCCAATCCGTGTAGCTTCATGGCGGCGATCCCGCCCTCGAAACCGGCGTCGCCGAAGGCGTCACGTTCCGTGAAGAACGCAATGTCCTCCGGCTGCAATCCGGCTTCGTCGAGCAAGGCGTCAATCATCGCGCCGGTCTCCTCCGCATAGCTGGCGCGATAATTCACGACATAACGATCCGGCGGCGAGTGACGCAGCGCCCTTGCGCCGCTGAAAGGCGCAAAGAATAAGGCATGCTCCTCATCGCAGATGGGCACGGCCGTTGGGGTGCCGACACTGCCGATGACGGCCAGTACATTGTCCCGTTGAAGCAGCAGCCGCGTGTTGGAGGCCGTGCGGGCCGGTTCGCCGCCGTCATCAATGGCGACGAGCCGCAAGTGCCGGCCGTTGACGCCGCCGGCGCGATTCGCACGTTCCAGACCGGCCAGAATGCCTTCTTTTGCTTGAGTGCCGAGGTCCCCCGCCGGGCCGCTGAGAGCTGTTGACATTCCGAGGAGGATGTCATCTTTCCCATTTGAGGCAGCATCGGCCGCCGCCGGCGCCCGCGGGGCAAGCCAACCCAACAATGCCGCGAAAAGCAAAATTTGGGCGAGTGATCTCATCAATTCTCTCCGACACCGACAGGTTTCCCTTTGGGCCTTGCAAGTCGGCAATGCACATCAATAGCATCGACAAGTTTGGAGCGGGGATGCAGGCAAGCGTGCATGGAATTGTATGAACTGCCGGGCAGGATTACCGGACGGCGAACCAGATGGCGGCAACACATGGATTTTCAGGCCCGCCAAATCTACGTTTGCCGCCGCAAAAACGTGGATTTTAAAGCAGCGGAGTGGGCCGGAATACATCGCATCCTTCGCGACCGTTCATACATCCGCGACGACGCGATTGCTCAATACGTCTCAAAGCAGGGGCGAAATTCCAGATGAAAAAAAGCCTCTTCATCAGGCTCAGTAATGAACTGAGTTCTGATGAGGAGGCCTGTGAGATATTGACCGTTGGGACTTCTGAAATTCGGCAAATCAATCAGCGGCGGCGCCGACGCAAGAAGAGGATGCACCCAACCGCGCCCATCCCAAGGCTGGCCGGCTCGGGAACGCTTACGCCACCAAGGCCTTCCCAATAAACGTCGTAGGAATTGGCCACTCCAGCGGTGGAGCCGGGATCAAGTTCAAGGTGATAAGAAATGATTTGCGACAGATCTAAGCCGCTCTCAAGCCCACCGAAGTCGTAATCGATCTGTGTCGGGTTCAGTGGGTTGGGGGCCTCGTATGCATCAACGTTGGACGGGTCGTCAAGGGGAACGTCAAGCGTATAGTTACCGGGACCATAGCCGTAGCCTAACTGATACTGCCATCCGCCGCCTTCACCGTCGTAAAGATCAACCAGGAAGCCGGCCGTGCCCGACACGACATCAACGTTTAGCTGAAGCGTATTGTCGCTGCTGATGTCCACGGTAGGGCCATAGTTGGCAAAATAAATATTGAAAAAGTTACTGCCGTAGCCCGTGGAGTTGGTTTCCCAATAGGTCGGCAAGGAATTGGTCGCACCGGGGTCGGCCCACGCGCCGTAATTGGCGTATGCGTAAGAGGGAAAGGTGCCGCCGGGGCCTGTCCCGGAGGTCGGCGGATACGGGGCGTCGAAGTCCGCGATTGGAGTCACCTGGGCATTTGCCGCGGACGCAGCCATGGCGAAACCGATGCCCAACGCAGCAACGAGAATCGATCGTTTCATAAGATTTTCTCCCTCAAAAACGTCAAACGCGCGCCCTTTTGCGCGGATGTGAAAGACTGAAATGACCCAACGTCATCTCCTCGGCCACTAAATTACCTCATAATGCGGGGTTCGTCAAGAGAAATTTTAACGTGCGTGTTATAATTTGAGTGAAAGGACAAAATAGTTAAATTGAGCACCAGGGCTTGCCGTGGGCAATAACCGGCAACGGCAAGCAGATCATTGGGAGCTTTGCCAATTGGGTTCAGTCTCAAGCCGCGGTTGTGTGGATTTCTGTTGCCTGGTGGGTTACCCGCTGGCGGTTTGGCCCCCCCGGGCGGGGACCTTGTAGCGCTTGGCCAGGGTCGGATAGTTGAGGCCCGAGTTCGCGAAGTGGTCGATCGATATTGCGGCGGCGAAATGAAAGAAGCCCCGTCTTGGCGTCGGGGCTACATTGAGCATTACCATGTGTTGCGGCGGCGGATCAGTCGTTTTTGCGTCGCCGTCGGCGAGTCAGAACGCCCAACCCCGTGAAGAGAATGAGGCTGGCCGACGCGGGTTCAGGAACATCGGCCATCAAGCCGTTGGCGGCCGCGAAGGCGTCCAAAGCGGCCCAATCGGCGGAGGTTACGTCAGCGTTGCCGCCGACGGATTTGCCGAAGTTGCCGGCGAGCAATCCGAAGTCGATGCTGTTCACCGTGCCGTCGTAATTGAAATCGCCCTGATCCCAGACCTTGCCCGACTTGCCGAAGTTCGCGGCCATGTCGCCGAAGTCGATGCTGTTGACCGAACCATCGAGATTGGCGTCGCCGTAGAGCGTGTACTTCACTTCGAGTTGGCCCGAGCTGATGCCGCTGATGCCGCCATCGGCGCCGTCGGCATAACCGATGCCATATTTGGTGCCGGTCGTGGCGGAGGTCGTGATGCCGGTGCCGTTCCAGTTACCGTTGTTGTAGCCGGCGGTCAGGTAGGCGCGGATCGTGCTATCGATGCTGCCGCTCGGATCGCTGAGGATGATGTGATTGTTGCCGATATCCAGGGTCGAATTGGCGGCAATGGTCAGGCTGCCTTGCGATGCCGCCCCGCTGTTCAAGGCCAACTGCACGGTACTAGCCGTGCCGTTGCCGATGTTCAGCGTGCCGGTTCCGGTCAGGGCGCTGACGCCGGCGGCCCCGAGCGTTTCGTTGCCATAGATGTCGGTGGTGCCGTCGTTGACCAGGCTTCCGCCGTTGGGCAAAGCTCCAGAGACAGCCGCCACCAACGTGCCGCTGCTGACGGTCGTTCCGCCGCTGTAGGTGTTGACGGTGTTGAGAATGACACTGTCGCTGCCATTGACCGTCAATGATCCGGTTCCCGCAATGCTGCCGCTGCCGCTGATGGTGTAATCGCCGATGCTATTGCTGAACGTCACCGAGTTGGGATTGACGGTGCTGTTGAGGGTGACGTTATAGCTGGCGTTATTATCGTCGTTGAACGTCACGTTGGAACCGTCGATGTAGTAGGTCGGCCCGCCGCCCAGGTCCCAATTCTGATTGACGCCGACGTCCCAGGTGATGCCGTTTCCTGGAGTTCCGGTGGTGCCGCCGGTGCCGGCATCGTCCCACGTTATGTTCGGATTGGGGATGCTGACACCCGAGATGCCAAGCCAATCGACGTCGTAGGAATTGGTCACTCCATTGGTGGCGCCTGGATCAAGCTCAATGTTAAAGCCGGTGATCTGCGTGAAATCGAAACCGCCGGGCGTGGTAGGATTAGTAGCAGAGAGTTCCTCGTCGAACGGATAGTTGAGCGGCTCGTCCAGGGTATAGGTGCCGGGGCCGAAGCCGTATCCGAATGACCACTGCCATTCGTCTCCTTCACCGTCGTCCATATCCACCAAGAAGGAAGCCGTGCCGGAATTGACGGTTACCTGGAGCTGTAGTTCATTGCTGTCGCCAATGCTTATGGCAGGACCCTGTGGGGAATCATAAATATCGTAGTACCCGCTCCCGTAGCCGCGTGTGGATGCAGTTTCAAAATAGGTTGGGTAGGGGGTGATCGTCGTAAATGGCGGCGGAAAGGTCCAGGCATCGTATGCCTGGGTCAGTGTGAAATTATTGAAATTCGTGATGACCTGCGCGCTCGCTGCGGAAGCGGCCATGGCGGCACTGCTGGCCAATGCGGCAAGAGCGATGGAGCGCTTTTTCATATGCTATTCTCCCTCAACGCGTAACGCGCCATTTTGCGCGGATGTCGAAAATTCGAAATGACCCAAAGCCATTTCCTCCTACACCAAGTTACCCCATGGGAAAGAAGTCGTCAAGAATATTTTTAACGCGCGTGTTATAGTATCAAAAATAACGCGCGGGTCTGGAAAACTTCTTTCTCATTTACCAGCATGCTGGCGATTCTGATCGGTTGGATGGATCAGGCGGCCCCCCAAGAGCCCGGTTGATTCACCATGAACGAATTCCGCGCGGGTGGGTTCCAACCGCCTGGTGCCGGTCCAACTGCGATCCTCGGTGAACCAATCAAAGCACTGTCCAAGCAGCTTTGAGAGGTTGGGCGTGTCCAGCCCGGTCACCGACGGGGTCATGAACCGCGCCGGCGCTTCGATGTTGATGGCGCAGATCGACACGTCTTTTCCGATCGTCAGCCCCCGCTCCCAGCATGCGCGCATGGCGCCAACGGCCGCGGGGAAGGTGGTGCCGACGAACGCGGTCGATTTCAGAGGCCCCTGCTCGAGCAATTCGTGCATCGCGTCATACGCGGTTGGAGTTGCATCGCCGAACGAGCGTGTGGGACGTTCAATCAGCTCGCCGGTCATCTCGTGACGTTCGAGCCACTCTCGCCACAGGCGTATGCGCCGATCGATCTCCGGGTTGTGGTGCTGCGTGCTGATGCAGCCGATACGCCGGTGGCCGAGCTGTCGCAGGTGGTCGAACACCTTGACGATGTGGGCGTCGGGGAAAAGACGGATCGAGGGAACATCCTGGTCGCTGAGGTCAAGGTCCAGCGACGCACATTTGCTCGAACGGAGCATCGTCAGAAGGTGCTCGGGCACGTCGACCGCGCTGGGGATAAAAATCAACCCTGCCGGATTCGTTGCGGCACTGGCCACCACGGGGTCGTCCCAATGCACGTATTGCACGGGTCGCATGCTCAGTCCGTAATGCTCGGCCGCCTCGAAAACCGTTTGCCGCAAGTGTGTGAGGTACGTTGAGGCGTACGCGGGATACAGCAGAAGGAAGTGCGCCGAGCCATTGTTCCCCTGGTGCTTGGGATGAATGTCAAGCAAGCCGTTGGGTCGCCGAATCAGCACTTTTCGTTCGAGCAGCCCGCGCACTGCCTTGCGCGCGGTCATGTGACTGACACCGGTTTCCTCGGCGATTTTGCGTTCGCCGGGAATCGGGCTGAGAACGTAGTCGCCTTGGCGAATCCGCTGCTCAATCACCGACATGACATCTTTGAATTTTTGCCGCCTGGGCATGCTGAATCTCCGGCTTGCGCCAACCCATTTTACTCGATTATATAACTATACCTTATTAAAATCGTTGACAGGTGCCGCTTTGACGTTATAGTACATTAGTGTTATAGTTCAGAATCTACGTGGCTGAGGGATAAATGAACATGTGGCGCCTGGTTCTGGGACTCTTGGCCGTCGCGGCGCTGGTTCAGCGCTCCGGTGCGGCCGACGCTGGGCGCGGGGCCATCTTACCGTGGGTGACGTACGAAGCCGAGCAGGCAAGAACTACCGGTAAAGTGGTTGGTCCGGATTATACCGGTCATACGCCCGCGCGCGAGGCGAGCGGCCGCCGCTGCGTAAGCCTCGCCGCGACCGGCGAATTCCTGGAATTCACGGCAAAGGCCGACGCCCAGGGGGTGGTCGTTCGCTATTGCATTCCCGACTCCCCAGATGGCCGCGGCATTGACGCGACCCTTAGTTTCTACATCAATGGTAAATTGCGGAATAAGCTGCCGATGACCTCGAGGTACACCTACCTCTATGGCGCTTATCCGTTCAACAACCAGCCTGCTTCCGGCTCCCCTCGGCACTTTTGGGATGAACTGCGTCTCATGCCCGGCGCGATCCACCGCGGTGACGTGATCCGAATACAGAAAGACGCCGACGATGCCGCGGCTCAATATCTGATCGACTTTGTTGACCTTGAGCCGGTGCCGGCGCCGTTGGAGCAGCCGGCCAACTCGCTCTCGGTCACCGAGTTCGGCGCCGCACCGAACGGCCGATCCGACGCTCGCCCGGCATTCCTGGCCGCGATCACCACTGCCAAGGCGCAGCACAAGACGGTTTGGATTCCGCCCGGTCAGTTCGTAGTGAAGGGTCCGCTCCTGGTCAGCGACGTCGCCGTTCGCGGCGCTGGCATGTGGTATTCGACGCTCGTCGGCGTGGACGACTACACGCCGGATAACCGCGTCGCGATTTACGGCAACGGATCCAACGTCACGCTCGCCGACTTTGCCATCGTCGGGAAGCTCAACTACCGCAACGACTCCGAGCCGAACGACGGTCTCGGCGGCTCGTTCGGCACCGGGTCGGTCATTCGCAACATCTGGGTGGAACACACAAAAACCGGCGCGTGGATCGTTAATTCCGACGGCCTCCTGGTCGAAGGCTGCCGCTTTCGCGACACCATCGCGGATGGCATCAATCTCTGCGTCGGCGTGCGCAACACGATTGTCCGCAACTGCACGGCGCGCGGCACCGGCGACGACTGCTTTGCCATGTGGCCGGCTACCTACGCGAAGTCAATCTACCGGCCCGGCTATAACCGCTTTGTCAATTGCACGGGGCAGCTCCCGTTTCTCGCGCAGGGGTTCTCGATTTACGGCGGGGACGCAAACTCCGTCCAAAACTGCCAAGCCATCGACATCCCCTATGGGGCAGGCCTGTTGGCGAGCACCATGTTTCCCACCGAGTTTGGATTCCGAGGAATCACCACGTATCGAGGTATCCGCATCATTCGTGCCGGAGATAACGACGGCGCCATCGCCGTCATGACCAACCTGATGGACCTGCAAGGCCTGCGCTTCGAGGATATCGAAATCATCGACAGCCCCACGGACGGCATCAAATTCACCTGTGTCGCCGGCCGCACCATCGCGAACACCACGTTCAATGGAATCCGAATCGTGAATCCCGGCCTGGCCGGCGCCGGTTGCGGGATCGTCGCGGCACGGGACGCCGTTGGCTCGGCTACAATCAGCAATGTCACCGTGATCAATCCGAAGACGAGTGGTTGCAGGAATAGCGCCTCCGCGTTCAATCTGATCCGAGGCGACGGAAACTCAGGAGTGGCGGACCGACCGCCAGCGTCGGACGATGCGCCAGTTCGAGGCGTCTTGGCGGGGTCGTAGGTTTGCAGAGGCGGCGTTGCAGTGCGGCGGCGATCGCACGACCGGTCTTTTTTTTGTGAGGCTCGCATGCGTAGTAGAGATGGATTCACGCTCGTGGAACCGTGCGTCGTGAGCAAGAGGAAACGCCCGGCGTTTACTCTGGTCGAACTGCTGGTGGTAATCGGCATCATCGCGATCCTGCTTGGCATCCTGTTGCCTGCCGTGAGCCGCGCCCGCCAGCAGGCCAATGCGCTGTGGTGCCTCTCGAACCTGCGGCAGATCGGCACGGCGATGACGATGTACGCCGACGCCAATCACGATTCGCTTCCCATCTATTACTGGAACGGAACGGGCGATCCGACCGTGCCAAACGGCGCGACCGATTGGGGCTATCTGATCCTGCCATACTTAAAGACGGGCTCGAACGGCACCTATGCCGGCCAGGACCCCAGCACACTGTGGGCGCTATACAAGGACGCGGACACGGTCACCGGCACGTACGTTGCCGGCTCGTATACTCTGTCGGGCGGCGGTGCGCTGTTCCCGGCTTACGATCCAAACAGAGTGCAGACCTATGGGGTGCTCACCGCGCCGTTCCGATTCATGCCCGGCCCGCTCAACATCCATACCGGGACCTACAGCACCGCCGCACCCGGCCCGCAGGACGACGGCGAAGTTCCGTTCAAAATCGAGCAAATTAAACGGCCGAGCGACATCATCCTGGTCATGGACGCCTCCCAAATCGGCAACCAGGGGATCGGCGTGTACGATTCATCTACGTATCTGGGAACCTATTGTGCGGACGCCGACCTCAATTACATTCAAGCCGAGGGCGAGCAAAATCAGTGGACGGCCCAGCCAAATCCCTTGCTTTACGCCGAGACCAACTACCCAGGTGTCGACGCCGGCCTTAACAAGGACTATCCGACCTACCATGCCATGTACATCGACAAAGGAGCCTACTACGCGGAGGGCAACGATATACGGTTCCGGCACATGAACAACACGCAAGCCAACGCGCTGTTTGCCGATGGCCACGCGGACTCCTTTCATTTTAAGCACCCGGGCTATGGCGGCACCGATCTACAGTTCAAGAATTTCATCCTCGACGACTACCGCGTGGGCGATGTGAAGCTCGTGGCTGGCCAAACAATTCCATGATGCGATCAACACACGGTATGACAGCCAGGATGATCTATTGGGGAAAAAGGCGGCCAATTCAAATTCGGCGTTCCGTCGCCGCGGTCCTCGGTCCCATCCGCCTAATCAATCATTTGTAGATATTTACTGAAAACCAGTTGCGTCGCCGTTCCATTCAAGGCAAAGACAACCTGCTCCTCTTTTCAACTGCCACCGGTTCTCCGTCCAGGGCCGGCCCAGTCTTGTGCAAACAGCGCCTTGGCGGCTTGCCGAAATACTACCACCGCAAAAGCCGCCTGAAAACCCCACCGCCGGCATAACTTCCCCCCAGTCTTTCGCCAGAACACGCAGCGAAAAGCCCTGGTCTTCACTTGTGAAAGAGCACGGCGTCAGATTTGTTCCATGATTATCAGCGTTCCGTTATCGTACGCCGAGCCGGCGAATTTAATTTAGAGGCGCAACGCCGTGCCGAGGACTTCGGCGGGGGTGCGATAGCCAAGACATTTGCGGGGACGATTATTGAGCTTGGAGGCGATTCGTGCAACGCGTTGGTAGCTGAGTTGTGAAAGATCGGTTC
>DATAWP010000073.1:0-11539 GCA_036267155.1 Tepidisphaeraceae bacterium
CACGATACAGACCGGGTCGATCAGGCCGGTCGGCCGCACCACCTGCTCGACGAAGACGCCCTGGGTGCGGGTCAGCTCCCACGGGCCGGGCGTCGCCGAGACGCACACGATCTGGCCGCGCATCGCGTCCCACTCGTCGAACTTCAGCGGCCGGTTGTCCATGCAGGAGGGCAGGCGGAAACCGAATTCCGACAGGGTGAACTTGCGCGCGTAGTCGCCCTTGTACATGGCGCCGATCTGCGGAACGGTGACGTGGCTTTCATCGACGAAGATGATCGTGTCCTCGGGCAAGTATTCGATCAGCGTCGGCGGCGGCTCGCCCGGCGCGCGGCCGGTGAGATAGCGCGAATAATTCTCGATGCCGGCGCAGCTTCCGGTCGCCGCGATCATCTCGATGTCGAACTGGGTGCGTTGTTCCAGCCGCTGCGCCTCGAGCAATTTGCCGCCGGCGCGGAACTCGGCGAGGCGCAGCTTGAGGTCGGCCTTGATCTGTTCGATCGCCTGGGCGAGCGTCGGCTTCGGCGTCACGTAATGCGAATTCGGATAGATTCGGATTTCGTCCAGCGTCACCGTCTTTTCGCCGGTCAGCGGATCGAATTCGTGGATCGCTTCGAGCTCGTCGCCGAACAGCGACAGGCGCCAGGCGCGATCCTCGTAATGGGCCGGAAAAATCTCGATCGTGTCGCCGCGCACCCGGAAGGTGCCGCGGAAGAAATTGGCGTCGTTGCGCTTGTATTGCAGCTCGACCAGTTTGGCGATCAGCGCCTGGCGGTCGAGCCGCGCGCCCTGTTCCAGCGTCACCGTCATTTCGGCATAGGTCTCGACATCGCCGATGCCGTAGATGCACGACACCGAGGCAACGATGATGACGTCGCGCCGCTCCAATATCGCGCGCGTCGCGGCATGGCGCATGCGGTCGATCTGCTCGTTGATCGAGGATTCCTTTTCGACATAAGTGTCGGTGCGCGGCACATAGGCCTCGGGCTGGTAGTAATCGTAATAGGAGACGAAATACTCGACGGCATTGTCGGGGAAGAAGCTCTTCATCTCGCCATAGAGCTGCGCCGCCAGGGTTTTGTTCGGCGCCAGCACCAGGGCGGGGCGGCCGCTGCGCGCGATGACATGCGCCATGGTGAAGGTCTTGCCCGAGCCGGTGACGCCCAGCAGCACCTGCTCGCGCTCGCCCGCCTCGATGCCCTGGGTCAATGCGGTGATGGCCTGGGGCTGATCGCCGGCGGGGGCGAAATCGGACTGGATGCGGAAATTCCTGCCGATATCGTCGGCCGGCCGCGGCGCGGTAAGGAGAGTCATGGCGGTTAAGATAGGCGCGCTTTTGCCCGGGCGCCAGACGCCCCGGCACTAGCGGCAGGCGCCAAGGACGGATAGAGTGCCGCGATGAAAATCATCCTATTGGTGGCGGCGGTTCTGCTCGCGCCGGCGTTGCCTGCCTGGAGTCAGGAGGCGAAGGCGCCCGACCTGCCGCCCGGCTGCACGGCGCTGATTGCGGATGCCCGGGCCTGCATTCCGAAAGGTACCGCCGACGATGTCCGCGTGCGCATCAATCACGTCCTCGACATGATGGCGGACAATGTGCGCCATGCCGACCGGTCGGAGCGCATGGAATTGTGCCAGACGACCATCACCAGCTATCGGCAAATGGCGGATCTGGTCTGCTCGCCGTAGTTCAGAACGCCCGATTCATTTCGACCGCCGATGTCGTGCCGGTGGTGACGGGTTCGGTGGTCATGCGAAACAGATCGAGATATTTCTGCCAATCGACGGTCTGCGCGGTCGGCACGAAAATCAAGTCCTTGTCGCGCAGCCGCAGCCGCGTCGAATAAAAAATTCCCGACGCGGTCTTGAGATCGATTTTGTAAATCACCGGCGCCGCCGTCCCGTCGGCCAAAGCCGCGCCGGGCTTCGCCGTGGCGACGATGCTGGCCTTGGGAATGTCGCGCAGAACTTGGGGAAATTCATAGCGGAACGGTATTAGGCAGCAAACTCCGGTAACAAAATTGCTCGGTGATGCTCCAGCTTAAGGCTGGATAGTTGGTAGTGGGCTACTTTGATCATGCGGCAAGTTTTTCATCGCATTCATAGGATTCCCACAGTGCGACTAGATCGCTCACTTCCCAAAGCTTGGTCGTCACGCCAGCGGCCATCGCGGGGGTCATTTTGAGGGTCCGATGGATTTTGATGAAGTTGTACGCGAAATAGTTGAGGGCAACTGCCGCCGCATGGTTTTCGGACTTTCTGGAAAATCCATTTGAAAGCCGCGTGTACCGCCGCATGCTCGTCCGAACCGACCAATTCTGTCGCTCGATAAAACTCGTCGATATATGGACCGGATCGGGATTGCCGGTGATGACCTTCATATTCACGCCGATGCACTCGGGCGGCGAATAGCGGACTTCTGGTTGCGTGGGGAAGCCGTAAACCTTGTTTAGGATGGCGTAGTCGATCCCGCTGCCAAAGGCGCCCTCGACCGCTTCCAAATAGGCGCGGTGCCCATCGGTCGTAAGTTGCGCGCGGTGAGACAAACGCCCGGCGAGGTCCGCAATAAAGGGAACCGCGACGTTCGCCGACCGATCACCCAGCGCCCAAGACACCACGAGCTTGCTGTCAGCGTCCATTGCAACCCAAAGCCAAACGTCTCCGGCGTCAGGATGTTTTGCGGCGATTTCTCGCGTGCGGTTCTTTTGCTTGCAAAAAATCCATGACCATAGCTCGTCAACCTGTAACCGGCGGCAATGTAGGTTGCGAATGGTCTGGTCTTGATAGACCGCACAGACAGCCCCAATTTCCAGGAGCAGGCGCATGACCGTCTTTTTGGCTACCCCAGTAATTCTGACGGTTGCCCGGATTGAACAACCCTCAATAAGGCAATTCACAACGCTGGCGCGCGCTTGCGGTGATAGCTTGTTCATGGCGGTTAACTTACTAAAGCCGCTTTAGCATGTCAATAGATAATTAGTGCCTTTCTCCCCAACAATGGGTTAAATAGCGACAGGAGCGGACCATGCAAAGCGATACCGAACGCGACCAAAAAATCATTGATCAGGCATTCGCCAAGTTCACCGCGGATTTTCCCGAGGTTGCTCAAAGTATTGAGGCTATGCGCATCTCCTACGCAGATTATCTTTCGATGCTATCTAATCTCAGCGGCGAAATTCCAACGACAGTCGGGAATGCATTCACGCCGCTCTGAAACGGTGAACACGGGGAGGTACGTTGTCCTCAATTTGGGACGTGGTTCTAACTGAATTTAACGCCGGTGCAGCAACGCCACAATTTCCCGGCGTTAAGGCCCATTGGGCACTCTTAATCGAAGAAAAAATCAAGCAAGTTGCCGACCTCAGTGGAGCACCGCTGATTGTATATGCTTCGGCCTGCACCGTACCTGCGGGGAAAGGCGTTTCAGAGCTATTAGCAATTGATCTTTCCGACAAGATTGGCTTCCACAGCATGTTAGAGGACGTGAGTGGGCCAAAGCTCGACGTGCTAATCCATAGTCCTGGCGGCTTTGCTGAACCAACCGAAGCAATTGTTGAGGAAATACGGAGTAAGTTCGGTTTCGTGCGCTTTATTGTACCGTCATTCGCAAAGAGCGCGGCAACAATGATGGCGATGTCTGGCGACCAAATCTTAATGGATGAGCACGCCGAGTTGGGACCGATCGATCCTCAGATGAGTACGCGAAATGGCAACGTGGCCGCCGATGCCATTCGGCAGCAACTCAAGAAAGCCAGTGACGAAATTCTTGCAGACCCGAAAAAAGCCCAAGTATGGTTTCCCATATTACAGATGCTGGGTCCTGGTTTATTGTCCCAGTGCGATAATGCAAGCAAGCTGTCGAAGGATTTAGTCACTAATTGGCTAACAAAATACATGTTTCGTGGCGTTCCTGACGGGTCAGCAAAAGCTTCCACGGTTGCCGATTATCTTTCTGATCATCCATCATTTTTGTCACATGGACGCCGGGTAACTTTAGATCAGCTACAACAAAGGGATGTCTCCGCCGTCAATTTGCGTGACGATCCAAGTTTCTACAAGGCAGTATGGGAGCTCTATTGCACAATAGACATAATACTTTCCAATACACCGGCATATAAGATTTTCTATAATTCATCAAAAACTGCAATGATTAGAAATAACGTTCAGGGCGGTAGCATACAATTATTGAACATGCCATTTCCGCGGCCAAATTTCCCGATGCCGATACCAGCACCCATACCGACGATGCCAGCACCAGAACCCGCCGCACCAGTTCCACCACTTCCTACTTCTGTCGCTCCTGGAGCGACACCAGTTCCTGCAAAAGCGAAGCGACCGGGGAAAGCACAACGGCGGCCGACCGGGAGATCACGAAAGGCTAGATGACGACTTTTTCCATCGGGCCTTTGCGGCGTTTCTCGCGATTTCTTTTCGTTCTTTTGCGGTAAGGGTTGTAAGGCGGCGCTTTCCGCCAATCTTGCCGCCCTTGCGGCCTATGGCCGCCATATATTCAGAAATACTCTGTGATGCCGCAGGCGTCTGAGGTTCTGTCTCACCCGTGGACATCTCGACTAAATGATAAGCCGCTTGGTTCACGTCCTTCGGGTGTCGATGCTTAATCCGCTTTGGCATACTGGCAGGATGGCATAGAATCACCCCGAGTGTAAAGAACCGGAGGTGAACCATGTCGGACTATTCCAGGATCAAACAGACCCCAGAATATAAGGCCGCGCGGCATGAGGTTGAGGTCCTAATCGAACAGAAGCTTGGGCCATTGTACGACGCCGTGAAGTTGCTTAAGGAGAAAGTCGCGGCGCTGGAAAGAAAATCAAAGTAGCCCACTACCGGATAGTTGACTCCCGCCGCGACTCAATTGAAAAGCCTTAAAGACGGACGCCCCGCTTTTGGGGCGGGGCGCCGGTGTGACTTGCTTCCGTAGCTCAACTGGACAGAGCGCGCGGTTCGTACCCCGAGGATGCCCGTTCGAGTCGGGCCGGAAGCACCACACAAAAAGAAACTATCCGATAACAACACGTCGGCGCGCTAAAAATTCTCAACAATCCACCGCCATAAAAGGCGGGGATAACCTCATTGGATTCGACTCGCTGGTCAAGCCAAAATCCGTCAGATTCTGACATATTATGTCAGAATCTGACGGAGGGCGCATGGCCGAAGAGCCGGAAAATGGAGATGTTCGCTTTACCGTTTCCGCGAATCACTACGCCTATTTAAGCTGGTTAGTGCGGAATACCGTGTTGGGTCGCAGCGAAAACGAGGTAGCGAAGCAAATCCTGACGCAACGGTTAACTGAGATGCGACAGGAGGATTATCGGGACCGCCAAAAATCAGCCCCGAATGAATGACCACCGCTGCGGTCGCTTGCCGTCGCCCATGACTAGTTCTGTATGGCGATCCAGCACCTTGTAGACGGCGCTGCGGGCCAGCGATAACTGATATTCGGTTGGGTTGGCGCGGCGATGATCCCGGAGAACTTGGGCCGCGATTTCGTCGGCAGTCAGCGGCTTGTCCGCGGCGCGGAGAATGGCGAGCGATAGCTGTAACGCACGACCACGTTTGAATAGCGCATGCCGCATGTTCTTTCGCTTGGCTGCAATCGCCGCCGCATTGAATGTCGGCTCTAGGAGTTTCAACACCGCCTCGACATGCTGCATATTTTCGCGGATGCGTCCCGCCTGTTTCTCGCTTTCCTTCAATTGCGCCGCCAGTTCCGAATGCAACCGGATCAGCGCGTAGAGGGCGGGCCGGTGCTTCATGCCGCGATGCTCCGCTGCCAATAGCCGCACCACTTGTCGGAAACGCCATGCTTCGCGACGGCGCTCGCGGCCAAAAGGTATTGCTCGCCATTCGAGATGCGGCGGTTATCTTCGCGCCAATCCATCTCGCTCGCATACGCGGCCAGATACGGCCCGGCGATATGGTGGTGCGTGCCGATTTCCGCGCGGCGCAACCGCGAGAAAAATGACTCCGCTTGGTTGGTGTTCGCCTCGGGCGTCGAATAGGCTTCGTGGTGATTGACCTGCTTTGTCAGATACTGCCCGGCCAATTCGTTCCAGTGGCTTGCTTCGTCGCTATAGACCGTGCTGCCCCAAACGATGCGATCATGCAAGCCGGGAACGCCCGCATCTTCCGTCTTAGTAACGAAGGTGATGGTTTTACCGCCGCGCTCCCGCGCAACGATGACAACCTGGCGCTTGCCGTTCTGATTGATCGCAAGGCGACGGTCGCGGCGATGCTCTTTGCGATTGGCGGGTTTGACGTAACCTCCGGCATACATGCCGTCGATTTCAACCTCACCCGAGACGGTCGCGCCCCTATCGGCCGCGCCAATCGCTTCGCGGATTTTGTGAGCCAGCACGAAAGCGGTCTTATATTGGCAATCTAGATCGCGGCTCAATTGCAGCGCCGAATGACCCTTGGCGCCGTTCACGAAAATGGCGATAGCCAACAGGTAGTCGCGGATCGGGCGCTTGTGGCTGGCGAAGATGGTCCCGCTTGTAACCGAAAACTGGTGGTGGCAGTCTTTGCATTCCCAAAGGTGCCGCTTCGCCAGCGTATAGAGCGTCACCGAGCCGCAATCGGGGCAGAACGGCTGGCCCTTGGTATTGGCCCAACGCACCAGGCGGAACGCCTCTCGGGCTTCTTCCTCGCTCATACGCGCGACCCGAGCCAGACTTAGGCTCCGGGCGGCGGTCGAAAGGAGGAAGTGTTGTGCCATTTGTTGTCGTATTCGCTTTCTAGTTAGCGAATATGACGACTTACAACACCATTGTCAACGACAAAGTTGACGAATATGATAACTGAATGTCGGGAAAGCCAACTCAGGCCGATTGGGAAGATCGCGCCGCCCGGTTCCTTAAGGCCAGGCTAAAGCAGGCCGACGTGACCTATGAGCAATTGGCGGTCCGGCTCAAAAAACACGGTTTCAGCGATGAAACGAAAGCCTCGATAGCGAGCAAGCTAACTCGCGGCAGTTTTGCCGCATCGTGGTTCCTTGCCGTGCTGGCGGCGCTGGAATTGGAAGGGGTGAAACTCGAAGACCTTTAGGACCTACTTTTAACGCCAAGTCTCTCAAATAGGCGAGAGCTGAGATTTGTTTTGGCGTCGAGAACGCGACCAAAACTATGTGCCCAAGGAGACATTTCCGTGACAGAGGACGTCCGCTCAACCGCGTCGCTCAACTGCTCGATTGCATCTTCATATTCTTTCACTGGCTCAGCGTCGTTGCTGAACAATCTCGATAATTCCTGCACTTGAACTAGTTGCGAGCCAAGTACTGCATTGAATTGGACTTTAACAGGCGCTAAGTTCTTCTTATCATTAATTGCCGCTATGAACTGACCACTGACGTTCGTAATGGCATCGGTCGAAGCTTGGAATCTGGCAAGTTGATCTAACCGAACCTGACGATCCTGAGTAGCACTTCCATAATGATAGGTGAGATAGACACAAAAGATTGTTGCGACAACCATAATAACGTTGCCGATAATTGACGCTACCAATGCATTGTCTTTGTGTCGCTCCAAAAGTGAGGTCATATCTATTGCCTCTGACGGGCGCTGGAACGAAGGCCGGCCCGTTGTTTTGCGGTATGGGCAGCTTCGCACAGGACCCAAGTGCGATCAATGCCAAGCACCGTCAAGACGCGTTTGGAAGCCTCAGAAACGCGGGCAGTGCAAGCAGGATCGGCCCCATTTCCAGTATTCACGAAGGTTAATTGCTGAATATCATTTGCCAATGTGTCGTGGGTACTTACCTCTGATAGAACAATTAGGCCAGCTACTACCGCCGCAATTACAAGTGCAACCACTTTGCCGCTCGTGAACCGGGTAAAACCCGGAGAATGTATGTCCGCTTGTTGGCTGCAAGTAAATTGGATGGGCGGATTCCGTAAGAGAACGTCGATCAAATGGGCTTCGGCCAACTCGCCGCCGTGCTCTAGTACCTGCGTCGCGGCTGAGGCTAATCGCGAGATGGCGCCGAGCAGCGCACCATCTGAATCCAGAAAATCGTCCAGATCGTTATAAATAGTTGCGAGATGCCGCTCGCCAAATACAAAAGAACCGAGCGCTAAGCCGAATATTTCGGTGTAGGTGCTTCGCTCAAGTACGGTAAAAGGATTTTCGTGCCTAAGAGAGGCGGATAGGCCAGACGATATTGTGTTTTCCGGGTATGAGCCGAACCATTGGATGCTTCGAGCGGGAATTGGGTAATTCCCATATTTTCTGGGTAATCGAGCCGCCGTCACATCGTCCGATGTGAACCGCCCAACCCAAATTCTGCCGAATGACAGCGGCTCAGGCGTGATGACATAGTCTCCGGCCTTCGCTGCCTCATACAGATTAATGATGGCCTGAGCTAATTTGGTGCGATGTCCTGTCTTTTGTGCGCGAAGGTAATTATCCAACGGCAATATTTGTTCTGACCCCGGTCCTTCTTGAGCAAGCTTGAGGATCAAGTCTTGAGAGCGCGCAATCTTCGGAAGGATATTCGGATCGCGAGAGAGAGGCACGTCAATTGGCATCTCGAATCCCGGGATATCCAGATAGGCCGCCCCATGTGTGACAAGCTCCTCTAGGAAGCTATAGCGGCGCCCGGGAAACAGACGCCAAGCTCTGGCACCTGCCGGGATGGTTGGGGCGTTTAGATCGACTGTTGGCATTTTGGTTCTTCCGGTCCGTGACAAAGAGGCAGCGCCGGACCGTGAGTCAACTGGATATAGGCCCGACTCGTGGCGAATGCCAGGGCACCGAGCAATTTTGTTACCGGAGTTTGCTGCCTAATACCGTAGCGGAAGAGAAAGATGCCGCGGCTGTCCGCTTGAAAATCGCGCAAGCCGCCGGCACGCGAAATCGCCTGCGCCAGCGTCACGTCGTCGACCGCCAGCGAATAGGCCCCGGCTTGAGCGACCGCGCCGTAAATCAGGAAGTTCCGTGGATCGATCGTCAAATTCAAAAAATCGCCTGGCCAGGCATGGATGTCGTCCTGGGGATGGGCCATCAAGTCCGACAGCCGGATGCTGACCTGGCGCATGCCGCGGGTCAGATGAACGATCGTATCGCTGTCGAGGCCGGTCGAACCGCCGGCCATCGCGATCATCTGCAGCAACGTCTCGCTGGCGGGGGTCAGGCCATAGCGGCCGGGATTCTTGATCGCGCCCGTCAGGGTTACGACATTGGTGACATTGTTGACGACCGAAACCAGGACTTGCGGCGTGACGGCCTTGCGGAGCAACCGGCTCTCGATCGCCGCGCGCACGCGCAGCGGCGTCAGCCCTCCGACCTTGACCAAGCCGGCAAAGGGAACCGCGATCATGCCGGAACGATCGACGGTCGCATTCGGCAGCGTGATCCTGTTGGTGCCGTAGGTGAGCTGTTGCGCCGCCGGCGGCGAGAACAATTCATCGATGCCGGATTCGAAAATGGTGATCGACAGGGTATCGCCGGGTCCGACCATCGGCACGATGGGGCCGTCGTCCGTAAAGTTGGCGCGCAATCCTTGATGCGGCGCCGCCTTCATCGCATCGAGCACGCCACCATCGACGTCGACCAGGGTAAAACCATAGCGCTTCGCCGCCTGGCTCTCCCGCACCACTTCTTTGACCAGCGGCCCGCTGGAAGGAATGACGTCGCAGCCTGCCAAGGTAAGGACGGCACACGCGCTCAGCACGGCCGCCCGCCATCGCGAGCCGGGCGCGCGCCACCGCCGACCGAAATCCCAATGCCCCCACATCGTTCGCACGCTTTGTTATGAGCTGCGTTGCGATTCCAGAGATAAAGCAAGGCCAATGCGCGCGGTATTCAGTTCTCAACGCATACCGGGGCGTGCGCGCCGGCCGGGTTCGATCAGTAGCAGGCGATCATTTCGGGACCCATCCGGGTCGGGATGCGGCCTTCGATGCGCCTGTCGCCAAGATCGAGCACGGAAATCGAACCTTCATCGTGGTTGGTGACGAAGGCCCTGCCGCCGGCGTCCTGAAAGGCGATGCCCATGGTGCCTTTGCCCGAGGCGATCACATGCTGGCGGGTCAGGTCCTGGGTATCGAACACCGCAACCTGTCCGGTGACGTGGAATGTCATCACGACATGGCGATTGTCCGGCGTCACGCGCAGCCGCGTCAGTTGTGGCGGCACGTCTTGCATGTCCCGCACGGAGGCGCTGGCGACGACACTATCGGTCTTCGGATCGATGACATCGACGCGCGGCCGCGCGCTCTGTGCCTGGTAGACACGATTGCCGTCGGGCGCCACCGCGATGCCCTGGCACTCGTATATGAAATTCGGGATACGCTTGATGACGGCGCGGGTGGCGACATCGACGACGCTGACATGGGTGAGGGCGCGGTGCGGCGCGTAGAGCTTGCCGCCGTCGGGCGTGATGGCGAGCCAGTGGGTGCGCTGGCTGCCGATCTCGACATGCGCCGCCACGATGCCGCGCACGGGATCGACCGCGACGATGGCGTTGCTCGATTCCGCCGTCGTCCACAGCAAGCCGGCGCGATCGAACATCAGCCCGTGCGGCGCCAGGAACGGCGCCAGCTCGATGAAGCCGTCGAGCCGGCGCGTCGCCAGGTCGATCACCGCGATTTGCGTGCCGGGCTTGAGGTTGGCGCCGATCACGCCGTTGCCGTAGATCGAGACGTAAGCTTTGGTGCGATCCGGCGACAGCACCACCTCGTGCGGAAAGTCGGGCAGCTTGATCTCGTCGATCAGGGTGAATTTTTGCGGATGGTAGAATTCGACGAAGCCGGCGGTTTTGCACACCACCAGGAACCCGTTCGTGCCGGTCGAATTGTTGATGTCGGCGCCGGGCTCGGTCGGTAAGGCGGGCGGTAATTGACTCCCACTCGTCACGTTCGTTCCGGAGCCTCACCTAAGTCGTCGTCCCCGCGGAAGCGGGGACCCAGGATGAGCGACGTGCGGTTGCCCTGGGTCCTTGCTTTCGCAGGGACGACGAAATATTGAATCCAGCAGCGCCTCATTTCCAATCCCCAACGGTGGGACGGGGCAGGCCGAGATTCTCCCGCAGCGTCGGGCCGGCGTAATCCTGGTGATAGAGCCCGCGCCGTTGCAGTTCGGGAATGACGTGGCGGACGAAATCGGCATAGGCGCCGGGAATGTGCGTCGCCGCCACGACGAACCCGTCGCAGGCGCGGCCGACGAACAGTTCCTCAAGCTGGTCCGCGACCTCTTTCGGGCCGCCGACCACGGCGTCGGTGACCTTGCCGCGGTGATTGATGTCGATGAAGTCGCGCGTCGAGGGATTGGTCTTGCCGCTGGCGCGGATCACGCTGTCGCGGATGGTCAGCATGCCGCTGAAGCTCGCCAGCTCTTCGTCGGTCAGCGGATCGTCCAAATCCTTGGTCGCGAAGTCGAAATTGACGCCCTCGGCGAGCAGCGACAATTGGTCGATTTCGAGCGGCAGCTTTTCGATCTCCGCCATCTTGTCCTCGGCGGCGTCCTTGCTTTCGCCGGCGACGATGGTGATGGCGTTGCAGATCGAGACATGGTCGGGGTCGCGCCCGCAA
>DATAWP010000074.1:0-12078 GCA_036267155.1 Tepidisphaeraceae bacterium
GGCCCGCCAGCTTCACCGCCCGATACGTCGCCACCGCCTGTTCGGCAATCAATCGCTCATCATCCGAAAGCTTGTTCCAGTCCATTGGGACCTCCTTGTCCCACCATTCTGCCATAAAGACCACAAATGCGCGCCTCACCCAATAGAAGGAGCAATGGCGCGTGATGTAACCAGTGGTATATCTCTATGGTAGGGCGTGTTGCGGCCGTTACGAACACCGGGCCCGATAAAAAAACCTAACCTATCACATCGGAATGCGCCTTGGCTCTTGGTTTTGGCTAAACTGCCCTTCCGCCTGATATATATTGATTGACGAGCTATTGCTCCATGTACATTGTTGCTGAATCGTCTCGGCCGTCCCTTCTGGTTCCTCCGCGCAATGCTGCCGGTAGGGGGACCATCGGAATCAACGCGATCGTCTGCGGATCGCTGCTCGCCCTGCTGATGGTCTGGGCGGTGATCTTTCCGCAGACGGGCGACGGCGATGCGATCATGCACTATCTGAACGCGCGGGATGGCCTGTGGGAGCCGGCGAAGCTGCTGGGATCCTGGGCCAGGGTCGGGGCAAAAATCCCGCTGTTGATTCCCGCTCAGTTTGGAATTCTCCCGGCGCGATGGGCGTCGGCAATCATCTCAATCCTTTGCGCCTGGCAGACGATCCGGCTTGCGGAGGATCTGGGAATCAAACGCGCCTGGCTAGCCGGGCCGATGTTGATCTTCCAGCCGTTCGTGTTCGCCCTCGCCGGCGACACGATGACGGAATTGCCGCTGGCGCTCGGGATCGTGATCGCGATCCGTCTGTGGCTATCGCACCGGCCCTGGGCATCGTGCATGGTGATCGGATATTTGCCGACCGTTCGGCCGGAAGGATTTTTCCTGTGTGCCCTGTGGGCGGCGATGGTGATCGGCGCCAGATATGCCCACCCGTGGAAGAAACGGGCGGCGATGGTGCTGACGCTGGGATGGGGAACGATGGCGTGGCTTGCGGCATGCTGGGTCGTCCATCGGAACGTGAATTATTTCTTCACGGAATGGTGGGCGTGGCCGGCGGATTCGATGCGGATTTATGGGCACGGATCCTTCTTCGCATATCCAAATCGCTGGCCGCTGTATTGCGGGCCGGTTTTATTTCCGCTTTTCGTGCTGGGAATGATACGAAGCCCCGGATATACATCCGGGGCTGCCAGGGGCGCTGGAAATGTGTTTCTACTTGCCAGCGGCGCCGCACTTTTGATCCTGGAAATCACGCTTGGGCCGGGGATTCGGGAAAATATTCTGCCGTGGGCGGCATTGTTTCTGGCCGGCGCGATTGCCTGGAGCGTTCGCCGCGAAAAACTGGCCGTTTGCGTTTGGGTGTTCGTGCTGATTTTCACCCTGCACAGTATTCTTTGGTGGCGAGGATGGTTCGGATCGTGCGGCCTGATGCGAATCCTGGCCTGCGTGGCGCCGATCACGGCCATCATCTGTTTGCGCGGATGGAATGTCGCGGTCCGCCGGTTGCCCGGATTTCATCGAACTCTCGGCATTGCCGGCGTGGCCATGATGGGTGTGACCGCGATTGGGTATTACCTGGTCGAGCCAATGCACCAGAGAGTTTTTCCGCTGCAGCGCGCGTGCGAATTTGTTACAAAAAACGGGCTGTTTGCAAATGTGCCGAAGATGATTCTTGGCGATCCGATGGCCCAGGTCTGTTTGCACATGGGGCCGAATCCGCAAAATGTGATTGCAAATCAATGCGACAGGGCTGCGGAGTGCAAACAACTTTTGGCGGCCCCGATCGGGTCGGCAGGATTGTGGGACAATCAGCACGCGCAGGCGTGGTTTCATGTGTCGCCCGCCGATTTGCCGACGCTGGGCTATAGCGTGTTATTCACGGCTCGGCAGCGGCCGGCGATGGCGATCGAATGGCTGGAGCCCGCGAATCTGCCGCGAGAGCAGGTTTATCTGGTCGTGCGGAAGGATCGGGCAGGCGAGATGCCGCTGGATGTGGGCGGAGATACCCGGCGACCTTCGGTCGCTCGCTGACTTTGGCGCGGCGGGCCGGATTCCATACACTTGAAGCGCGATGGGCCAGCTTTCATTCAACATCGACGCGGTAATCGAGGGTAAGAGCCGCCTCAGCGAGACTCAGGCGCTGGAGATTTATCACAACGCTTCCATGCAGGATTTGGGTTCCTGGGCGCTGGCGGCAACGCAGCGGATTCATCCGGAAGATTACCGCACCTACGTCATCGACCGGAATATCAACTACACGAATGTCTGCACGGCCAAATGCACGTTCTGCGCTTTTCGGCGCGATCACGAAGATTCGGACGCATACACTCTCACATACGAGCAAATCGGACAAAAAATTTCAGAACTGATTTCAATCGGCGGAACGCAAATCCTCATGCAGGGGGGGATGAACGACCGATTGCCGATCGAGTATTACGAGGACCTGCTCCGCTACATAAAAAGCAATTTCCCCACGATCCATATCCACGCTTTTTCGCCGCCGGAATTTGTGGAGTTCGAGCGATTCTTTCAGATGGACGTTCGCGAGATTATCCGGCGCCTGCATAAAGCAGGCCTGGACACGATCCCCGGCGGCGGCGGTGAAATCTTCGCCCCCCGCGTGCGGCGGCGAATCGGAATCGGAAAATGCACCGGCGACGATTGGCTTCGAGTCATGCGCGTCGCGCATGAAGAGGGAATGAACACCAGTTGCACCATGCTGATCGGACATATCGAGTTCGTTCGTGAACGCATCGAGCACATGTCGGCTCTGCGCGATATGCAGGATTATGCGAAGGCATTGCCTATTGCCAATTGCCTATTGCCTATTGGGAAGAGCCGCAATGACGTCATGCGGGATGTCCAGGCGCGATGGCCGGGCGTATTTGCAAAATCGGTGTTTGAACCTTCTTCAATAGGCAATAGGCAATTGGAAATAGGCAATTCCACCAGCAATTCCACCGGCAATTACACCGCCTTCATCCATTGGCCGTTCCAGCGTGAAAACACGCCGCTGGGGCGGGCGCAGGAATGGGACCCGGACGTACACGGCGCTTTCGATGATTCGGTTAACGATGATGTGCTGCGCGGGCGGGTGGTTCGGATGGCTGGGGCGCAGGAATATTTGCGGATGCTGGGAATCGCCCGGTTGTTCTTTGACAATATCGCGTCGCTTCAGAGTAGTTGGGTGACGATGGGGCCGAAGATCGGACAACTCGCGATGTTCTTCGGCGCGAACGACATGGGCAGCATCATGATGGAGGAAAATGTTGTCAGCGCCGCCGGGACAACCTATCGCCTCAGCGAGCGGGAGATTTGCCGGCTCATTCGCGACGCAGGCTGGATACCGGCCCAGCGGGATCAGTATTACAACGTACTTCACAGACATACCGGGGTGGATTCGCCGGATTTGGTTCCGCTCAAAAGCCCGCCGCTGCGGAATGTGAATCAGATCGATAAGAAATTCATCGGGGCGGCGCCCGGGATTGATGATGGCAGTGATCGGAGCGTGAAAATGCAGTTGCCGATTCTGGGGGGGGAGAAGCCTGCCGAGTAAGTCGGACTGCGATGGATCAGAGAATCATCGGCCGCGGGCCCAGAATGTCGGCGGTGAATGTGCGCAGCTCCGCGGATGGATCGGTCCAGGCATTTTCGGGCAGGCCGAGTTTTTCGGTACACAATCGGGCCAGAAGTTGCTCTCGCGTCCATCCGGTTTCGCGCGCGACTTGCGGAAGGAACAGTCCCGTCCGGCCACGCAATGTCAGATGAATCCCGTGCCGGCCCGGGTCGAAATCCAGCGGCGATTTGGCTTTCTCCAGCGGGCCGAGAATCGTCACTTCGATATCGAGGTTCTGCAATTCGTGCCGGGTGACGGGCTGATTGAGGAATCGCGGATCGCCGAGCACGGATTCGGCGGCGCTCACGAGGGATTCGCGCAGCGACTTGCCGGGGTCAAACGTCCCGATGCATCCGCGCAGGGCGCGCGGATCGCGGCGATGCAGCGAGACGAAACATCCGGTGCGGCCCGAGAAAAGCGGATCGTCCAGCGGCGGAAGGGGGCGAGGGTCGCCGCCAAGTCGGCGGGTAACCACATCGGTTGCCAGATCGAGAATGGCCTGGCCGGTCTGGGGGGGAATCTCCATTGGACCATATCGTAGCATGCGGCGCGGCGGCGGAAAGTTCTTTGTGCGATCAGATTATCCACCGGCTTATGCACCGCGAATTTGCTTGCCCCGAAAGAAGTTGCGCACGGCGGTGGATAAGTGATTCGGGGATATCGGAAAAAACGAGGGATTTTTCTTGGAGGCGGATATATTCCCCTCCGTCGTCGGGCATGAAAGTGACCGGCGAAAAGGAGAACGCTCCTCAAAACTGAGTCCGGCTTTCTGATAGCGATAGACCGTGCAAAGCAAACAACTGCGGGCACGGCGAAAGTCGGCGGCCAGCGATCAGGCCACCCGAAACGTCGGCGCGAAAACGCCGAAAGGCAATCCGGGTTAGAGTCGCCGCCAGTGATCTGCGGATCGCGAAGAGAGAGTCTTCCGACACCCGCCGGATCGAGCCCAACATGCCGCGAGTGTTCTGGTAACGGAATGCCGAGCGGCGCGGATCCTAGGAACGGGCTCGGGAAAGTGAGACCCACGGCCTTCCAGTCGGGAAACCGCCATGCCGCCCTATTGGGCGTGCGATCGCGGCGGAGACTGCCGCGATTATACCGTCTGTGTAAAAAGGCAGCCCCCTGTCGTTTTACACTGAGTGGACCGAGGCGGGCCCAGGCCAGGAGCAGGTTGCCAAAAGAATCGGTCCGATGCCAGAAATTGGTCGGCGCAAGCTGATTAAGAGGCCCACGCGGTGACGTCGCGAGTCACTTCGTGGGCCATCTGGTTTTATGGGGTCATCTCAATGAATCAATGACGTGCTTCAGGCCTTTAATCCGCGCAGAATGTATTCAATCGCGTCTTCCACCGAAAAGTGATTGAGCTGCTTCAGGTTCAGGGCGATCAGCGCGTAGCCGATGCCGGTGTTGATCAATTGCCAGGCGGGAACCTTGGGATTAAGGCTCTGGCGAAATTCGCCGGACTTTTGGCCATCGGTGATGATCTTGCAGAAAAATCGCTCGATTTCGGAATAGTGTTGCTTCATCACGGAAAGAACCTTGCGGTCACGGCTCGTGGCCAGAGCGCCGTGGATGACGTGATAGGCGTCTTCGTTGGCACGAAGGTGATTGGGAAACTGGCGGGCAATGGTGCGAATCTTGTCGGTGGAACTGCGGGAACCAGCCGTCAACTCGCGCCAATGGCTCATGGTTTGCTTGCTCATGGCGCGGGCGATAACGATGAACATGTCCTGCTTGCTGGCGAAATGGCGATAGAGGATCGGTTCGGTGACGCCGGAGGCGTCGGCGATGGCGGCCGTGGTCGCGGCGTTGTAGCCCCATCGAGCGAAAATCTTGGTGGCCACGCCAATGAGCTGCTCGCGTCGCTGGGGAGCCTTGAGCCTGTGCATGCTGCGTGTGATAGCGGGGAATAACGCACTTGGCAAATGGCGACATTTTCTACAGAGCCTGGGCGTGTCGCCCCGGACCGGGCCGACACGGGCCGGCTCTGTTTTCAGGCTCTGTTTTTACCGCTCGAGGAAGTTTGTGAAATTATCCTCGAGCAGCAGCCGAACATCGCGCTCGATGTCAGGTTGCCCAACCTTGCGGCCGGTCTCCTGCAAGTCCGCATATTTGTCGGTCAGGACCTTGGCGATGATCCGGCGGCTGTGATGCCATTTGTAAACCAGTTGATCCAGAATGCGGGCGTCGGAATGCTGGGGAATGAAACTCGTTCCGAGCAGCTCCAGGCGCATGCGCTCGATTTCTTCGATCAGGCTGGGATTGTTCAGAAACCACCAGCAGCCGAAGATCATGAGGTTTCCGAATTTTCGCGCGGTGACGCAAAGCTCATGCTGGTTTTCGCGGGCGAGCATGGTCACGAAGAATTTATTCTTCGGGAATTCGCGGCAAAGATTGGCCACGGCGGCAATGTCGGCTTTGGCGGACATATCTCCGCCGTCCCGAAGGCCGGGATTTACCCGCAGTCTTGAGCCGATCATCATCGCGAACGGCAGGCCGCGCTCGGCACAGACCGGCAGGACGGCTCTCTCGAGGATGGTCTGACCGGATTTCTCGACCGGATCGGAGCCGGTGGGATAACGGAATTCCGGCGCAAGGCTGACGGCCAGGTAAATCGCCTTCTGCCGATCGATCCACTCGCGGAGAAATCGTCGGACTTCTTCGACCGTGGCGGCGGAAATCTCTTCGGAAACTTTGAAGCCCCATTCGCCGAGCCGCTTCGCGGCGGTCGGCCACGCACGCAGCAATGGATCGATCCGCAGCACCGCTTTGAATCGGGAATCGGATGCGCCGGATGGATTTTTCAGCCAGCGGTTTCGTTCGTTGTCGTCGAAAACGGGATTGGTCATCGTGATCGAAGAGACCTTGGACAACTCCATCACGCGGTCGATGTATTGACTGGGATCCTGCTTGGCGAAGAAGGGACGATAAGCATTCAGGGATTTTTCGTTGGGGTCGAATCCGAGCAATTGCAGAGTCGTCAGCACGCCTCGGCAAGCTTCGCTGATGGGCGTGTGTTCGACGAACAGATTTTGCCAGATATGGTCCGCCTGCTGCTGCTTGGTCATTTTCCAGAATTGTTCATACGGAAGTTTACTCGCCGGGACGACGCGATAAACCTCGGCGACGAGATAGTGGTAGGTGACCAGCTCGTCGATGCCCCAGAGCATCAGGCCGGCCGGATCGGTTTGGCCAGTGGAGTTGGCGACAGGCGTGCCGAAGCCGGGGGGATAAAGATGCGTGTGCATATCGACGATGGATTGGGCGTCCAGCGTGCGGGTGATGGTTTCCGAAAGTTGTGCGCGGGAAGTTGATTGAGTGGTCATGGTGGCTCCGGTTCGAACTCGGCGACCTTTGGTCGCCCGCTCAATAGTCCTTTTTATATTAGAGTTGTCGGGCGGGACGGCAATGACAAAAGCGGTCATTACTCTTGTCGCATCTGAACGGCGGACCGATTAAAATCCATGCACCTTAAACGAAACGAGGAAAAACGGAATGAACAAGGGAATCTGGGCTGTCGTGATCGTGCTGCTGTTGGGCGTGGCAGTCGTTATCGTCGTCAGGAAGCAGCAGTCGGAAACCGCATCGTCAGGCGGCTCGGCCGCGACACAGGGCTCCTCGATGACGATCGCCGTCATTCCAAAGGGAACGACGCATCAGTATTGGAAATCCGTCGAGGCCGGCGCAAAGCAGGCGGGCAAGGATTTCGGCGTCAACATCATCTACAAAGGATCGATGCAGGAGGATGACCGAGCCGGCCAGATTTCCGTCGTCCAGCAGTTTACCGCCGACAACGTCAACGGAATCGTGCTGGCTCCCGTGGACAACGTCGCGTTGGTTCCGGCCGTCCAGGCGGCGATGGCCAAGAAAATCCCCGTCATCATCATCGACTCATCTCTCAACGGCGTGGCGGGCAAAGACTTCGTCAGCTACTGCGGCACGAATAACACGCTGGCCGGCAAGATGGGCGGAGATCAACTGGCAAAAATTCTCGGCGGAAAGGGAAAGTACGTTTTGCTCCGCTATGCCGTGGGGTCGGCCAGCACCATTCAGCGCGAGGCCGGATTCCTCAGCGCGATGAAGGAAAATCCGGGAATGACGCCGCTGGTGACCAACCGATATGCCGGCACCAGCGTCAGCGAGGCAAAGGCCACCGCGCTCGATCTTCTCGATCAAATCAGGCAAGCCAACGGGATTTTTTGCCCGAACGAATCAACGACGATCGGCATGTTGGACGTGCTGGAGGAAAACAATCTTGCGGGAAAAATTCATTTCGTGGGCTTTGACGCCACGCCGGAATTGGTGACGGCCCTGCGAAAGGGAGAACTCGATGCGATCGTCTCGCAGAATCCGAAGAAGATGGCGTATGAGGGCGTCAAGGCGTGCCTCGGGGCGATCAGGGGCGACGCCCAGCCTCCGGATATCGACAGCGGCGTGCAGCTCATCACGCGCGACAACGTCGATTCGCCAGAGGTGCAGAAGCTGTTGTCGGGTGGTTGATGCAAATCTCGAAGGATTTCATTGCTGGCAAATCGGTCCCGCGCCTGCGCATGCAAGGGGTGCGGAAAAGATTCGGCGCGACCGTTGCGCTGGACGGGGTGGATTTGTCCGTCGAGTCGGGCGAGATCCTGGCATTGGTCGGCGAGAACGGGGCAGGGAAAAGCACGCTCATGAAAGTCCTTTCCGGAGCGCACGCGCCGGATGAGGGAAAGATGTGGCTGGATGGCCAGGAATATCGGCCGCGCGATCCGCTGGAAGCGCGACGCCGGGGCGTGGCGATGATTTATCAGGAGTTGTCGCTGGCCAAGGATCTGAGCGTGATGGAGAACATTTTGCTGGGGATGGAGCCGGTGTGGGGGCCGTTTTTGCGCTGGCCGGAGATGAAGCGCCGGGCCGCCGATGCCATGGCGCAGCTGAGACGGCCGGACATCGATCCCAGGATACCGCTGGGAAAGCTGTCGTTGGCGCAGCAACAATTGGTGGAGATCGGCCGCGCGATCTGCATCGGGTGCCGGGTGTTGGTCCTTGATGAGCCCACCAGCAGCTTGGCGCAGTCGGATATCCGGCAACTGTTCGAACTCGTGAAGCGGCTCAAGGCGGGGGGGCTGGCGATTGTTTATATCTCGCATTTTCTGGAGGAAGTGCGCGAAATTTCGGATCGGTTCATCGTTCTGCGCGACGGCAAAAGCGTCGGCGGTGGATCGACCGTATCGACCGGAACGGCACAGATCATTTCGATGATGGTCGGTCGCTCGGTCGATGATCTGTATCCGCGCTCCGTGAGAAAAGCCGGGGATGTGGTGCTGGAGGTCAAGCATCTTGCCGGCGAATCGCGGCCAGTGGATGCGAATTTTTCGCTCCGTGCGGGGGAAGTCTTTGGGATTGCCGGCCTGATCGGCGCCGGACGCACGGAATTGCTGCGGAGCATTTTCGGATTGCAGCCGATCAAGAGCGGGGAGGTTCGCGTCGCGGCGTATGTTGGGTCGGCATCGCCGGCACGAAGATGGGCTGAAAAAGTGGGATTGCTCAGCGAAGACCGCAAAAGCGAGGGATTGGCGGTCGGTCTCAGCATCGCGGATAATCTGACGATGACGCGGCTCGGCTGGCTGGTGAGTCCGTCACATCAGGCGGCCCAATCGCGGCGATGGATTGCAAAGCTCGGCATTCGCTGCCGTTCGCCATGGCAGGCGGTAAGCGATCTTTCGGGCGGCAATCAGCAGAAGATCGCCATCGCGCGGCTTCTGCATCACGACGTGGATGTTTTCCTGCTGGATGAGCCGACTCGCGGCATCGACGTGGGATCGAAGGCGGAGATTTACAGACTGATCGACGAGCTGGCTTGCCGGGGCAAAGCGATCCTGATGGTCAGCAGCTATCTCCCGGAATTGCTGGGTGTGTGCGACCGCATCGCGGTGATGTGCAAGGGCCGGCTGGTTCGGTCGGTTCCGGTGGATCAAACCAACGAGCATCAAATTATGCTGGAAGCCACCGGCGCTTTGGAGACGGCATGACGACCTCGCAGATACCGATGCAAACTCCGCCGCCTCTGTATGCCGGTTCACCGCCGTCGTCGGCGGAGCGGTTCTCCGGCCTTCTCGGAACGATGGGCCCGATCGCCGGCCTGCTTTTCGTCTTCGTGATATTCGCCATTCTGGAACCGAGAACTTTTCTCACGATGGACAACATGCAGATTGTCCTGCTGAACACGGCGGTGGTCGGCACCGCCGCGTTGGGGGCAACCGTCATCATCATCGCCGGCGGAATCGACCTGTCGGTGGGGGCAAACATCGCCTTGTGCACGGTGGTGATCGCGCTGTGCCGATTGCACGGCCTGGCGCCGATGCTGGCGGTATTGGTCGGCATCGCCGCCAGCGCGAGCGTCGGATTGGTGATTGGGTTACTGGTGACGCAATGCAATCTCTCATCGTTCATCATCACGTTGGGATTGTGGGGCGCGGTGCGTGGCGTCGCCAAACGCCTCGCCGGCGGCAGCGAAATCTCAACTCCACCAAGCTGGATCAGCCATCTTCTGCAAATGCTCCCCCCCGGGCGGAAATGGATGATCGTCCCGCCGGGCGTCTGGCTGCTGCTGATCCTGAGCCTCTTTGTCACGTTGGTTCTCCGATATACCCGATTCGGCCGGCACGTTTTCGCCATCGGCTCCAATGAACATACCGCCCGCCTCTGCGGCGTTCCCATCACCAGAACCAAGCTTCTCATCTTCGTCTTCGCGACCATCTTCGCCGGCATCGCGGGGGTGCTTCAGTTTTCCTATCTGAATAACCTGGGCGATCCCACCACCGCCAACGGATACGAATTGAACGTCATCGCGGCCGTGGTGATCGGCGGAGCGAGCCTTTCCGGCGGGAGGGGCAACATCTTCGGAACGCTCATCGGCGCACTTCTGATGACGATGGTGGCCAACGGATGCAACAAGGTTCCCAGCCTGACCAACGCCGATCAGGACATCGTAACCGGCGTGATCATCGTCGCGGCGGCGGGGTTCGATCAGTTCAGACAATCACGCGGAACAGCGAAATAGCGATCCCATAAAAGGCGCGGGATAGCCATCCCGCGAGCTTCGACCGCTACACACCCTATAAATCCGCTCTATTGATGGGGTTTCTCGTCACACCGATCGTGAACGCAAACGCAGGTGGTGGACGTGCATTCGTACGCGCAGGCCCGGCTGCAATAGGTCTTCCCGTCCCGCACCACGCCGTTGCCCGGCTTCACCGCGCACTGGCATTTGGGACAGGCGCATTTAACGGCGGAGGCCATGCCCATATTTTGGCCCAGGAATCCGAGCGAGTCAAAGAGCAAGATTACCCAGATTCCAAACGCCTCATCCGCAACGACTTGCCGGCTGTTGCGGGCCGGGCCGTTTGCGCGATAAATCAATGCGGCCGTGCTATACTTATTGCAGATATATTCGACCGGGCCGTCGCCCGGCAAACGATTTGGAGCGCGTGGAGAACGGTATGAATCGCTCAGATCTCCCTTCCCGAGACGAAGGGAAAATGCCCAGCAAAGACATCACCCCGGTCCTGAAGGGGTGGGACTACGAGCCCGGAACCATCAATGTCCGCAAGATCAACGGCATGGACGGATCCCCCAAGCTGCAAATGCGCGTCGATCTGGGCCTGCTGCAAATGGAACTCACCGGCCGTCCCGACGGCGCCCGCCCCCACGGCTGCGAATCGCTCCTGGACTACTTCGAGAGCGAACTGAACGAGCACCGCATCCGCAACGGAACCGATCTCGGCTTCCAAATCACCCGTGACCAGTGCCAGGAACTGCGCGAGGAAGCGATCATGTATTACCAGCGCTACCTCGGCCTTTTCGTTCTGGAGGATTTCAAAGCCGTCGTGCGCGACACCGCCCGAAACCTCCGCGTGTTGGATTTCTGCGGCAAATTCGCCCTGGAGGAGCAGGACCGCCTGATTCTCGAACAGTATCGTCCCTACATTATCATGATGAACTGCCGCGCCGAGGCGTCGCTCTATTTCAACAAGAAGGATTTCCGCACCGCCCTGGCCACCATCCAAAAAGGCCTGGGGAACATCCGCGACTTTTTCGCCCGCTTCGGCCAGGAAGAAGCCTTCAATCAATCGAACGAGGTCCGCGTCTTGAAGAAATTCTCCCGCGAGATTCGCCGCAAGATCCCGATCGATCCGATGACCCGCCTTCAACAGCAGTTGGACAAAGCGATCAAAGTCGAGCGCTACGAAGACGCGGCCCGATTACGCGACCAAATCAAGCGAATGCAAACCCCGGCTTAACTCTCAGCGCGGCGCGGCGGCTTCAGACGCCGTGTAATTCCATGCCTAGCCCGGATTATTCACGAGTGTCTTTGAAAGTCCGGCGAATCGCCGTCTTGTGTCACGGACCGGCCAAAACCGGCTGAGGCGAGCGCACCGCCCCCTTACCCCCATTGTGGTTTGTCGGGTTGTGGTGGGATCACGGGC
>DATAWP010000075.1:0-47517 GCA_036267155.1 Tepidisphaeraceae bacterium
CCCGTGATCCCACCACAACCCGACAAACCACAATGGGGGTAAGGGGGCGGTGCGCTCGCCTCAGCCGGTTTTGGCCGGTCCGTGACACAAGACGGCGATTCGCCGGACTTTCAAAGACACTCGTGAATAATCCGGGCTAAAGCCACGTCGTTCAGGCTTCTGCGCTCGCGCTTTGCCTTGCGACGAAGCGCGGCATCGACTTCGCGGGGAACTTTCCGCAGAGTATATTGCATGCCTGCATTATAGGCAACCCGTGCAGGCACGTCAATACGGTGGTGGGGGGGGTTACTCTTTCACTTCATACTCGGCGTCGATGACGTCTTCGTCCTTCTTGGGGCCTCCGGCGGTGGTACCGCGGTCGGTGCTGGCTTCCGGGGCCGGTTGCGGACCGTCGCCGCCGCCCTTGGCGGTTGCCTTGTAGACTTCCTCGCCAAGCTTCAGGCTCGACTGTTGCAAAGCCTCCATCGTCTTCTTGATGCGATCGCCATCGTCGCTCTTGATTGCGTCCTTCAGATTGTTCAGGGCGCTTTCGATGTTGCCGCGGACGTCGGCCGAAACCTTATCGCCATGCTCGCGCAGCGATTTCTCGGTTTCATACGCGAACGCTTCGGCGCGATTCTTCACGTCGATGACCTCGCGGCGCTTCTTGTCCTCGGCCGCATGCTGCTCGGCGTCGCGCTTCATCTTTTCGATTTCGTCCTTGCTTAAACCGCCGGCGTTTTGCACGGTAATCTTATTTTCCTTGCCGGTAGCTTTGTCCTTGGCGGAGACCGAAAGGATGCCGTTCACGTCGATGTTGAAGGTGACCTCGATCTGTGGCACGCCGCGCGGCGCCGGTGGAATGCCTTCAAGGTTGAAAGTTCCCAGCAACCGATTGTCGCGGGCGAATTCGCGCTCGCCCTGCAAGACATTGATCGTGACGGCGTTCTGATTGTCCGCCGCGGTGGAGAAAGTCTCCGCCTTGCTGGTTGGAATGGTGGTATTCCGTGAGATTAGAGCGGTCATCACGCCGCCGAGGGTTTCCACCCCCAATGAGAGCGGCGTGGCGTCGAGAACGAGAATGTCCTTGACCTCGCCCGTGGCGATCGCGCCTTGAATGGCGGCGCCGACGGCCACCACCTCGTCGGGATTCACGCTCTTGTTCGGTTCCTTGCCGTTGAACAGCTCCTTCACAAGCCGCTGAACCATCGGCACGCGGGTTGATCCGCCGACCAGCACCACTTCGTCGATCTGCGCCGGCTGAAGCTTGGCATCGCTCAGGGCGTCGATCACGGGCTTGCGGCATTTTTCGACCAGAGGGCCGATCAATTGCTCCAGCTTCGAGCGGGTCAGCGTGATCTGTAAATGTTTCGGCCCGTTCTGATCAGCCGTGATGAACGGCAGGTTGACCGTGGTTTCCATCGCGCCTGACAGTTCGATCTTGGCTTTTTCGGCCGCTTCTTTGAGGCGCTGCAGGGCCATCGCGTCTTTGCGAAGATCGATTCCCTCGGTTCGCTTGAATTCGTCAGCCAGGAAGTTGATCAGAACCTGATCGAAATCATCGCCGCCGAGATGGGTATTGCCGTTGATGCTGAGAACTTCAAAGACTCCGTCGCCGACGTCGAGAACGGAAACGTCGAATGTCCCACCGCCGAGATCGAAGACGCAGATTTTCTCGTTCTTTTTCTTGTCGAGGCCATAAGCCAAAGCCGCGGCTGTGGGCTCGGGAAGCACGCGCAAAACCTTCAGCCCCGCGATTTCCCCGGCATCCTTGGTCGCCTTTCGCTGTGCGTCGTTGAAATAAGCCGGGACGGTAATCACCGCTTCGGTGACTTTTTCGCCCAGATAGTCCTCGGCGGTTTTTTTCAGATCCTGCAGGATCATCGCACTGATCTGCTCGGGGGTGTATCGCTTGCCGCGAATCTCGACCTGCACCAACTCTTCGGGCGCGCCGACAACGGTGTAGGGGACCATCTTTTCTTCAGAGCCGACTTCGCTGTGCCGACGGCCCATGAATCGTTTGATGCTGAAAACGGTGTTCTTGGGGTTGGTCACCTGTTGGTGCTTCGCATTCTGTCCGACAATGCGTTCGCCCTTGTCTGTGAAGGCAACCACGGAGGGCGTAAGACGACTGCCCTGGGCGTTGATCAGCACCTTGGGCTGATCGCCTTCCATGATGGCGACGACGCTGTTGGTCGTTCCCAAATCGATACCAATGATCTTGGCCATGAAATTCGCTCCTTAATCAAACCGCGAAACCGGTTACACTTGGCAAAGCCCGTGCCAATACAGGCCAAGGACTATCCAATCATATCTAATTGAAAATAATGATGTTGTGGAAAGAAAAGCGGGCATCGCGCGGAAGCTCTGCCGGGCCGATAGATGCCAAATCGACAGTTGGGTGTCGGCTCCTGCCGTTTCGGCAAGGGCGTTAATGCCGCCGTTTGCGACGAGCCAGCAGGCCCACGCCGATCATCGGCAGCAAAGCCATCGTGGTTGGCTCTGGAACCGAGATCTGAGTGATGAGCACGGCCCCGCTGTTGCCGTCGTTGTACCCAACCTGGACTGCCAGGTAGTTATCGTCGCTGAGGGAGTTATTGTAGAAATCGCTCTGTCCGGCCAGGGTGTTAAAGTACAAATTAGAAATCGTTTCAGGCGAACCCTCAATATTCACCTGATCCCCCACCGCCAGCAAAACGGTGGGACTGGCGGCACCCGGCTGCCAATCAAGCAAGGCGGTGTATGGATTCGGGTCCGTGGGCGAGGCGCCGACATCCGCAAGGAATGCGATGGTGCCGTTGTCGTTGACTTCAGGGGCCCAGTCGCCGGTGGATTCGTTAAGCGCTTCGATGTAGAGGTTTGAACCGCTGGGGTTCAGCGCGATCGAAGCGCTGGTAACCGGTCCGGACTTTGGCGCAACCGAGGCAATCACTGATGCGTCGGTGTCGGATGCCGCTGCATTGGCGTACTGAATCGTGTCATCCGCGCCGCTGTTGTCGGGAACATAGACGGCGATCCGGCCATCGGGCGACATCTCTCCCAGCGAGGGGCTCGGCGCCCCGGCCCCCGGCGAGAACTGGCTGGCCAGGATCGACTGCGGCGCGCTGCCGTTCTTGCTCAGGACAATGTCATCCGACGTGCCGGTCGAATTCGTCACCAGCATCAGCGTCGCGCTCAGGCCGCCGTTGCTGACGTATCCCATCACCGGCTCGCCCTGATAGGAAGGATTATTATGAATGGGGATCAGCGATCCGGAGACTTCGGTCGGGGTTCCGCCGTTGGCGGGAACATTGTAAACCCCATCGATTCCAGAGGAATCCAACTCCGCGGCGGCTGATCCATCCGAACCCAGGGCGACGCGGGAACTGGGACTCACAAGCGAATAGGAGCCGCTTGACGGAGGGAAGATCGTGGTAAGCGAAGACGTGTTGCCCACAACCAACTCATATGCCGAGGAGCCGGTGGTGGCTGGAAACAGAACCTGACCTGAACCATTGACCTGCTGGCTGGCGCCGATGTTGCCGTAGCCCTTGCTATCGCCGTCGAATGCGACATCGCCAACGGAAGCAGTGCTGGAATTCCATTGGAGGAAGCCTTGATCGTTGGGGCTGTTCGCGTTCAAAGCGCCGAACGTCAACGACGTTGTACCGGACACGCTGTTCATCCCGAGGTCATTCAGGTTGAACATCGTTTCGGTCTCGGTTGCACCGCCTGGGCCAAAACCGTTGATTGATTCAGGTGTGTTGTCCTCCATGACCGTCTGATTGTTCCATTGGTCTGCCGGTGCCTGGGTGGAGTAAATGATGACGTTGTTGCCCGAGCCCGCCACGGCCACCATTCCCACGACCCCGCCATCGCCGACGACGACCTGTTCGGGAGCCAAGAACGTATCTCCCGTGATCGCATCGCCGTCGTTGATAACGGTGTAAAACTGCGCGTTGGGTGAAGCGACTGCCACAGCCGACGCCCCTACTACGCCCGCTAAGATCCACAAGATCCGCATGGTCTCCTCCCAGCCTGTTATGGAACGGAATTTTCCGAAGACTGACTATTTTAGCGAGTTAGCCAATCGAATTCAACAAAGCAGTCGATTTTTTTTCGCAATCAACGATATGATTGTCGCAATCGCGGACGATATTCCGTTAAAAAATCTGCAGATTATTTATTTTCGCCGCCAAAGGCATTATAAGGAGTTGCGCATTTCTTAAAATAATTTGCGCATCAGACAAAGGGTTGCGTCAATGATAGGTGTGTAGCGCGTTAATTCGGGCTCGGCGAATGGCCGTCAACCGAATTCAGCCACCAGGCAGGGCTTGATGTATCAAGCGAACCAGCGCGTCGGAGAATACGTGCTCGATGAGCTTGTAGGCCAGAACGCCTACGCCCAGGCGTGGCGCGCGCATCACCACATGTGGTCTGACCAGGAGGCGATGGTCAAGATTCCCACCGATCCCCAGTATGTCAGTAATCTGCGCCAGGAGGGAATACGGGTCCATCGGCTCGTACATCCAAACATCATTCGCCCCATTGGATTCGACCCCAAGGCGGAGCCGCCCTACCTCATCACCGAATATGTCAAGGGAGAATCGCTGCGCGCCTGGATCGCCGGCAAGCGTCTGACCATCGCGCAATCGGTGAACGTTCTTCGTCACGTGCTGGAAGCGCTTCGATACGGACACGATCATCAGGTGGTGCACGGCGACATCAAGCCGGAAAACATTCTCCTGGATGCCTCCGCGGCGGAAAGCGATTTCGCATCCGACGGTTCGGTGAAGGTGACGGATTTTGGGGTCGGCCTCGCCGCCGCCGCGACCGTCACGCGGGATGCCGCCGCGATGGCCCAGCCTCAGGGCAGTTCTCTGGCTTACGTGGCTCCCGAGCAGCGTGAAGGTGCGCCGCCCGACATTAAATCCGACATCTACGCTGTCGGCGTGGTGCTGTTTGAAATGCTCACCGGCGAGCGGCCCACCGGCGCTGAACTGCCCAGCGAATTGAATCCGCTCGTTCCCCCCTGGCTGGATGATGTGTTCCGCAAATCGTATGCGCGGCGCGAACGGCGCTTTGAATCCGCCAAAGCATTTCTAGATGCGCTGGCGGCGCAGAACACGGCGAGCCATCCCGCCGCTCGCGCCACCGAGGCTGCTCCTGCGGAATCCGCAGGAATCAGGCTCCGGGAGGATCACAGCTCATTTGCGGCCACCCCGCCGGAGGAACCGGCGCCGGTTGCAGGTGATTCGCAGGGAAATGAGCTTGGCCTGGCGCCGGAGGATGATTATTCCTCGCCCGCAGAGGCGGAGGCCGAATCCGAAGCGGACGGCGGCGACGACGCTGTCGCAACGGAGTCCGAGGGCGATGAGCCGACCGGTGTGGACGACGATCAGCTCAATGAAGAGCAGCAGGCTGCCGGTGCCGATACAGCTGTCTTGCCCGAGGACCAGGGCGGCGGCGACCCGATCCTTCCCTTCATCCCGCGGGTTTCCTCTCCCGCGGATCGCGATGCGCTGTTCGACGAGTTGAACAAAAAACAGCTTCGCAGCGCCGAAGATCTGCGCTCCGCCCTCAAGGGATATTTCGAGATGCGCGATCTCGACGCCGGGGAATCGGCCAATATCCGTCTTCGCCTGATGAAATGGGCCGCCGCCCTGGCCGGGGGAAAGTCGGAATTGGACGACCAGGTTCTGCTGATCAACGCCGCGGCCAAGCCGCTTTACATCGTGAAATTTCTTCTCCGCTCAACCCGCGGCGACGAACCGCCGCAATCGCAAATGCTCGAACACTCCATGGGCGACAAAGCCGCGTCGGCCCTGCGCGCCGGAGACTATCGGCTGATCGCTCATTTTTCCGCGACGGCGCTCAACGAAAAAATCCTCGAGGCCATCACCAGCCAGCCCCTGCGCACCGTGGTGATGAACCTGACGCGCGAGGCCCGTCGCGAATTTTTTGGGCGCATCCAGCGAGAGGACTTGCTGATCTTTCGCGCCAACGTCATCACGACCAGCTATCGATTCGATCAGCACAAATACCGTGCATTCATGGTGGGCAACGCCCTGAGCGTCGTGTCGGCGGGCGAGCCGTTTACCAAGATTCGCCAGGAGCCGACGAAGCGCGCCGCCGCTCTGCTCAACGGCGAGCAGATTTTTCAGGGAATCAAGGAACTGCGCCGCGCCCTGGACGACAGTCAGTGGGAATCCAAGGCCACGGTGATCCTCAGCGCCCTGCGGGGAAAACTGGCTGCGGCTTATATGGTCGAGGCCCGGCTCGTTTACAAAACGTTCGGCTGGCTGGAAAGCCTGGAGATTTCCGCCAAGGCCGGCCAACTCGTTCCCGGACACGAAGACGCTCTGACACACGCCGCTCTGGTGCGCAAGCGAGTCGGCCAGTTGCAGCTTCTGCCCGGAACGATCATCGCGGTCGTTCTGATCGGCCTGGCCCTCGTCTCGTCGCTGCAGTCCGTGACCCCCTTTGCCCTCAAGCCGTTTATCAACGATCTCGTTCAACATCCGCTTCTGTTTGCCGGCATCGCGGCATGGATCGCGGCGCTCTGGTCGAAAAATGTGCTGAGGTCCCGGATGGCCCGCACCGATTTCGCGTTTTATCAGGCGGCGGTCTTTCCGCTGCTCGTGGCACTGGTGGTTGCGTTCGCCCCCTCGAAATTCGCCGATCCCACCCGCGACGCGGTCTGCGGCGTTCTGCTCCTTCTGGTCATCATCGCCGACGTGCTGGCGTTCAAAAAACTCCGTCGATACCTATTTCGCCAGCAGGATGTTTCCGATTTGGTGGGGGATGGAATGACCGTGCTGTCGCGGATCGAGTCCATGCTGCAAGAGGACTGGGATAAACTGCGGCCCCATTACCTCGATCTTGGTCCGCTCTTCAGCTTCACCACTGTCCACGCGGCCGGCACGGCGCCGGAGTTGTTCGAGGCCGAGCAGCAGCAATCCAGCGACGATACCGTCACGGCGCCCAGCGAAACGCGGACGCCCCGCTCTTCCTCTTCCGGAGATGGGGCGACCGGCAACGAGGAAGTGGATCACCTGGTCTCCCAACTGAACAGCCGCATTTCCGCCAATTTGCGAACCCTCGCTCCGGTGGCGCGGATGCTGCTCACGATCTTCAGCGAATACTCGAAATCGGTCTCCAATCGCCAGATCGGCATGATGCAGGCCAATGCCGCCAAGCTTGAACAGAAGGGCAAAGACCTGGCGGCGAAGCTGGCGGATTTTGATCGTCTGTGCCGTTCGCCGCTGTCGCTCGGGTCGGGAGAGAATGCCGAGTTGCTTCAAGACGCCAGCGCCCGGCTGGCCGAACGAACCGAGGATCCCGACGTCAAGGTTCTGAAGTCCCTTGCCGAGAGAGCTAAGGATTTTCGCGAAGATCAGGCCAACGCCACCGCGGACATCCAGGCCCTGGTCGGCGAGGTTGAGGCTGCCATCGAACGAATGAAAAAGGGATAAGGCTTTAGGCGCATCCGAAATCTTCGGCCGACGGCTGAGCCGCGCAGTTTGAATCCGCCCTACTCGCCGCATACCCTTTCATTGATGAGCAGTTCAACACAGACCCCGGTGAAATCGCCGCCGGCCAGTCCCACGGCCGCGGCCGCCGCGGTGATGGCGCCCGCCAAATCCGGTGAATACAACCGCCTTAAACTCGATTACCGCCAGCCCATGCCCCGCCCCAAGGTCAAGGGGATCGTGGTGGATGCTCATACCCATTTGATCGCCGCACGGCATGCTAAAGTCTGGTTCGAAACCGCGGCGCATTACGGCATCGACGCGTTTGTCACGATGTGCCCTTTGGAGGAAGTCCTGGGTCTTCAGCATGATTGGCCGGGAAGAATCCAGTTCATCACCATTCCCGCCTGGCAGAATCCCTCGATTGACGATTGGCTGCGCCGGCTGGAAATGTTCTACAACCTTGGAAGCCGGATCATCAAATTCCACATGTCCCCCGGCACCATGGCGATGCGGAAGATTCGGCTCGATTCGCCGCTTCTGCGCCCGGTGCTGCGGGAGGCCGCGGGGCGCGGGATGATCCTCATGAGCCACGTCGGCGATCCGGATACCTGGTATTCCAACAAGTACACCGACACCGCCAAATTCGGCACGCGGGACGAACACTACGCCATGTGGGAAAGCGTGCTGGAAGAATACAAAGATCACCCCTGGCTGGGCGCGCATCTGGGGGGAAACCCGGAGAACCTGGGACGGCTTCAGGGACTATTGGATCGGTTTCCGAATCTTTACCTGGACAACAGTGCCACCCGCTGGATGGTGCGGGAAGTGAGCGCCCGCCGCGATGCCGCACGGGATTTCGTCATTCGCAACGCCGATCGGATTATTTTCGGCACCGACCAGGTCAGCGGCGACGATCGCGGATTCGATTTTCTCGCCAGCCGCTTCTGGGCCCACCGCAAGCTGTGGGAGACCGCCTACAACGGACCCAGCCCGATCTTCGATCCGGATTTAAACGAAGATCAGCAGCCGACGCTTCGTGGGCTGGCTTTGCCCGATGACGTTTTACAGAAAATCTATCACGACAACGTGATAAAACTGCTGGAGGGCGTGGGGGTCAAATTCGCGATTTAGGCCATTTCCGTCAGGAATGCAACGGTCCAAAGCCCGCAGGATTGCCATCGCGCGGCTTTGTCGAGAATCAGAACCGCGTCACCAAAGATGAAAACGCTGTGGGCGTGGCCGTGTCCGCCGGCTATTCCAGCGTGGCCACGACGTCGTACATCTTTCCATCATGGTAGATTTGCAGGGTCTGCACCGGGTTCGCTCCGCGATCCGTTTCGAAATGGTGGCCATCCTGATCGTAGAAAAGCTCAAAGTTCAGCCTCTCGCCCGAGTATTTGGTGAAATCCGGCACGTTAACCACGTATTTTTGATTGACCCAAACCTCGACATTTTTCCAATCAGCATCGGAGAGGTTGGCGACATCAAACCAGCGGTCCATGACGTTGTATTGCGCCCGGGCGATCTGCTGCTGCGCCTTGGGAGCATTGTATTCGTAGGCCCGCTTGGCGGAATCGGCCGCGAGTTCAGCGGAGGTTTTCCGCAAAGCCGGATCGGAATTCGGCAGGATCGTCGGCCGTCCGTCGCCGGTGCATCCGGCCGTTAAAGAGATCGCCATGGCCAGTAACCCGCCGCAAACCGTTTTGGTATGTCGCATACGCGCCTTTCTCAATAGGTATGGGTAATTATCGGACGAACGGGTTATGGGGCTTTAATGAACATTGTTAGCCGCTGCCATCGCAAAAAATGGCCGGCCCTCCCGCCGATATTTTCGCTCAAAATTCGTGCCAGCGAATTCCCCATCCCCCGCAGAGCCGACCCGATCGTATTCAATCACCTCCATGCCGGATCCACCGACGACTTCCTGAATCTGCCGGAAATAGTCTTTGTGGTCCGTCACGATTCGCAGCTGGCCCTTGGGATTCAGCACCCTGCGAATCTCCGACAAAAAACCCGGCTGAATCAGCCGGCGCTTGTGATGCCGCTTTTTCGGCCACGGATCGGGAAAATAAATGTGGACGACGGACAGCGATCCCCCTGCCACAAATTCCTCGCAGAAATACCCGGCCTCGGCGCGCACCGTGCGCGTGTTCAGGCAGCCGCCGCGGCGCAGCCGGTCGCTGGCATATCGCCAAAACCACCGCGCGTATTCGATTCCGAAAAAGTTCGTATCCGGCCGGGCCTTGGCCTGATCGGCCAGAAATGTCCCCTTGCCCATGCCGATTTCCAATTCGACCGGGTGATCGTTGCCGAAGAGCTTTTTCCAGTCGATTGGCCGGGCGAGGGATTCGACGTCGAGGCCGATGGGTTCGACGATCAGGTCCTTGGATGATTGCATTGCGATCAGTGCTTGAAATGTCGCTGACCGGTCAAGACCAGGGCCGCGCCGCGCTCGTCGATGAGATTGACGGTTTCCTGGTCCTTCAACGACCCGCCGGGATGGACGATGGCCGTCACACCCGCGTCCAGCAGTAGTTTTGGAGCATCGGGGAACGGGAAAAACGCGTCGCTGGCCGCCACCGCGCCGGCGACACGCTTGCCCGCCTTTTCGATCGCCAATTTCGCGGCACTGGGCCGATCCATTTGCCCGGCACCAGCACCGAACAGCATTCGATCCTTGCAGATCGCGATAGCGTTGCTCTTCACGTGCTTGCAAGCGAGCCACGCGAATTCCAGGTCCGCCATCTCTCCCGCCGTCGGTTGCCGGCGCGACGCGACCTTCCAGACCGTTTCGTTCACACCGGCCAGATCGCGCTGCTGGATCAAAAACCCGCCGGCGATTTTGTGCATGTGAAGCTCCGATGGATCAACTGCTCCGAGCGGTCCTATTTGCAGCAGCCGCACGTTTTTCCAGCGGTCCTTCAACACCACCAGCGCATCCTCCGCGAAGTTCGGCGCGACGATCACTTCCAGAAGCTTGTCGATCGAAGTGATGGCCAGCGCCACCACGCGATCGACGGGCCGATTGAGCGCCACAATTCCACCGAACGCCGCCAGCGGATCGCCCTCGAACGCCCGGCGGAACGCGTCGGACGGATTTTCGGCGACGGCGCAGCCGCAGGGCGTTGCGTGTTTCACAATGCAGGCCGCCGGCTCGGAGAATTCCTTCACCGCCGCTAGTGCCGCATCGGCGTCCAGAAGATTGATGTACGAAAGTTCTTTGCCATGAAGTTGAGTCGCCCGGGCAACCGATGCTTCCTCGAATTTGCGATCCTCAACATAAAGCGCCGCTTTTTGGTGCGGATTCTCTCCGTATCGCAGGGTTTGCTTGCGCGACAGTCGTAGGCTGATGTGGTCCGGCATTTCCAAAGACTGAGCCTGCGGCGGCTCAATGATTCCCGACAAGTATTCGGCGATTGCCGCGTCATAATCGGCCGTGTGGGCGAATGCCTGTTGGGCCTGTTTGAGCCGATGTGTGCCGCAAGACGATCCGTCGTGCTTTCTCAAATCCCCCAGCACCTTTTCGTAGCGCCGCGGACTGGTAACAACGAGGACAAACCGGTGATTCTTCGCAGCCGAACGGATCATGGCGGGGCCGCCGATGTCGATGTTCTCGATCGCCTCCTCAAGCGTGACGCCCTCTTTTTCGATGGTTTGCTGGAATGGATAGAGATTCACGCACAGCAGATCGATGGGTTGAATGCCATTGGCCTTCATCGCTAAGAGATGCTGGGGATTATCCCGCAGCGCCAGGAGTCCGCCGTGAATTTTCGGATGCAGGGTCTTGACCCGCCCGTCCATCATCTCGGGAACGCCGGTGATTTCGGAGACATCGGTGACTTTCAAGCCGGAGTCACGGAGGAATTTGGCAGTTCCGCCGGTGCTGATCAATTCGATCTTGAATTCCCCTGCCAGTGCGGCCGCAAATTCGGCGAGGCCCGTCTTGTCGGAAACCGAAATCAGCGCTCGACAAACTGGAACCAGATCATCGGACATGGGGGATCAACCCGTGGTTCTGGGGCTGCGAAGCCAGTGCAATTTCGCCATACGATCCGGGCGAGGGCACGGGCTTGATCGCCACCACCAGACCGCCGTTCGTCACACCGTAGAACATCGTTCCCTTGGGATCGGCGGTGATAAAAACGAGGTCCCTGCGGTGCGTCCTGAAGGCGATCGCTCCGGTCTGCTTGTCCACGGCGGCCAATCCCCGCACTTGGTTGGGCCGGCCCAAACCGACGTAAACGAATTGATCGTCCTCGGCAAGAACCCGCCCTGCTCCTTTCAGCACCCAGCGCGGCGTGTGGAAGGGCACTTCGTCCACCACCTCATGGTCCGCCATCGTTATCTTTTTCGTTTTGTCGATCGCCGCCAGTCCCTGGCCCGGAACATACTGATAGACGGCCGTGTCCGTCACCTGCGGCGAAAAATCCAACTCGGCATCGGCGAAATACTGCCATTTCAGCTTGCCATTATTTTTATCGATGCAGTACAGCTCGCCGGCGCCGGTTGAGAAATAGCAGTTTCCGCTGTCGACCGCGACTCCCGAGTAGATCCTACTGCCCGTTGAAAACGTGCTATTGGGCAGCAGCGGCCAGAACGGCGTCCGATCGTCCAGGCACGCCCGGACGGAGCCGTCTTCGCTGGCGCAATAGACGACGTTGTCCGAAAGAGCCACGGGACCATCGACGGCGCCAAAAGTCAAAAATGTCCATTGAACGGGATCGATATCCTGCGTCACATCCACCTGCGCCAGGGAGCCGCGCTGTAAATCCATTCCCACATAGACGTAGTTTCGGCCGGGGTCGCCCACTGCCTGGTTGGTGATGTTGTACTTCACATCGATCGACCGCATGAACTTCCCGTCGCGGGTGTACAACTCCAGCGTATGACCGGTGGGAAAAACGATGCCGTTGGTTACGGGCGTCGGTCCGCCGGACAGAAATGTGTCGGGAGTTCCAATCTCGTTTTCATAAAGCAGATCGCCGCTGTCGCCCTTAACGGCATGGTCGTAATTTTTATTGGTCAGAACGTGAACAGTCCCTTCGAGGAAATAAATCCCCCGGACCGAATCCCCGGAATGAAGGGGTAATTGAACGTCCCACGCCTTGACGAACGATGGCTGGGCGATGAGGACGAACGAGCTTTTCGGCGTGGCGGTGGAGCTTTCTCCGCAGCCGCCAATCATCGTGCAGAACATCGCAACAACACTAGCCAGTACAAAGGAATGTCGAATCACGGGCTTCTCCTACGGCGCTGCTTATTGCAAAAAGGCCCAGATGCCGCCATGGCCGATCGGGCCCGGTGGGATTGGTCTCAAGCATAGCCGATCAACGCCTTTAGCGTCAAACCGCCGCTGACACCCATCTGGGACGGCCCGCGAGGTTGCCGCACGCAATATTTCCCTGGGCCGAACGTTACCACGGATTGAAGCGATATGATGGGGCGTGTCATGATTCACGTGATTCGATTCTGGTCGGTGCGGATGGTGATTTTTGCCGGATTGATCGGCTTGCCGTCGGTGACCGCGCCGGCTCAGCAAACGACCCAGCCCAGCGCCGCGGGACACCGGTCGGGGCCGCTTTTCATTGTCGAACGCCTCCGGCGGGCGGTGAGCCAACTCGATCTGACCGATGAACAGAAAACCAAGGTAAACGAGATTTTCGATCAGGCTTCCCAGCAAGCCCAGGAACTTTCTCAGAGTCTCGAAAATATTTCTCCATCCGAGCGATATCAGAAGATGGGCGCCTTCGTCAGAGGGCTTCGCCAGCAGTTGGCCGCGGTGCTCACCGATGCGCAGTTAAGCGTATTGCGGCGAAGTCTGGGACCGGGTCCAACTTCGCGGCCGGGCGGCGGCGACTTTCCGGGCGGCGGAATGTTGGAAAATTTCCAACAGGCTGTTGCCAAGCTCGATCTCTCCCCCGATCAACAGCAGCAGATCAAGGAGATAATGGAATCGTTCCTGCAGAAGGCCAGGGCGCTTCGCGACAATGCCGGCGACGACGTTCAGGCCCAGATGCAGAAACTTCGGCAGAACCTGCGGAACAAACTGCAATCCATTCTGACCTCCGATCAAATGCAAACGCTGATGCAAACCTTGCAGCAACTGCGCCAGGAGCGTTCCGTCCCAACAACCCGACCCCATGAGCAAACGAGCCAATCTCCAGGCGCCAGGCTTGAGGCCGTTGCGGTGGAACCCGATCAACCTCCCTCCGCGGAGGTCCAGCCCCCCGCGTTGGATGTCGGCTCTGCGGTGCCGAACGTGAAGATTATCGAGTTGAACGGCCGGGCATTCATGCCGGCGAATTACAAGGGGCACATTCTGGTGTTGGAATTCGGATCGATGTCCTGCCCCGTCTTTCGCGATCATGTGCCGGAGATGGAAAAGCTAAAGTCATCCGAGGGGCCGCGGGCATTTTTCCTGATCGTGTACACGCGCGAAGCTTTTCCGGCCGGCGACAAAGACGTGCTGCGCAACAAGGACCAGAACATTACCATCCCCCAGGCGATGACGCTCGACGAGCGAAAAGCCCAGGCTCGGCAAACGCAGGATGCGCTGGGGATTACCATTCCCATGTCCGTCGATTCCATGGACGACGCGGTGTCCAATGCCTTCGGAACTTTTCCAAACGGCGTCGTGGTGATCGGCAAAGACGGCAAGATCGCCGCCCTCGAACATTGGACTAATCCCGACAGCCTCCGCCGGGCAATCGATCAGGCGTTTGATGCGCCGGATCGCTCGGATCATTGACTCGCCCCCGCCGCCACCGAAAATGAAACCTGATGGATCGGTTTGAACAAGAAGCCGCCGAGGCGCTGGCAATCCGTCGCACGCTGGGACCCTACGCCAGGGCCATTCTGGTCAAGACTCCCCAAGGCAATTTTGCCGTCCCCGTCGAGGATTTGTATGTCGGACAGGAATTGCGCTTCAAAGGAAGCTACTCCGAACATGAACTTCAATTTCTTCGCTCGGTGTGCAATTCCGGCACTCGCCTGCTGATCGTTGGCGCCCACGTCGGAGCCTTGGCAATACCGCTGGCGAAAATCTGCCGAAGTGCCGTGGCCATTGAGGCCAACCCGCAAACATTCGAACTGCTTCAATTCAACGTGTCGTTAAACGGCCTGAAGAATTGCCGCGCGATCAACAAGGCCGCGAGCAACCGCGCCGAACCGATCGAATTCGTGATGAGCCGCGCCAACACGGGCGGCAGCAAACGCAAGCCGGTCGTTCCCATGCCATTTTATTTTCGCGACAACCCGGATGTGGTAATGGTGCAAGCCGACCGGCTGGATGATCTGTTGCCCGGGGAAAGTTTTGACGTGATCCTCATTGATATTGAAGGATCCGAATACTTCGCGCTGCAGGGAATGCAGCGCCTATTGGCGTCGGCCGCGTTGGTTCAGATCGAGTTTATACCCCACCATCTGCGAAACGTCGCGGCCGTATCCGTGGCCGATTTCGTCGCACTGATGTCCCCGCATTTTCCCACGCTGTGCATTCCCAGCAAAAAAATGGCCGTCCCGCGCGATCAGTTTGTTTCGATACTCTCGGAAATGTTTGAACGCGACGAAGGGGATGGCGGCCTCATTTTCGCCAAAATCCCGCCGGATCAGGTACGTTTTGAAACCATCAGACCCGCTGAAGTCAATCCAAAATCCCCCGGTCCACCAGCACCGCCTCCTGCCTGACCGTCAGCACCGCCCGCAGCGCATCGCGCGCCACGGACAAATCCTGAACCGCTTTGGATTTGGCCTGTCTCAGCGTATCGAGCCGGGCTTTGATCTGATCCCCACTCGAGTTGGGATCATCCAACACCGTCTGTAAATTCTCCGTCGCCTGATCGACGGGAGATAGTTGCTGCTGGCTGTTTTGAGAGTTGTTCTGCCCCGGCGGCCGCCCAAAACGCCTGAAGCGAGCCATCCCTCCATCCGCTTCTCGCTGCGCATCCACCACTTTTTCCAGCAACGGCTCGATCGCCGAAAATTCATCGTCGCTGGCGCCAAGCGGCTCCTGAAGTTCCTTCAGGAACGCCATCTGCATTGCCTTTTGAATCTTGGCCTGGTTCCTCTCCAGAGCCGGACGGATTTCCTGAAACAACTGGGTCCGCAATTCCCGGACCTGATCCGGGTCCATGCCGTCCGTGATACCACGCATGTCCGTAAACACTTGCCGCATTCGCGCCGGAACCTTGGAATAATCGTAGTTGGGATCGTCCAGGTCCGTTGCGAATTGGCGGACCTCCAGCAGCAAATCCGTCTTCGTTAGCGCAGGGTGAGGCTGGGGCTGAGCCTGGGGCTGATTATTCGGCCGATTGGCCTGGGCCACGGCCAGCGGGGCGGCCGCGGCAATCGATGAAATGAGAACAAAAACGAAGATTCCGGCTGCGTTTTTCATGACATCACCGTTACCCCTTTTTACCTTAAGACCGGCATAATTATACCCGAATTATAATCATGGCAATCATGTTAAGGACAATCCCCGAAGAATATTTGGCCTGGATCAAAACGGCGGTACACGTTGCGGCGGCCATGACCATCATGTGGTATTTTTATCGCATCGCCAACGGCCAGTTTTCGCTTCTTTGAGCGAAATCGCTCATACGCTATCGTTCATTCGAAAACGACCATTGCGTGTCCGTCAATTCTAGGCACGATCGCCCGAGTCCTTCCTCGGGCATGGGCAAAATCCACCGCCATTCCCTGCGGCGCCAGATATACACGCCGGGGTTTACCCGGCAATTTCAGCGAGATTTCTACATTCAATAACGGCACGACATCCTCGACGATATCCAGCGTCGGCGTGCGCCGCTGCGGGCAATAGTGCAGCAAATGAACCACTGTCCGCCGTCCCTGCCGGGTCACGCTGACTTCCGCCATCGCCGGCGCCGTGACCCGGATCAGCGGCTCGGGCAGGAGCCGATTCAGCAGCTTCTCCACGAGCCATCGGCAAGCCAGGTTGCCGTGATTCGCATATCCATCAAACACCGGCAGCGAAATATATCCGACATTTTTGTACTGCACGGCCGCCGCGTACGGCGAAAGCCGACCCGGCGGCGTCTGGCGGTGACTACAGAATTTTCCCCATGATCGCTCAAAATACGGCTCGACGACGCTCGCGAGTTTTTCCGCCCCCGCGATTGGGCGAACCCGAACGCCTCGGTCGTACATCACGTGATCCGTGGCGGGAATTCCGTCGGCAATCCGCCTGCCGAAGCGAACGTATGTTGCCGTGAACGGCGAGAACCCTTCGGGCCGAATTCCGAGCAGCGGCAATGCCCGCCGCGCATCGTCGTCCAGTCCGGACGTTCCGCTGGCCAGCATCGCGCCGCCGCGCCGCAGGAATGCGCCGAGTCGCTTGATCGTTTGCGGCAAAAGCCGCGTCGCATCCGGAAGAATGAGCAGCTCATACCGCGAAAAGTCGGCGTCGTGCGCGATGATGTCGAATTGATGTTTAAGCTGAATGAGCATCTGGGTGGCGCCGTCTTCGATGCGCATCGAATCGGCCGGCGTTTGCAGCACGCCGATCTGCGTCAGGGGAACGGCGCCGTCGAGCCACGGCTCGCGCGCCTCGAGCCCGGCGTAGGCCCTGCCGATGAGTTTGTACGCGGCCCGGTCGAGCTTCCCGCGCGGGTGCATCTGGTCGCCGATGCTGCACGCGGCGCCTTGCGCCATGGTCAGGCTGGTCTCGTATTCCAGCGCCGCATACGGCTTCAGGCCGCCGAAATCCGCCCAGGATTTATGAAACCTCGCGGTCTGTCCCAGATACGGCTTGCCCAGCGTTCGCACGTGCCGCACGTGCCGCGGAAAATATCCGTATCCCCATCCGCCCGTCGGAAGCGATTCGATCTCCACGTGTGAGAAGTACGAAATTTCCGCGTCCAACTGATCCAATCCGCGTCCATTGAAATAAACGGTGGCGCTGCGACTCGAGGCTTTGGTCATCCGATAAAACCGCTTCATGTACGCCCGCGCAACTTGCCGTGCATAGCCGGCTCGGTCCGCATCGGATTCCGGGTTGAGATTTGCCTTGAGCATTCCCGCGATGGCCCACTTCGACGTTGAAGGTTGATCCCAGCACATGTCGAAAAAGATGCCGTCCACCGGCTTGAACAGCCGCAGGATTTCACGCGTCTGATCGGCGAGGAATTCCTGATAGGGTGAGGACATGTCCAGGATCTGCCACCCCGGGGTGAAAATCCCCGGCGGCCTTCGCACCGGTGCGCCGTCGGCGCCGCGGGCGATCCACTCCGGGTGCAGATTGGCCGCGTATTCATCGCATTGTACGCTGATGTAAATCGGAGCCCCGATCCCCGCGCGGTGCAGCGCTTCGATCTGCTCGTCGAGCAGATTCAATCCCCTGGCCAACCCCGGATGCCGCTCGTGCCGGGCGGTTTTGTAATAAAGGTGCCCGTGATGGCACTTTGCAAATACGGTGACGCTGTTGACTTGTGCCGCTTTCATCGTCGCGGCAAACTGCCGCGCGTCGAACTGCGCGCCCACGTCGGTGATTGCCGGACCCGTATGGAAATCGAGATGGATTTGCCGGGTGCGAAGCTTTCGCATTACCGCAGCCGAGTATCGCTGTTGCCGATCCCGCGCAATGCCAGGTTGAGCGCGTCAACGTTGCTGGCCAGCCGCTTGGCTTCGGCAACGTCGATGATCTGCTTCTGGAATAGATCGGTCAAATGCTGGTCAAAGCTCTGGCACCCGGCCTCCCTGTTGCCGACCGTTCCCTTGAGCTTCTCGTATTCGCCGTCGAGGATGTATTTTCGAACCAGCGGCGTGGCCTGCATGATCTCGATCACCGGCACGCGTCCCTTGCCGTCGCGGCGCTTGGCCAGACGTTGACAACACACCGCGATCAGATTCAGCCCAAGCTGCGTCTGCTGAAGCTCCTTCTGAAGGGGATCAAACAGCGAAACCATTCGCTCGATGGTCATCGATGCATTCGTCGCGTGAACCGTGGTGAAAACGAGGTGCCCCGTGTCCGCCGCGCGCAGCGCCGTGGAGAGTGAGAACGAATCCCGCATCTCACCGATCAGGATCGTGTCCGGGTCCTGACGCATCATCGAACGCAGGGCGTATTCGTAGCTCTCGCTGTCGGTGCCCACTTCCACCTGGCTCACCAGGCTCTTGGCATTCTCGTGCTGATACTCGATGGGGTCTTCGACCGCGATGATCCGTTCGCAACGGGTGCGGTTGATCTTGCCGATGATCGCCGCCAGGGTCGTTGATTTTCCTGACCCGGTTGTGCCCGAGACAATCACGATCCCGCGATGATGATTGGCCAACTCTTCAACCTGCGGGGGCAGGTTCAAATCGTCGAACTGCGGAATCTTCGTGACGATTCGCCGCATCACGATCGCATACTTCTCACGGCTGTGAAAAATATTGGTGCGGAACCGCGCCACGTTCGGCAGGAGGTACGCGACGTCCACGGCGCCCTTGTGTTCGAGCGCATGCCGCCGATTCTCCGGCTCGCCCTGGGTCGCCATGATCTGATCGACGTATTCCTTCATCGCCTCGTCCGTGGGCGCCGGGCAATCCAGAAAACGAGCCCGGCCGTCCACTCGAATCATGGGTGTGCTCCCCGCCTGAAGATGAACGTCCGAACCGCCGGTCTTCGCGCACGTTTTCAGAAAATCGTGGAGGGAGAGCTTGCGCTCCTCCACGTGAATAGCCGGCTGCGGCATGTCGCGGTCGATATCCGCATTTTCAACAACTACTTCGGCGCTGCTGCTCTTGGCTGACATCGTTGGGTTCCTTCTTGCAGTACAAATTGGGTAGGCGCTAATACCTCAGAATGATTCAACGGATTTTAGTCCGCATTCTCCGCTTACGCAACGAAAATACGACCGATGTCAACGCGACCGCGTTCCGTTTTCGGCGATGCCGTTGCCGAAGCACGGCCGTTCCAGCGGTAGCCGGCATGGAATTTTCGATAGACAAGGGTTTTCCCGCCGCCCCCCACGCCTCCGTGCGACTGAACTCACGGCCGAGCCACCACCTTTTCCACTTTTCTTGACCGTCCAGCAGAAGAAAACCGGATGCGTCTTGGCGACAGCGGCAACGTCGTGCTGATGCTTTATTCCGCTCGGGGAGAACCGAATTATCTTCCGCGGAACGGTCCGTACCTGCGGTGACGCTTTTGATTGAGGAAGAGCTGGAATGAGGTGGCCCTGTCCAATTTTGGGGTTTTTCCATCTAACTTGTGACATTGCCGCGCCCATCGGATACAATTTCAACACGATTGGCCCGCGCGTCCGATAAAGGAGTTGTGGGCGTTCTCGGCTTCGTTCGGCCTAAAGTCCCGGCGAAGCCAAGAGTCTTTTTCTTTGCGGTGCATCAACGGCGTCTCCTGTTCCGACCTGTCGGAATAAGCCACGCCGATCCCGATGAATCGGGACCCGCAGAAGGCAGACTGAATTATGGCTACCGATCCGCGCTTCCTGGCCGAGTCCGGCCAAGAAGTTTTCACTGGTAATGAATTGCTCATCAAAGGCGCTCTGGAAACAGAGGGCGGGGTTCATCTTTTGACCGGATATCCCGGTTCCCCGGTCGCGGGATTCTTCGACGTGATGGGAGACATCGGCGACCTGCTCAAATCCAAGGGCATCCGGGCGTTTCAGGCGAACAACGAAGCGCTGGCCGTCGCGGCGGTGAACGGAAGCCAAATGGCGCCGACGCGCGCCATCGCCACGTTCAAGAGCGTCGGCGTTCACGTGGCTTCCGATGCGCTGGCGCTGGGAAATCTGGGCGGAGCCAATCCGCAGGGCGGGGCGGTCATCATCATGGGCGAAGATCCGTGGTGCGACAGCACGCAGGTGCCGGCCGACAGCCGGTTTCTTTGCGAACATCTGCGCATGCCCGTGGTTGAGCCGGGCTCGCCGCAGGAATTGAAGGATTGGATCGGGTTTTCATTCAAGCTCAGCCAATCGGCCGGGTTGTACATTGGATATATCGTCACCGTGGCGCACGCCGACGGCGGAGGCACCGTTTTGTGCCGGCCGAATCAATATCCGGCCCTGAATACAAATCAGAAGATTGGGCTGGAAACAAAGCAGATTGATCTGGAAAGGGTTCTGCTTCCGCCGCGAACGTGGAAGCGGGAATTGCTCTTTCCGCAACGTTTCGCCGCCACGATGCAAGCGGCTCGCGAGGCGGGGATAAACAAAATTATTCCGGCTACCGAGGAGACGTCTCGACCGGCGCCCCTGGGTTTTATCGTGACCGGCATGGGCGGGCCGTATCTTCAGCACGTGCTGTTCGATCTGGGGCTCTCGGGCATGTTTCCAGTGCTGCAGATGGGAATGAGTTATCCGGTCGACGTGGGGCTGGTGAAAGAATTCTCCGCGCTATGCACGAACATGATCGTGATCGAGGAGCGGCGAAGCTTTTTGGAGAAGAACATCCGGGACGGGATGTTCCATGCGTTGCCGCAGCAGGAGGCGGCCCAGATCGTCGCTCGACTGTACGGGAAAATGTTCCCCGGCGACTCGGAGGGCATTCCCGAAACGCGCGGGTTGAATTTTTCGGTGTTGGCGCAGCGGTTGATTCCGCTGATCCAATCGACGCGGGAGATCGACCCGCATCGCCGCAACGGCCGGTTGACGGCGGAAATGGACCGCCTGCGCCGCGCCAGCAAGCCCCGGCTGGAGGTTCTCGATCAGAACCTCGTCTCCCGCACGCCGACGTTCTGCCCCGGCTGCCCGCATCGAGACAGCTCTTCGACGCTTCTGGAACTGCGCAAGAATTTGGCTGATCCGAAATACATGGCCAAGCATCACGGGATGGGCCCGGTGGATCTCGTGGCCCATGGAGATACGGGTTGCTACACCATGCTGATGTTCGCCCCCACCGAACAACTCATGCACAACTACAGCGGCATGGGCCTCGGCGGCGGCACCGGTTCGGGGATCGATCCGTTCATCACCAACAAACAGATCGTTTTCATGGGTGATGGCACGTTCTTCCATTCCGGGCAGATCGCCATCAGCAATTCCATCAAGGCCGGACAGGACATCACCTACATCATCCTGGAAAACAAGACGACGGCGATGACCGGGCACCAGGAACACGCCGGCACGGAATTGGACGTGCTGGGCAATCATTCATACATCCAGGAGATTTCGGAAATCGTCCGCGGAATGGCGGGCACCAGCCCGCTGACGGTAGCCAAACTCTCGCCGGCCGATCGGGCGGCATACAAATCCGTGCTGGAGCGCGCCATTCTCGCCGACGGCGTGAAAGTGGTCATCGCCGACAAGGAATGCGGCATCACGTATCACCGCCGGCAGTTCAAGGAAGAGCGAAAGACGATCAAGAAATACGGTTATTTGCCGCGCAAGACGCACATGAACATCACGCCGGAGGTGTGCGAGAATTGCCTGGAATGCACGAAGGCGACGGCCTGCCCGGGGCTGACGAGCATCGACACGGATTACGGCAAGAAGATCGACACCGATCTGACCTGGTGCGTGAACGACGGCGCGTGCGAGAGGGTTCGCACGAGCAACGACATCGCCGAATCCGTCAAACCATGCCCGAGCTTCGAGCAGGTGACGGTGATCCGCAAAAAGCGCCGGCGATACATCCTGCCGAATCTCGAACTGGCCAAACTCCCTGATTCCGCGCGCGTGCATGACATGAGCGCGCCCGGCGCCGCCTGGCGCGTGCACATGAGCGGTGTCGGCGGGATGGGCATCGGCGTGGTCGGAGCCATCCTTGTCCGGGCCGGGCACAAGGAAGGGTATCAGGTCATCTTTCAGGATAAGAAGGGGCTGGCGATCCGAAACGGCGGGGTGTTCGCGCAGATCACGTTTGTGAATCCCCAGCAGGAAGAGGATGCTGCTTCTTTCCCCATCACCGGCTCCATTCCCTACGGAAAGGCGGATTTGCTGCTCGGCATCGACATTCTGGAAGCCGCGCGGGCGATCGATCCGCGCGAGTCGTTCCGCATCGCCTCGCCGCAGAACACGACGGCCGTGCTGAACACGCATAAGCAATCGACGGTCTATACGCTGCTGGGCAAGGATGATTTCGATCCGGAGAAGCTTCGGGAACAGATTTTCGACCAGTGCGATCCGCGGCACAGTTTCGCGACAAACCTGGCGGAAATCTGCGAGCGGCGACTGGGCAGCAAGCAGTTCGTCAACATCATGATGCTCGGCGTGGCGTATCAGCTTGGGCTTATCCCCGTATCGCCCCGAAGCATCGCCTGGGCGATCAAGGACACGATTCGCCGCGACCATCGGCGGAACGTCAAGGCGTTCAACATCGGCCGCAAGTTGGCGCTCGAGCCGCGCGCCCTGCCGCGAAAACCCGAGCCGCAGACATGGGACCAGCTTCTGACGAGCAAAGTCCGCATCCTCCGTAAGACCCGTTTCCGTGGAAATATCCTTGCCGAGCGGTTTGAGCGACTTGTGAAATCCGTCATCGAGCAGATGCCGAGCCTGCCCGACAATGTCAAGTACGACCTGGCCATCCGCATCTACGATGTGATGCAGTACCAGAATCTCGCCCTGGCCAAGCGATACGTCGAAACGATTCGGCGAATTTACCGTCTTGACCAGATCGAGCGCGGCTTCGCCGCGACGCAAGCCGTTATCTGGAACCTGGCCAAGGTGATGCTCATCAAGGATGAGCCGTACGTCTCGTATCTCTTGACGCGATATGAAAAGAAGCAGCGCGACCTCGCCAAATACAACGTGGACGCCCTCAATGGCGACCGCTTGAAATATCGCCATCACACCAGTCCCGAATTCAACGTCGGCCCGTGGCGTATCCGCTTGCGAATCAGCACGACCGATTGGCAATTGCGACTCGTCCGCCACATGAAATGGTGGCGGAGGCTCCCCGGCTGGCACAAACGCGAGGTCTCTTTCCGCGACTGGTACATCGGCCTGCTCGAGCGGGTAAGTCTCAGCACCGATGACGCGTACGAAAGAGCGGTCCGCGTTCTTCGCTGCCCCGAATCGGTTAGTGGCTATCGCGAGGTGAGATATCCGAAGATGGACGAGGTCCGCCCGGCGGTTGACGCCGAACTGGAGTCCGCACCCGCGGCGTCGTCTGCGTCGCGAGTTCCCGCCACTGTGCGCCTGCCGGCGCACGCGTAGCCGCGGGGTAACGAGTCGATCCGAAGTCGCCATTTGGGCGTTAGACACATTGAACAGGTTTCTGCGATTCTGTGACGTGGTAAAATGCGAGGCTTCGCACATAAGCTACTTTGGCGTAATAGCTTCCCGTTGTAAGCGCTGTTTGGCTTGACGGCGGCGACAAAAAAGGTGTGCAATGCCAATCGATTAAAACGTCTTCCTCTGCCGTGCCGTCGGGATGCTCAGAATCTTTCGGTATTTCGCGACGGTTCTGCGGGCGAGGTCGATTCCCTGGGCTTTGAGCTTTTCAACGATCTCGTCATCGTTCAGAGGATTCTTGGGGTCTTCGTTGCCGATGATGGCTTTGAGTTTTTCTTTTACGGCGTCCCAACTCATGTCTTCGCCTTCGGAATTCGTGGTGCCGCCGGAGAAGAATCTCCGAAGCGGGAAAACGCCGCGGGGGGTTTGAATCCATTTTTCGGAGACGGCGCGGGAAACGGTGGCGACGTGAATCCCGAGTTGGTCGGCGACGTGGATCATCGGCAGGGGTTTTAGAAATTCCGCGCCTTTGTCGAAGAAATCGCGCTGCGCGTCCACGACGGCGCGGATCACGCGCATAATCGTGCTGCGGCGCTGCTCGATGCTCTCGATGAGCCAGCGGGCGTTTCGCACGTTGTTGGAGAGGAATTCGCGGGTTTTCTTGTCCTGTGACCGGTCCTTGATCATCTTGCGGTACATTCCGCTGATGTACAGGTTCGGGGCCGGGTCGTTGGTCATCTCGATCTCGTACGTGTCCTTGTCCTCGTCGTAATAGATGATGGCATCGGGCGTGATCGGCGGAGCGTCGTTGCTGCCGATCTGTTTGCCTGGAAACGGATTTAGCCGGGCCAAATGCTTGACGGCGCGCTGAATTTCATCGATCGGCCGGCCAAGTTTGCGGCTGATCTGCGGATAACGGTTCATCTCCAAATCCTTCAGATGCTCGGTGATCAGCGCCCGTTCCAGCGGAAAATCGTGGCCTTCGGACAGTTCGTCGTCCTCCTCCACGGCGTCGAGCTGAAGGAGCAGGCATTCCTGCATGGTCCGCGCCCCCACGCCGGCGGGCTCCAACGTCTGAATCAGCTTCAGCGCTTCCTGCAAATCCGCGAGCGTCACGGGTGTTTTGGATTCTTTTTGAACATCTTCGAAGCTGGTGCGGAAATACCCCTCGGCGTCGATGTAGTTGATGAGAATCTCGCCGGCCCGGCGAACCGGGGCCGAGCATTCAATGAAGCTCCACTGCGCCGTCAGATGGTCGGTCAGCGTCCCACCGCGCGCGGCGGTGTTGTTCATCGCATCGAGCTTCTTGTCACGGTCCCCGTCGTATGAAGCGGCCTGGCGGAAACGATTGCCGTTGTTGATGAATTCGTCGCTCTCCAGATATTCGCTGATCTTGGAGAGCCGGTCGAAATCTTCGGATTGGTCTGAATTCTCCTTGACGACCAGGGCCTGCTCGCCCTCGGAAAACTCCTCGCGGTTTGCTTGTTGCTCGGGATCAGCGGCCGCGCCCGGTTCGCCTTCATTCTCGCGAAGCTCCAGAACGGGGTTGCTCTGCAGTTCCTCCTCGATCCGCTCCTCCAGCGCCATCAGCGGAAGCTGAAGGATTTCCATGCTCTGGATCATGCGGGGCGTTAAGAGCTGCCGCATCTCCTGACGCATTGAAGTTGATTGCGTTAACTGCATAATTCAAAATCACTTACAAAAACAACGTGCTGGTTGGGCACGAAATTTGCTACATCCAACTATAACATCCATTGTTGCCCTTGGCCAAGGGGAAATTAGGCCCTCCAACGATTCTATCGTCTTGCCGCGGCCCCAAGTCGATTCGGGTCGCGCACCGAAGGGTCACGCCCGATAACTCGGTCCAGGCAAAATGTTGCCGATTGGGCCCCGATCAATCAGCCGCGAAGATGATTTCGCCACCACAATTCCAGCATCACCAGGGCATAGAGCCGCTGCGAATGATCGACCCGACCGCCGCAATGCTCGTCGATCATCTCGCGCCAAACATTGGTCTGGAAGTGGCCCGATGCGAACGAATCACCAGCGGCAAGCAAATCTTCCATCATCGGACGCAGGGATTGACGCAGCCACTGGCCGATGGGAACGGCGAACCCCATCTTTTTTCGCTGAAACACAAAATCGGGCAAGTCGGCGGCGAAGGCTTCGCGAAGCATTCGCTTGGGGCCGCCCTTGAGCAATTGGGCAGTAGAAAATCCCGCCGCCATTTGTACCAGCTCGTGATCCATGAGCGGCGACCGCACCTCCAGAGCGTGCAGCATGGAGGCGCGATCCAGTTTGGTCAGCAAATCCTCCGGCAGATACGTCGCACGATCCGTTGCCAGCGCCGCCTGCACGCGATCACGGCCGCGGCGGAGCATTTCATAGATGTCCGCCACGACTTTCCGAGGACGCAGGGATTGCTGGGGATAGAGGGCCTCGCGCGAATCCGAATCGAACAGGGCGACGTACGCCGCGTAACGCTGGGCGTCGGGCAAACCCATCGCGGCCAGAAACCGTCGCGCGCGGGCAATGGTAGATTTTGGATGCGTTCCGGGAATCGCCGCCGCCATGGTGCGCAGGATGCGCGGGATGGTGCTGCCGGCGCCGCCGAGTCGCATGGCGCGATATCGGTCGTATCCTCCGAATAATTCATCGCCGCCGTCGCCGCTGAGAGCGACCTTCACGTGTCGTCGCGTTTCGCGTGAGAGATAATGCGTCGGCAGGGCCGATGAATCTCCGAACGGTTCGCCGAACACTTTCGCCAGCTTCGGCAAATCTTCGGCCGCATCGACGTGAACGGTCAATGTCCGATGCTCGGTCCCCAGATGTGCGGCGACCGCGGCGGCGTATTGCGTTTCGTCATAGCGGGGATCATCAAATCCGATGGAAAAACTGAGTATGGGTTGCTGGCCGGCAACCGCTTTCATCGCCGCGGCAATCACGCTGCTATCGATACCACCCGATAGAAAACATCCCAAAGGAACGTCGGAAACCAGTTGCCGCCGCACGGCGCCCAGCACGGCGGACTTCACCTCCGCGGCGGTTGCCGGTGCGCCTTTTGTAAAATCGTTGGGATCGAAATAGCGTTGAGAGCCGATTGATCCATCTGCCCCGCAGCGCATCCAACAGCCGGGCGATAACTTGGCCACGTCGCGATAAATTGTCGCTGGCGCAGCGATGTAGCCGGTTTGCAGGTATTCGTCCACAGATGCCGTGTCGGTCTCCCACTTGATCCAGGGCACAGCCCGCAGGGCGGCCAACTCGCTGGCGAACGCCAGCCCGCCGCCGCTTCGGACGGAAAAGTAAAGCGGCTTCTGCCCCATCCGGTCGCGGGCAAGAAAAATCCCGCCGGTCTGCGGCTCCCAGATCGCCAGGGCGAACATGCCGTTGAATTTCTCGACGCACGCCTCGCCCCAGGCGTCGTACGCGCGGAGAATCACTTCGCTGTCGCCGGTGGTTTTCCACCGATACCCCGGGGAGAGCTGTTCCAGCTCTGCCCGCAATTCGCGGAAGTTATAGATTTCCCCGTTAAAAACGAGCCAGCGTTTCGCGTCGGTCATTGGCTGCATGGCCCTCGGATCGAGATCGAGAATCGCCAGCCGTGCGAACGCCAAACTGCATTGCTCGCCCATCCAGATGTCTTGTCCATCCGGCCCGCGATGAGCGATGACATCGCCCATGCGCGCGATCGTCCGGCGATCCACGCGATATCGCTCGTCCCAAGCCACCACGCCAGCGATGCCGCACATGAGGCTCAATCCTACGGGTCGTTTGCCGGGCGTCTATACGTTTTGGATGACCCGGGCCGACACGGCCTGGCTCTGAAATTCAAAAACGGGTGTTGAACCGAATTTTTCGGTTGCCTGACGAATCCCCCTCGTACCATCGTCCCGGCCGCAGGGTGATCTTTCGGAGGCCGGCGCTTTTGCAGGCGATAAGCAGTTGTTGCTCGATACCGGCTAAGAGGAGTTGCTTCAGTTCGTACAGGTGCGAGGAGCTGTCAACCATCACCGTCAGCGTTCCGCGGGTGAGGCTTTCGAGGGCGCAATGCTCGCTAAGGAATTGCGGAACCAGATGGCCCCAGCACTCGGCGAGTTTTTCGAGCTTCGTCTGCCGCTTGGCGACGGACTGCTTGAAAAAGTCGATCATCTCCTGGCCGAGGGGAACGCCAATCGGCTTGGACTGCGATTTGAAATGATGCAGTCGCCGAAGCTCGTCGGTGGAGTTGGATTGCTTGCTCGACATGGCCGGCCCGGATTATTGCAGGTTTACGGGCATGATGACATACAGGAAATTCGGGCCGGCTTTCAGGAGGCCCGGGCGGTTCGGCGCCGTCATTTCCAGACTGATTTCGTCTGTGTCCACGACCTTCAGTGCATCGACCACGAAATTGGGGTTGAAGCCGATCTCGACATCCGTTCCCTCAAATTTGCAGGGAAAATTGATGGTCGCCTCGCCACTTTCCGGCGAGCGGCTGGTGAGTATCAATCCTTTTTTGTTGAATGCGAGGCGAACGCCGCGGCTTTCCTCGGTGGTGAGCAGCGCGGCACGGCGGATGGCGCTGAGAAAATCCGCCGTCGATGCGGCCATTTTCTTGTCGGTATCCTTGGGGATCACATCGTCATACGGCGGGAATTGGCCTTCCACCAGGTTGCTCGTGAGCGTCGCGCTGCTGGTGTGGAAGATGATCTGGTTTTCGCGGATCTGGATGCCGACCATTTCCTGCGGATCGTCGATCAGCTTTTCGATGAGCTGAAGCGCCTTGGCGGGGACGATGGCTTTCTTGCCCTCTTTGTCGAGCTTGTCGCCGGCGGCGAGATCGCCCTTGGCCATTGCCAACCGCCGGCCATCCGTGGAAACCAGCGAAATTTTTTTGGCCTTCACAACGATCAGCACGCCGTTGAAGGCGTAGCGGGTGCTTTCTTTGGCGGCGGCGAAGAGGGTTTGGCCGATGAGTTGCTTCAGAGCCCCACCGGGCAATTGAACGTCTGGCTCGCCCTCGAAATCGGGAACTGGTGGAAAATCCGTCGCCTTTTGGGTGAAGATTTTGAAATGAGAATCCTGCCCTCGAATATTGGCCGTGTCGCCGGTGATTTCGATGGCAAGGGTGTCATCGATACTTTCGCGGACAATGTCGCGAAGCTTGTCGGCGGGAACGAGGGTTTCCCCCTCCTGCTCGATCTGCACCTGTTCATCGCGGTATCGGATAGCCACTTCCAGATCGGTGGCGGCGACGATCAGGGCATTGCCTTCGGCCGAAAGCTTCAGACATTGGAGAACGGGCTTGGGCGTGCGAGCGGCGACGACGTTGCCGGTCAGGTTCAGCGCATCGAGAAGCGCTCCACGATTGCAGTTCACTTTCATGAGCGGTGCCTTTCATTGCCTGGCTGCTCCAGGCGGCTTCCCTCCAGGGGAAAAGAGGATTGCGGAGTGTAACGCCATTACTTTGATAATGGAACTTTAAAGAAAAGTAGTCGTAGTGATGATGGATATCGATTTGTGGATAAGTTCGCTGATTGGGCTGTAAGTCTTTTTGAAGTCTAAAGATGAATTTGCTATTATTGGACTGCCAAGGTGGATAAAGTGTTGGCTCTACTTGCACGAAGCAGTCGGTAAGAATCGGTTTGGCGACAATGGATTGGAGGAGAGATGTCGGGCTGTGCCAAGGCCCCACTTCTCGCGTCAGGTCCGCGGCAGGTTCGCTCAAGTTTTCCACTGGTTATCGGCACCAGGTTGATGATTGCCCGACCGGGCCGCCAAACATAAGCCATAATCGGAAGATGGGTATGCGCCGTTGGTTTGTTTATATGTGGGCCTTTCCGATCACGGCATTGGGGCTGTTGCTGGCCGCGATTGTCATGATCAGCGGGGGAGAAGTGCGCATCGTCGAAGGCGTCCTCGAAGTTTGCGGTGGAGCCACGGACTTTTGCCTGCGGCGGATCGTCGGATTGCTGTTGCGCGGCGGAGCGTCCGCGATGACTTTGGGGCACGTTGTTCTGGCTCGTGATTCGGATTTGCTTCTGATTACCCGTGCTCACGAACGCGTTCACGTTCGGCAATGCGAGCGGTGGGGGCCGCTGTTCATTCCGGCGTATGTGATCGCTTCGCTGTGGGCCTGGGTGACGGGCCGGCGGCCGTACAAGGATAATTTCTTCGAGCGGCAGGCTTTTCAGCTTGCGGGGTGATACGCTCAATAGGTGATGTCGCAATCTCCGACCGTAGCCACGATTCTAGGCAAGGACGGCGCCGTGGCCCGCCGGATGGGGGAACTCTACGAATTCCGCCCCCAACAACTCGAGATGGCCTCGGCGGTCGAACGGGCGATCGAAGAGAAACATCATCTCATGGTCGAGGCGGGAACCGGGGTGGGCAAATCGTTCGCTTATTTGTTACCGGCCATCGATCACGCGGTGAAAGCAAAGCAACGGGTGGTCATTTCCACGCACACGATTTCGCTTCAGGAACAATTGATCGAGCGGGACATTCCGCTGCTTCGCTCGGTTTATCCGGATGAATTCACGGCCGTGCTGGTGAAGGGGCGCAGCAATTTTCTTTGCCAGAGACGCTTGGAACAGGCTCGCGGCCGGCAGGGGATGCTGTTCGACCAGCCGCGGCAGCTGGAGTCCCTCCGGGCAATCGAACAGTGGGCGCGGGTGACGACCGATGGAACGCTGACGGACTTGCCGGCGCTGCCGGACCCGTCGGTATGGGAGCGAGTCTGCGCCGAGCACGGCAATTGCCTGGGAAAAAGATGCAAATTTTACAACGACTGCTTCTGGCAGGCGGCCAAGCGACGGATGAACACGGGAAACATCCTGGTGGTGAATCACGCCCTGTTCTTTGCAGATTTGGCTCTGCGAATTTCCGGCATCAATTATCTGCCTAAATACGATGTAGTCATTTTGGATGAAGCGCACACCGTCGAGGACGTGGCCGCGAGCCACTTTGGTCTGAACGTTTCGGAACACCGGCTGAAATATCAACTGCGAACCCTGTACGATCCGATCCGCGGCAAAGGATTGCTCACCACGCACGGAGCGGCCGTGAACGACGCCATCGACGACATCGTGGACATTCACCAGCAGATGGAGGGATTTTTCGAGCGATGCGTCGAATGGCAGCGTCAGCATGGCCGGTCCAACGGCCGGGTACATGAGGCGGGGATCGTGCAAAACACGCTCTCGCCGCTGCTTGGAAAGTTGTCGCTGCATCTGAAGGCGGTGTTGTCGAACCTCAAGAGCCCGGAGGAAATCTCGGAGCTGAGCGCCATGGCCGAGAAGGTGAGCTTGCTGGCTCAGGAATTGGACGCAGTGGTTTCGCAGAAGATGCCGGATGCAGTTTATTGGATGGAGATCGGCGGGCGAGTGCAGCGGAACGTCAGCCTGCACGCGGCCCCCGTGAACGTCGCGCAGGGGTTGCGAACACATCTGTTCGAAAATCTGCCGAGCGTCATCATGTGTTCGGCAACGCTGTGCACCGCCAAAAAGCATGGCAAACAGGAACAGGGTTCCGATCCTTCGTTTGCATACATGCTCTCGCGGCTCGGGGCGGAAGGGGCCAGGACTTTGGAACTGGGCTCGCCGTTTGATTACGCCAAACAGGTGACGCTGTACATCGAATCGGATCTTCCCGAGCCCAGCGACGCGCAGCGGTTCGCGCCCGCGGCTTGCGCGAAGATCATCGAATATCTCAAGCAGACCAGCGGCGGGGCGTTCGTGCTGTTCACGAGCTACAGCTCGCTGCTTGACGCGGGGGATCGCCTGAAAGGGCCGCTGGCCGAATTGGGCTATTCCATGCTCGTGCAAGGGCAGGGCGCGACGCGAAAAATGCTACTGGAGCAGTTCCGGTCCACGCCCAATGCCGTTCTGCTGGGCACGGCTAGCTTCTGGCAGGGGATCGATGTGCGCGGCGATGCGCTGCGGAATGTCATCATCGTCAAGCTGCCGTTTTCCGTTCCGGATGAGCCGGTGATCGAGGCCCGACTGGAAGCCGTCACGCGCGCCGGCGGCAATCCGTTCATCGACTATTCCGTTCCGGAGGCGATCATCCGGCTCAAGCAGGGTTTCGGCCGGTTGATCCGCAGTAAGACCGACACGGGCATCGTGGTGATTCTCGACAGCCGGATCAAATCCAAACGCTACGGGAAACGGTTTCTCGATGCCCTGCCGCCGTGCAATCTCGTCGTGCGGGAGCGGAAGCGCGATCCATGAAGATTCTTCAAGAAACGATTGAAAGAAAACTGTCGCGTTTGCTGGGAAGGCGGGTGACGTTTCAGCGGCTGAACGTGTCGCCCCTCGCCGGCCGGCTCGACGCCGAGGGTATGATGGTCGCCGGCGAGAAGCCGGACCGGCCACTGCTTTCGGTCGCCCATATCAGCGCCACGATCGCGGTGACCAAAGCCCTGGCCGGGCAGATCGTCATCAAATCTCTGCAGATCGACAGCCCGGCGATAAACCTCGTTCGGCGCGGCGACGGCTCGTTCGATGTCCCGCACCGCAATGCGGGAACTACCGAATCGGATGAGGACAAAGCCGGCGGATGGCAGTTGGAAGCACAATCGATCCGCATCGTCAGCGCCCGGGTTTCTTTCGAAGATCGGACGGGCGGATCGGTCCGCACGGCATCGGCCGAGCAAATAACCGGCGAACTGAACCAGTCGGCGGGCCGAATGGATTTTAATTTCAGGGTCGGTGCGGTCGGCCGGCGCGATCCGGTCATGGAATTTGGACCATTGCAGCTTTCAGGACAAACAGGGGGCATCAAGGATTTCGCCACCTCGCCGCTGCGGGCGCAGTTGCAATTCGCGGATGGGCTTCGGATGTCGATGGATTCTCCGTCGTTGTCGGCGCTCCGATCGCGCGCCGAACAGATATTTACCTGTTTGGATAACTTCGAGCCACGCCGCTAAACTCTTGCTATGAATCCCGCAACCCTGATCCTTCGTGCCGCGGGCACCAATTGTGACAACGAGACCGCTTTTGCCTTCCAGCTTGCCGGGGCAAGGACCGAATTTCTGCACATCAATCGCCTCCTGGAGAATCCCGCACTGCTGGACCGATTCCAAATTCTCGCCCTTTCCGGCGGATTCAGCTACGGCGACGACATCGCCGCGGGCAAAATCCTGGCCAATCAAATGGTTCATCATTTGGGTGACGCGATGCGGCGATTCGTCGATTCCGGCAAGCCGATGATCGGCATCTGCAACGGGTTTCAGGTGCTGGTAAAAACCGACCTGCTCCCCGGTCCCCTGGCTGGCCGAAGCGGTCACACCGTCACCCTCACAAACAACGACTCTGGCCGATTCGTTGATCGATGGGTCCATCTTCTCCCGCGCGGGGACAAATGTATCTGGACCAAAGGGATCGGCCCCATCGACCTGCCGATCGCCCATGGGGAAGGCAAACTCATTGCGGCCGACGACGCGGTTCGCCGGGCGCTGTGGGACCAAGGCCAGGTGGCGTTGGTCTATGACCGGGACAATCCCAATGGCTCGGTGGACGATATCGCGGGAGTGTGCGATTCAACCGGATTGGTTTTCGGCCTGATGCCGCACCCCGAGCGGCACGTCGATCCGCAGCAGCATTACGCCTGGACCAGCCGCCGCCCTTTGCCGGCCGAGGGGCAGGGCTTGCGCGTTCTCAAGAACGCCGTAACTCATGCCGCCGAAGCCGTCGGAGCCGGCGTGTGAAGACAAAGTGTCCGAGGGGCTGTCGCATCTGTCATTGTGCCATAGCCAAAAAAAGGCTCCATCTGCTTACTGTGATAAACGGCGGCGACTTTGCCGTGTGGTACTGGGGTTGCTGTAGAGTCCGTTGATATTACTAACATAGAAGGAGTGTTTCATGTTTCTACGGAAAACAGCGGCATTGCTCGGCGGCACGATCCTGGCGCTTGGCGTGGGATGTTCAACGACGACCAACCCACCGGAATCCAACGAAAAATTAGCGGCTTACGCGGGTTCGGTCGGTTACCCATCTGACGTGAAAACCGAGGAGTCGACCACCATGGGCACCGCCGTTGACTCCGACGAAAAAGCGATCCGCATCTTTAATTTTGGCGAGAATGAACTGGACGGAGCGGATATATGGATCAATGGATCTTTCGTCTATAAGATCGATTCATTGCCCGGCAAGAGCCATGTGAAACTGCGCCTGGCCGATTTTTATGATCACGACGGCCACTCCTTCGCCGACACCTCGGCGACCGTCACCCGCGTTCAGATTCATGCCGGCGACCGCTTATGGACGCTGCTTGGACCGATCACGCAATAGTTGCAATCAGATAACGGCGGGCTGTTAAGGCCGCGCGCAGTAAGCCCACAAGGCCGTCCACTCCAACCGCTGGAGTTGGACGGCCAGTGGTTCGCGCGGGTCGGTTTCGTTCTCACGCACGGATTCGATCAGATCAACAAATGCGTTGGGATTCCATCCGCTGGCGATCAGTCTAAGCAGTTGCTTGTCCGACGGCGCCTGATTCACCAGCGCCCCAGCCTGTGCCGCGAGGATCGCCAGCACCGGATGTCCCGGCGCGCGGGCGTACCAATATTTGCTGTTGGAAAAGTCCCCTTCCCGGCGATGCATGATGGCGTGCCAGAATGAAAAAGTGCCGGCCGCATCGTTCGCTGCCGCATCGTTCGCTGCCGCATCGTTCGCTGGCGATTCCTTCACGATCCGGTGGCACTCGTCCAGGCCGTCGTGCCAGAGCCAAAGGCCGGCAAGCATGGCAAACCCCGCAACCGGCGATGCGGCCGGTCCAGAAAGCAACTGTTCGGGCCGCACTGCTCCAAGCAGTTCACGGGCCAGCGCCGGCGTATCGCCTCCAACCACCAGGGCCTCGTATGCATGGGGATTTGCATCCATGATCTCAACGGCCAATGGTGATCGCGCGTCCAACATGACCGCATCTTATCCGGATTTCACGGCTTTGCCTCACAGATCATCACGAGAGTCGACGGCGGCGAGGACCAGCCGATCATGAGCATCAGACCTGTTGCTGGCGATGACGGCGGCGCCAACCAGAGACATTATGATCACGAATCCCATCGCCCACATGGGATGCAGGACCCACAGGAAACCGACGATCGTGCTGGACAGAAAGTCGCCGATGCCTTGGACGGTGGCCAGGACACCGAAGCCAGTGCCGCGCGCAGCGCTCGGCAGGAGCGTCGCGGCCGTTGAGTTCTCCAGAGTTTCCCACACGCCCATGTACAGGCCCGAAAAGGCGAAGACGATCGCAAACTTGATGAAGGAGGTTCCGGGCCACAGCAGTGCTGCCGCGGGAATTACCGCGATGGCGTAGCCAGTCGCCAGAACTCGGTTTTTCGGGAAGCGGTCGGCCAATCCGCCGCTGAAGTATGACGAGAGGGTATAGACGACGTTGTAGCCGATATAGAACGTCATGGCCCACGCGGCGGCCGTATGCCGACCGAAGCGCGGCGTCCATGCCTGCGTGGCCCACAGGATCAGCAGCGTATTGGAAAAATCGCCGATCCCCGCGATGCCCACGCCCACCAGGTAGCGACGGAACGACGCCGGAAGCGATCTGATGCCGGACCACAATCCCGCCTTGTGCTCGGGCTCATGCGGCTTTTCGCGCACGAGCAGCCCGATGCACAGCGCTGCCATGAGGCCGGGAATCAATACGCAGGCAAACAGCCAGCGGAAGTGTCTCGTTCCCAGGACGGTGAGCAGCAGCAGCGCCAGCGACGGACCGATCACCGCTCCGACGCTGTCCATGGCTCGTTCGAGTCCAAACGCGCGCCCGTATGTTTCGGGCGTAGTGGCTTCGGTCAGCAGCACATTCCGAACGGGCGTGCGTGCGCCGCGTCCGAGCCAACCACCAACGCGGCCAAGCAAGACGTGCCACCACTGCGTTGCCAGGCCGAAGCTTGCCATCCCAACCGCGGTGACGCAGTAGCCAACGACCGCGAGCGGCTTGCGCCTTTTGAGGCGGTCGCTGTAAAGACCGGAGAAGAGTTTGGCGAAACCGGATACCCCGTCGGCAAGCCCCTCGATCAATCCAAGCGCGGCGGAATTGACGCCCAGCGCCGCCAGCAGCACCGGCATCGCCGCCGTCGCCATCTCGTGGCCGACATCGGAAAACAGGCTGGCCACGCCGATGCCGAGCACCGTCGAATTGAGCCAGCGAGCATGCGACTTGGCTTGTTGCTCCTCAGTCACGGTCGCATCCCTATCCGAACCTTTTCAGATTGGCGTTGCAGATTCACAGCTCGATGAAGTCCACGGCTGCGCCAGCAGGTTGCGGCGGTTGATTTTCCGCACGGACCAGCAACGCATTGGCGTCGCTCAGCGTATAAACATCGGCCGATCCTTTCCATTGCAAAGGATGAATCGCGCGGCCATCGAAAATCGCAGGTTGGTAAAACGTGCGGTTGCCGTTGGCTTCCAGCGGCTGGGCCAGAAGCGCCGTGCGCATTGCCAGTCCTGGTAGGGCCCCCGCCATCCTTTCCAGCAGCCGCGATGCCAGGCAGAGCGTACAGACGAACGCGCTGACAGGATTTCCCGGCAATCCGAAAACGAATTTGCCGCCCGGCATTTTCGCGAATACAAACGGCTTCCCCGGTTTGATCCGCAGCTTGGTGATTTTCAGCTCCGCACCGAGGCGGCGCAAAATGTCCGGAACGAAATCGCGCTCGCCCATGCTCATGCCGCCGGTGATCAGGAGCACATCGTGCGTCAGCCCGGCTTCGATTCGTTGTTGGATCATCTTCGGATCATCGTTGACCAAACCGAGATCGATGGCCCCGCAAGGAAATCGCCGCAAAAGCGACAACAACATCGGGTTGTTGCACGAGCGGATTTGATTGGGCGCGGGGGTTTTATCCGGCGGCACCAACTCATCACCGGTTCCCAACACCGCGACCGACGGCGACTGATACGTCGGCACATTCACCGCTCCAATGCTGGCCGCGATGGCGACCTGCGCAGGGCCGAGACGCATCCCTTTTTTCAGCACGATCGAACCACTCGTCGAATCGCTGCCGCGCCGGGCGATGAATCGCCCCACCGCCGTCGGCTGGCAAAAGCGCACGCGATTGGATCCCTCGATCTTCGTCGTCTGCTCGATCGGCACCACCGCATCCGCCCCGCCCGGGAGCGGAGCGCCGGTCATGATTGCCATGGTCTGTTCTTTGCCCAGCGGCGACGACGCCGACCCCCCCGCCATGATCCGACCGGCCACCGTCAATTCACGCGGAAGGGTCGCTAAATCCCCCGATCTCACGGCGTATCCGTCCATCAGGCTCTTATCGAATGGCGGCGCATCCCGATCACTTCGCAAATCCTCCGCCAGATACAGCCCCGCGCATTGCTCCAACCTGATCCATTCCACTCGCGGTTCGATCTCGGCGGCGTCAATGATCCCTATCGCCTGCTGTACCGTAATCAGATCTTTGACTTCTAACTCGCTCATTGCCGCCCATGATAATTCAAATCGGAAGTTGGCCACAGATGAAAATCAGATGCACACAGATGAAATGCCATTGCTTCTCCTGTTTTATCTGTGTGCATCGGTCCCCATCTGACTTCGGCGAGCCCATTCGAGCCGTGGCAAAAATTCTTCTATAATCCTCCCATGCAAACGTGCCGGGCACGCCGCGACTTTCTGCTGCCACTTCTGGCGGCGGCATTTATCACGGCGATTTACGCCGCGGCCGCATGGTCCAACCAGTTCATCTACGACGATCATGAAGTCATCGAAAACCAGTTTCCGATCCGGCATCTCAATGACCTTGGCCGGATCTTCCGCGAGCCGCATTACCTGAATTTTCCGTATTACCGCCCTCTGACGCGGGCGACTTTCGCCATTCAGATGAGCATCTGGGGCCGCAATCCCAGACCGTATCATCTGTTCAACGCGGTCCTCGCCGGGCTCGTGATGCTGGCGGCGTACGCGTTGCTGCGCCGGTCGTCGCCGCGGGTCGCATGGCCGGCAGCATTGATCGCCGCTTGCTGGTTCGCGCTTCATCCGGCCATTTCCGAATGCGTCTACCCCGCCGCCTCCGGCCGCGAAACGCTCCTGCCCGCCCTCTTCATCCTCCTGGCAACGTGGGCTTATCTCGGACGACGGCGCGGATCGTTTTGGCTGGCCGTCGGATTGTTCATCATCGCCCTGCTTTGTAAAGAACAGGCGGTTGTTCTGCCCGGAATTTTCTTCCTCGCGGATATTCTGGGCCTGACCGGACGCAGGAGAAGCGTCTTCGCATACGCCGGCCGCTATCTGCTCCTCGCGACGATGCTCGCAATCTATTTTGTCGTCCGCCATCTGGTGTTCGGTTATTCGGCACTCCACTGGGCCATCGCGCAGCATCCGCTGGAGCCGCTCAAGTCGCTGCTCTACGGACTGCAAACCGGCGTCGCCCCGTTCATGGCCTTACGCTACGAGCCGCCGTTTGATGTCTGGTTCGACTGGCGATTGTGCATCCTCGCCTGCGCCGCCGCCGTAGCTATCTTCGCCATCGCCGCGTTCAGCGGCAAAGCCGTGCGGCTCGCGGCGATCTTCTGGATCGGCTGGTTTATCCTGCTGCAACTCCCGACGGCGCACATCCTCGAACAGGAAGCCGCTTATTCGGAGCGTTACGCGGCATTGGCGATCCTCGCTCTCCCGGCCGTCGCCGCCATATTGTTTGGGCCGGGCGCCATCTTGGCGCGACTTCGCCTGCCCGCGGCCGCGCTCAGCGTGCTGTGGATCATCCTCTTCGCCGGCATCAGCTTTCTTCGCGGTTGCTACTACTCCAACGAGTTCTCTTTTTGTGAACAGTGGAACAACGCCAACCCCAACGCCGCCGGCCCGCACGACGGCTTCGGCTTGATCGCCCAGCAGCGGCATCAATATTCCACCGCCATCGCTCAATACAACAAAGCCCTGGCGATCGAGCCCAACGACGCCACCGCGCGCAACAATCTGGCCAATATTCTTTCCGAAACCGGCGACTTCGCCGGCGCTTCCCAACAATACGAATGGCTCCTCCACAACAACAGCAGCGGCGCCGATCCGGCCGCCACGATGACCAACTACGCGCAGCTCCTGGCACAGGAAGCATGGGACTATCACGATGCGGCGAAGCGCGACCGTTCACATCTCCTGCTCGAACACGCGATCATGCTCCGGCCGGATTATGCACAGGCCCATTACATCCTCGGCAAATGGAATGAGTTCTTCGGCTCGCGCACCGCGGCGATTCGACAATTCGAGATCGCGCTGGATTTGCGGCCCGATTGGCCGCAAGCCCGACGACAACTGGAGATGCTCAAATCTTCCAATCAGCCGGCTTCACGTCGTTGACAATCGCCTTGCGCCGCAAAGCGAAAGGTTTGGCTGGGGTCGCAATAAAAGAAGTGAGCCGGCGCGAATTGGCATGCCATCAATAAAGAGATACGTGAGTTTACCAACTTTCTATGCCACCTATCCGCCTGGCAACCTTGCAATTCAGCGGTTCATTTTGAATACGTTGTTCTACTCGCAAGAACGACGGGTTTTAATCCTGGCTCATGCGATAAGTTTGCTACATTAGAAATCTTGTTGACGTGATGGCCGTCGCGATTAGAATCGCCTTTGGGTTGCATGTCCGATTCGGGAGGAAGAATGCCCTCATTAGCATACGCTGGCCAGAGCAACTTCGTAGCTGCACTGGTCGGCACGATATTCCTGACGGCGGGTGGTCTTCAGGCTCAACTCACCTACACCACGATAAGCGATCCGCTCGGCACCAGTACCTGGGCCAGGGCGGTTTCGGGCGGGGAGATTCTGGGCAATTATCTTGATAACCAGGGCAATGGCCATGGCTTTATCTACAATGGCACGAGCTACACGACGCTGGATGATCCCTATGCCTTTGGATATTTTGGAACTCAACCGAGCGGAATTTCCGGACACATGATCGTTGGAAGCTATCAGGATGTTCGAGACGGCTGGGTGCGAGGCTTTACCTACGAAGATGGGAGTTTTACTCCCCTTGATGATCCGCTTGCGACGGGCACCACGGAGATCGAGGGCATTTCAGGCAATACGATCGTAGGCATATACCAGGACAGCGCCGATCAGTTCGAGGGCTTTTCCTACAATGGCAGCACGTTCACCACGCTGGACGATCCGGCGGCAATGAACGGCACGTTCGCAATGGGCATCAGCGGCAACACGATCGTCGGCTACTATAGAGGCGCTTCCAATGGTGCGGGCTCTTCAACGCATGGCTTTATCTACAATGGATCGACATACACCAATTTCGATTTCCCTTCCAGCTCATCGGGCGGAACTGCGGTGGACCCGCTGCTTACAGAACCGGCCGGTGTTTCCGGCAACCTCGTCGTCGGATACACTTTGCTGGACTTCATCACCTTTCCTGGGACCGGAGTAAACACCGTCAGCGGCGAAGATGGCTTTGTCTATGACGGCACAAATTTCTCGACGCTCAGCGATCCTGCCGCCGCAACCGAATACGGATATGGAACCAGCGCCCAGGGAATCGATGGCAATACCGTCGTTGGTTTCTATTATCTGAATTACGATACGACCGAGGGGTTTGAAGTGACGGTTCCTGAACCGGGAAGCGGCTTAATCGTCGCTATGGCAGGCGCATGGTTGATGCGACGCGCGCGGCAACGGCCATTATTCCAGAATTAGCCGCCAGAACCAGGGGGAAGGAGCAGGACGCCGCTACATCCCAGTTTCTTTATCGGATATTACTGCCCATCGGTGTGGTGGCTCCGCCACAACAGCGGCGGCGCCGACCCCGTCGCGACGATGACCAACTACGCGCAGCTCCTCGGCCAGGAAGCGTTCGACCAACACGATGCCGCGATGCGCGACCGCGCGCATGAATTGCTCGAACACGCCGCCGCACTGCGTCCCGATTACGCCCAGGTCCATTACATACTGGGCGAATGGAACATCGCGTTCGGCTCGCGCCCCGCCGCCATCCGGCAATTCAAGATCGCCCTGAATCTTCGCCCTGATTGGCCCGAAGTCCGGCGGAAACTAAACGAGATCGAGACCTCCAACGGACCCGCGGCCCCTTCAACACGCCGCTGAATACATTAGACACGGTAGACACTTTTTCGGCGATTAGTTAGTAAATACAAACCAATTTTACATCGCCAACTCGCGTATCCACCAACATTTATGGTCGCGACATGGTTCTCGTGGGTGTTGAGCGCGCCGAAAAGCGTGCCATTTGTCGGTTTGTTGCCGCGCGGCGACGTGTCGGGTGAAATCCTATTGTAAAGAGGCAATCGAAAGCGATGTTTGCCCCGACACGGCTGGATATGGGCATGGTTCAGTGGCAGCCTAGACTTATGGACGATTTTTATGCCGAGCAAGGATATATTAAATCGGCGATCGAAATGAGGCGAAGGCCAAAAAACGCGAAAACGGCGCGCATCTTTTGTCCTTCGAACCGAGTTTTTGATAGCGCCAAGGCCAGTCTGTGAAATATTTCACAAGAGCGTGGCGCGAGCGCCACTCTTTTTTTTGGCATAAAATTGTGGAAAACTGTGTTATCGGCCGCGTCGAAATGTCTGGGTTGCTGGGGCGGAGAGCATGATCGAAATCTGATTGAAGATCGTTCGGCGGGAGTTTAAAAGCCCGCGGGACGGGGAGGCCGCGACGCGCAAGTCACCGCTGTCCCCGTCCGCGTTGTTTCACCCTATACCTCTCATTACATAGGATCAAATCCGGCTGCCGTTCGCTGGGTATTCTCTTGCCATGGCCGTCGCCCACGGTGGAACCATGGACAGCCTGTCAGGCGCCTTTTTTGGGATGCGATTTTGGCCCGGATTTTCCGGCCGAATCGACGTGGCTGCTCTCGATCTGGTTCTTCAATTTTGCGCGTGCCGCTCGAATATTCTCGGGGTTGGCGTCATCCCGGTCTGATGCAACTGAAAACAGATAGCTCTCGACGGCGCTCAGTCCAGGGCGATCGTTCAGCTTCCGGAGCCGGCCAAGAAGAACGTGCATCGCAAGTTCACCTTCCGGTGTGTCGATGGGCGGAAGGTCACGCCAATGGGCGGTCGCGATATGCGAGGCTTCGAATTTGAGAAGACGCCCATCCGCGAAAAGCAATGAATATCCGAGGTCGATTTCTGGCGCGATGCTCGGCGGAAGCGGAGAGCCCTCGGGTTGTTCGAGGATCAGTTTGGAGATTGAAACCCAATCGACCCGCTCGGCTTTTTCGATCAAATCCTTAATATCCAGTGACGCCAATCGAAGCCGCCGGCAGACCTCACGCATGAGCAATCCATCCGGCAAATTCTCTGCGGCATACGCATCCCACTTTGCCGGCGGGGGCCAATCCTGCCTGTCGTCCGCAAGCCAATCGAGCGGCACATTCAACGCTCGCGCGAGCGCCAGCGCCGTGTCAACTCTGGGAAGGTAATTCTTGTTGATGTAATCGCTGACCGCATTCGGGGGGAGATCGGCCTTGCGTGCCATCTCGGATCGGCTTCCTGGCGTCACAAGCTTGGCAAGTTTCTCTCCGAATTTCATTACGAGAAAAGTACCAGTGATCCATGATGAACGCTAGACGCCCAAAGATCATCATTATATATTTCGTACAACCACTTGACATCTAGCGTTAATCAGTTATGCTTGCGTGTTGTTCGCTAATATCCCGAATGTGGAGTCTCTATGACCTTCCAAGAAAAATTGAAAAGGCTGACCGAAGATTATCACAGGTCGCGACTCTCACTCCGCGCCGGGCTGCCGCCCAACGCAATCTCTGACTATGTGAATAAGGGCCATCTGCCCAGCGCATCTATCGCACTTCGCATCGCCAAAGTTTTGAACGTCTCGGTGGAATGGTTGATTGATGACACGCGCGATTGGCCGCCGTTGCGCACTGACTCCCCAGGTAGCCGCGATCCCGGCCCTCGGCCCGTCGCCGCGTGAAGGAATCGCCCGCCTCCGAAACAGCGGCCGGATTTTTGAAAGGATTCAACTGTGGCTACAGATGAAACCAGCTCAACTCAATGGAACGCACTGAAGACAGCGGTACTCGCGGCAATCACGACCGCCAGCGGGGACGGCGTGACCAATATGAACGCGCATTGGCTGTTGGCCACAATGCGCGCTCACCAAGTGACGCCGTGCGGCGACAGTGAAGAACAGAATGTGCGGGCAATATTTGAATTGTCTCGCGCGGGGTCGCTCACGATCCTCTCCGGCAAACCCGATGACCATCCGAGCCGAATTTCCTTTGCTTTGCCCGCATGAACCAACTGCCGCCACAATCCGCGCCTGCCACCGATCCGAGCGATCAAGATGAGCCGGTCACACTCGATTCGCTGGGCAAGCTTTTACTCCGGACATGCCCGACGTGCGGTTGTAACTTCGCGTTGCCGATGGCCGTGTGGCTCGATCGCCTGCACGGCGAGGGATCAATTTTCTGCCCGGCCGGCCATGCGATTGAAATCAAGAAAACGCCGGGAAATCAGGCGGATTGTGCGATTCTCGCCGCGACCCTTCTGCATAGGCTCAATCAATCGGGTCATGAACTCCGACAGGCCCGCAACGCGCTTGCCCGGCTATCGCCGTCGAATGTTTTGCCGGTCGATGAGAAGGAATACCAACGTCGCTTGAACCTGATGATTTCCCGCGCCCAGCACGCCGAATATGGGAAATCAATCTGCATTCTTTGCGGCAAAAAACAAAGCTCGAATTCGAGCTTTAGAACCCACTTGAAGGCGCGGCACGCGGATGAACTGAGAACGCTTCCCCCGGCATGTTTCGATTGAACCGATGAGCGCGATTCCATCCATTCTCCCGCAAACGACCGCCCGTGCATGGTGGAGCATCGACGAAGCGGCGAAGATAGCGGGACTGAGCAAAGGTCACGTTGCAAGAGAATGCCGGCAATGGGCCATCGACGCCGGCGCGGCGAAATTTGACCGTGAGAACGGCATCGGGCAGGCGAAGCTTTTTGTCAGTGCCGCGTTTCATCCGCGGCTTCGTATTGCCTCGAATCCCGACCGATTTAAGCCTTCGGACCTCAGCGGTTACTCGCTCGATCAGCAGAATGACGCTCGACATCGCGCGTTACTGGTGGACCGGCTCCGCTCATCCAGGATTAGCGCCGCCGCGTCTACCCGCATGGATCGGATTAAGACGATGATCGTCGAGCAAGCTCACGCTGAATTCCCCGAGTTGAGTGTTTCAGTGGGATCGCTGGAACGCTGGGACAAAATCTATCAATGCCCCAGCGACCTTGAACGACTGATTGACCGGCGCGGGGGCGATCAACGAAGCCAGGGGCATCCGGAGGTTTGGAAATATTTCGCCGGGCACTTTTGCACGGGAATCGCGCCGTCGATTTGGGATAGTTGGGACGCGGCCAATCGCTTCGCGGCGGAATCTAATCTGGATTGGTGCAGCTACGATTCGTGCCGTCGCCAGCTCAACGATCGCATTCCGCCGGCTGTTCAGGCCCGACACCGCAGTCCGAAGGCATACCGCAACGGAATAGCGCCCTGGATCGAACAGGACCCCGAAAAATATGCCGCCGGATTGTGCTGGCACGCCGATTGGAAATTGCTCGACGTGATTTGCATCCATCAAGGCAAGATCGTGCGGCCGTGGTGTTGCTGTTGGCTCGATAATCGGACCAGAAAAATCACCGGGCATTTTCTGAGCGCTTCGCCGGATTCAAATGGGATCAGGCGGGCACTTGTGGCCGCATTAAAGGACGAATCGAACCTTGGCGGCCCGGATCGGGTCCACTTGGATCACGGAAAAGATTACGAATCCTTTACGTTCATCGGAGCGACGAAACAGCAACGCCGCGCGAAAGGGAAAGACCCATCTGACCAGAAAAATGAAGATGGTCTCTACAACCTGCTCGGCATCGGGGCATCCTTTGCGCAGCCGTACAACCCCCAGGGCAAGGCGAGGCTTGAACGGTTTTTTAGGAACCTCGAACCATTCTGCAAGGCCTTCCCGACCTATACGGGCCGGGACACGTACACGAAGCCCGAAACCCTCGCGGAGATTTTGAAGACTCCGGACCTCATCCCCACGTTTGAAACCGTCAGTGATCGGCTGGCGAATTTCATCGCCGGATACAACGCGTCGGCGGATCATCAGATTGACGATTTGCTCGATGGTGGCGAGCGGCTTTCGCCCGCGGCCGCCTACGCGAAGTGGTGTCCCCGCGTGAAGCGGATGGCCGATCCGGATGCGCTTGAAATGGCGGCCCGGCATTGGTTCCCTCCATGCTTCGTTGGCCGCAATGGAATCTCGCGGAAAATCGAGGGGCGTACGATCCGGTTCGGGGCGTTCGAACCTTCACTAATCGAATTCAAAGGGCGTTTAAAGAAGGATCGAACGCCCGTCCGCGTGTCGATCGACCCGGACAAGCCATCGGTGATTTACGTCCACCGGATGAATTACAAATTCGTCTGCCGGGCCACGTCTAACAATGCGGCGTTTGACCGTGAGGGGCTGCGTCAATCGTCGCGTGAGAAGCGGGCATACGACCGGTCCGTGCGCATCACTCGCGAGTTTGAATACACCGATCTTTTGACGCCGGAAGAACACGCGAGGGACGCGGGGATTCGCAATCGACATGCGGTCCAGCATCAAGATGAGCCGCCGCGCCCGATCCGAATTCAATCGACTCCCCTGGACGGCCAGGGGCGGCATGTTCAGCGCGCGGCGCTTCGCCTGGCCGTGGGAGCGGAATCGCTTTCCCCCGCGGACGCGCAGCGGCCGAGCATGTTGGATTCGCTGCGGAAAAATCTTACTCCGCGGCCTCGGCCGGAGCCGGTCGGCGTGCGGAGCGTGATGGATAGTTTTGAGGTGCTTCGCCATGAACATTGAGCCGAATGACAATCTCGATCTGGACGGGGCGAGTCCCAGCGATCAAGCCTCGCGGCATGAAGCCGGCGAGCAGGCGCTTCAGGGCATCATCGAAGCAAATCGAATTCAACTGGAAGGTCATATGCTGGCCACGGAAGGCCCAATCCCAGCGGAGCAAACGGCGCGAGTTGTAGAAGCATTTCGCGCCTATATCGAGCATCACGACTTGACGATGCGTGAAGCCGCCAAGGGATGCGACTATTCGCCCGGCGTGCTGAGCGATTGGGCGGCACGCCAATACCGCGGCGACGTTTCGGAAGTCACGCGGCGCGTAAACCGATGGCTTGAACGTGACGCGCGCCGCCGGGCGGCACGCCGTCCATCGGATTTTATTTCCACCAGAGCGGCCGAGTCGATGGGCGCTTACATTCAACTCGCGGACAAGCTGGTTGCCATGCTGGCGATCGTGGCCGACAGCGGGGCGGGTAAGAGCCGGGTGCTGCGCTATTGGTGCGACCAGACGAATGGGATCGTGGTGACATGCGTCCAGGGCATGCGCCCCCGCGATTTATACCGGACGATCGCCTATATGCTGGGCGTTCCCCATCCGAAAGCCACACGTACCGAAATGCTCGACGCGATCGTGGCGAAGTTGGTCGGGACAAAGAAAATCCTCTACATCGACGAAGCCCATTTGCTCGGCCCGCACATTGGCTGCCTTCGGCCGATTTTTGATCTGGCCCGCATTCCTGTGGTCATGGCCGGGGCGGGCGAAATCCTCAGCCAAATCGACACAGACCGGGCGCACGGTGTCGGCCAGATGGCATCGCGCACGCTGCGCTGTGATCTTACGAAACACGCGGCCAGGGGAAGCGGAACGCCCAACCGGCGAACGCCCGACATGCTCTTTACGATGGAAGAAATCGCCAAATTCTTCGCGATGAAAAAGATGAGGATCAGCCGCGACGGTCTGCAAATGATGCACCGGCTGGCGAATCTGGCCCATCGCGGGCGACTGCGGCTTGTCGAGAACCTCGCGGACACGATCTACAACGCCAATCCGAATATTTCGGCCATCACACGGCGCGACGTGATCGCCGCGCTTGAAATCGTGGCCGGCGATATGTCCGAGGCGTTGCTGCGGGATGCGGATGAACTGTTTGAATCGGCCGCGTCAACGGCAGTGGCGAAGACTGGGTAATCCCGGCGAAGGACGGAGCCTGCAAGTGATGAATCCAAGGATCAATAATTCTCGCCGACCGGACGCCCAACGGCGATCCATCACGCGCGAGCCTTTCGTGGCGTCTCCATCGCTCGGAGACGCCTTGTTTTCCCCGCCGCTGGCTTGTGCGGAATCCGCCGCGCCAGCCGCGGCGGGGTTTGAGATTGCGCGCCCGTGATGAAGGCAGGATGGAAGGATATTCAAGGATGAAGCCAGGTCGGCATGAAAACTCGATGAGGCAGCCGCGGAAGATCGCCGGCCGTGGGCCGCGATCCGGCTGGATGATTTGGCACACGGCGCTCGGTCTCGGTGCCGATTTGATGACGGGGCTGCTTGTAACCGATGGCTCGCCTCTGCCACGGCCAATTTGTTTTGTCTCCGGCGTAGGCCGGCCCTCCTACGAATTCGCGGAGGGGATTATCCGCGGCACTGAAGCCCTGACGGATGCGATCGATTACACGCTGTTCGATACTGAGGAAATCGTCAATCATTTTCCCAATCTCCTGTATCCAAGCGGTCGCACCTTTCGGGAAGCGGACCAATGGGATGACCGCGCCGGCCGGGCGGGACGGTATATCTTCAGCCGCACGCGGCCCCATCTGCTCGGGTTCGAGATACTGACTGACGGCGGGCTCTTCGAAGTTCTTCGTGCGGAGCGTTCTGCCGAGCCACCATCAGCCCTCCGCAAATTACCCCCTCGCATGAAAATTGTTTGTGATAATTTCAATGCGCGGCGGGCGATTCCCCGCTCCATCTCCAGGCGTAATGCGGAGGCTGTTGCATGAGCGAGCCGCGTCTTGAATCTTCTCTGCCCGAATTGCCCGCGACTGAACTGTGGGCAGTCTTTTCCGCGACGGGTTCGTCACTCGAGGGCTTTTTGGTGACCGATCGTGAACGATGGCCAGGGTTGATCTGTTTTACG
>DATAWP010000076.1:0-30950 GCA_036267155.1 Tepidisphaeraceae bacterium
CGTAAAACAGATCAACCCTGGCCATCGTTCACGATCGGTCACCAAAAAGCCCTCGAGTGACGAACCCGTCGCGGAAAAGACTGCCCACAGTTCAGTCGCGGGCAATTCGGGCAGAGAAGATTCAAGACGCGGCTCGCTCATATCGCCAACTCCACCATCCCCTTGCCGATGGCGCGGGGGATCGACCAGCCAAGCATTTTCTGAGTGGAGAGATATGTCGCCAGCCCCTTTACGTCGAACGTGATGAATCTGACTGAATGGTCCAGGGGATCGATGAAAACTCGCGCCGCCGCAAGATGATCGACGCTGACATCAGGCTTTCCCGTCGAATCGAGTGGATATAAAATGGCATTATTCATGCGGCTCCCCACCATCATCCAATTGCATCCGCGATAGTCAGTCGCCTCATCGAACGATGCCTTTCCACGGATGATGCGGAGCGCAAGCCGCACGGCGTCCCGACCGCTGTTGGGAATGAACGCGACGGGCAAAGGCACCAAATCAGAAGTTGAAATAAACACTCCCGCGGGTTCACGCGCGTCCATGCGATCGTCGAGTGGATATACGACAAGCCAGAGTCGAGACGCCGAGCGGCGTTCACGATGCCCCGGTTTCGATTTTTTGGCGGACTTCATAAAACACTCCCTGCAATGGCGGATGCCCCATGAGCGGCAATCGCCGAACGCCCCGATCCCTCAACATCAAAAACCTCCGTTGGCGCCATGTTCGGATTCGCGCGGCCAACGGAGGCGAAAGGAGCCGCCCCCAATCCTGAAGGGGCGGCTGAGTCGCGCGGCGACAGTTCCACGCCGCATTGTTTTGCGTATGCCTGAAGCCCCATGAGCAGCGCCTGCATCGCGGGGAATTCCAAATCGTCAATCCGGTCCGTTACGCCACCGCTCACCCGCTTCTCAATCCAGCCGGCCAGCCCGACGCCGTTGGGCTGCAATCTGCCCGCCGCCTCCAACGCCGCCGCGATCCGGTTCACGCGATACCGCATGCGCTGCAACTGATCGGCCGACGCCCGCCGCCAGTAGCCCGCTGTGAAGTGCAGCACCTTCCCACCGGCGAATCTCTCGACGATCCCCATGAACCCCGCAAAATCGCCGCTGGTGAGCCTGGGCGACGTGCTGGTAATGTCGCCGCGGGAATGAGCGTGCGGGAAGTTCCGAAGAATCACGTCGGTACGCTGATCCTCGGAAATGCCCGCGGCTCGGCAGGCTTGCGCGGCGAGAGACTTTTGCTTGTTCGTCCAGGGCATCGGTCTTTCCTCACGCCACGCGAGCGGCTTTCGTCTCCTGGGCACTCTGCCGCACCATTCGCTCCATCCGGTCAAAGTCGCTCGAATGAAGAAGCCGAAGCGCCATGATGAACTGATCGCGATGAACGGTTTCGGTATCGGGCGCGAGGTCAAACACGACAGCCGCCGCACGCTCAATCATGCGCAGACTTCCAAATCCAGGCAGGTTCGCAAGCTGACACGCGAACATAAGCGCTTCCTTGTCCAGGTGGATTTCCCGTGCGGCAAAGAATGCCTTGACCTCTTCAAAACTGAACAGGCATTGCGCCTTGGCCTTCGCGCCATCGTCGGGGCCACTCATGCCACGGCTTTTCTCAATCGCGTTGTAGTGGATCGTGCGGCTGGCAAACTGCCCGGCTCCCTGGCCGCGATCGTCGATGAAATCCAAAATCTCATTCGTGCCGATGAGGATGATCGACACTTCCGCCTCGTCGTGAACGCCGCGCACGAAGTTGATCGCCTTGCCCAGAATATGGGCCTCATCAATGAAAAGGGGCCTGTTCGTTCCCTTCAGCGAGGCGACGATCCAGCGGTGAATTTCCGCCTTGTTCCCTCTCTTGTTCGCCGGCCATCCAAGCTCGATTGCCAGAGCCATCAGGAATTGAAGGGGCGTGAACGTGTGATTGACGGCGATGTAAACGCCGTTCAATTCGGTGGCGAGAACTTTGGCAAGGAATGTCTTTCCACACCCGGACGGCGCGATGATCGTGGCCATCGCGCCGTGCCGGTAGGCCAGGTGGACGATGGAGCGCGCCTCTTCGCTGATTCGCATCTCCACGTACCCTTTGGGGCGCCGGCCCTCATCACGCATCGCTTCGCGATTGAGCCAGCGCCCAACCGTGGCCGCCACCTTTTCGGTGTCTCCCTTGTATTTGCCTTTGACGAATTCGGAGAGAACGGCGACGGAGTATCCCATCTGCCGGCTCGCGACGCGCAGCGAAATTCGGTGCCGCTCAAGCCGGTCCTGGAACCGGCGGATAAGTTCAGGCAGATTATTGGAGGGCTGATCGATAGGCATCCTTGCCTCGCTGTTGGTCCTGTCGTTTTGAATAAGGCGGTACATCGCCTCGCGGTCCTGGGCGGTCTCTCCGCGGGCCCCGCCGGTCTCCGCCGGTGGAAGCGGAGAGTGTGTCTCTTGCAGGTCCGGAGGATTCGCAGGGATGTCCGAGTTGTTTTGCGGATCGCTCATGCGAACCTCTTGCGTAAAAGCGCAAAACCGTCGAGTTGCTTTGAAGCCGCGGGCCGTGCCGCGGGCGGAGTGCTTCGCCTGAGAAGGTCCATTGGACTGACCTGCCGGGCCGCGGCTTCCGCCGCGTTCACCGGCTCGATCGCCTCGCGGATTTCCTCGCGTCGAACCTCTTTAGATTGCCCGTCGAGCGGTGTTTGAACGATCCGCATTTTTGCCGGCGAATTGGCCGATGCGATTTCGCGGCTCGTTTGCTCGCGCCGATCAAACGCCGCTTCCGCAATCTGTTCTTCGGCGGTGAGCGTGCCGGTGATTCCATACTCCGCGACGTGGCGCATCGACTTTTGATAGGCCGCCAGCTTGCGGTGCGCGGTGGCGTGATCCTCTTTGGTCAATCCCTCTACCACGCCGCCGACGTGATTCATTTCGACCGTCGCCACGAATCGGAACTGCTCATCGAAAACCCGCACGCTTTCCAGGTGATCGGGATCGTAGGAGACGTTGACGACGCGCCGATCCTGTCTTCGAAATGCTTTGAATGGCCTGAGACTTGGATCGGTATGGCCGTAGTGCAGGACTCGGCCGCTGATGGTCAGGCTTAGGCCGTTCCGGCCCGCAGTCATCGGCTTGTGCCAATGTGCCAGGAGCAAGTCCAGTGCCGCCGGATCGGCCATCACACGCCGCGTATCGCACCATCGGGCAAATGCCTCGTTGGGGCTGAGCTTCACGCCGTCCTCGCTCAGGTCATCCATCGCGTGATCGGCGTTGGCGTTGTATCCGGCGATGAAGTTGGCCATCCGCTTTTCAACTTCCGCGAAGGTTGGAATCGCCGCGGGATTCGCGAGGATTTCGGCAAGCCGCTCCGGTTTGGTTTCGGAGTCGATCCCGCAGAACGTGTCGAACGTGCGGGCAAATGATGTGAGATTGCCGAAGAATCTTTCAAGCCGGCTCTTGCCGTTGGGGTTGTGTGGCCTGGCGAAATGAACCTCGATCCCCAGCATTCCGAAGATGCCGCGCGTCGAACCCTCATCCACCCGCGGCGAGATTTTCAATTGGCGTTCGCGCTTGGTCGATCCATGAAACACAAATGCAGAAAAATCTTTTCCATTGTCCACCCTCACCTCTGCCGGACCGCCGCAGTTCGCCGGGTCTCTCATCGCCTTGCCGAGCGATCCGAGGATGGTCGAACTGCACGGGCTGTCGCTCAGCGTCCAGCCGACGATCTTCCGAGTCCGCCAATCCGTCCATGCCGTGAGCCAAATTCTAATGATCGTGCCGCGCCATCGAGCCCAGCAATCTAACTGTTTGTGGTCACTTATATAAAGCTCGCCAGCCCGCCAACTCTCCGGCTCCTGTGCGATGTAGGGCGCAAGCTCCTGGCGATACTTTTCCGGCTGGCGATGAAGTGCCTGTTCTTCCGGGGAGATTCTGCGGTTCAATTGCCTTCGGCATGCGCCGTAGCTGATCCACTTCCATCCGTTTTTTGTGGCCATCGCTCGCACGATCTTCCAACAATGCCGGACGGTCGGCTGGTTCGGGTGCAGATATAAATCCTTCATCGCCGGCCAGCATTCCGGCGATGCCTCGGGCGCTTGATGGCCGCCCCGCCTGTCGATCAGCTTGTCGATGTCGGCAAAGCTCGCCGCCTCGGCGTGCCAAGTGTGCAGACCCGAGCGCGAAATCCTCAGCGACGGATATTGCAACCGGAGCGATGCGATCAGTTTCGGGCGCGCCGTTTTCATCGGCTCCCTGCCATTCAAAATCGCCCGATATTTCCGAACGCAATCCCACTTTTGAAGAGCTTCATCCCGCCGCCGTCCGCTGCATTGTTCCAGCCCAATCGCTCCCGTTCGGCCGCCATCGTCCGCCGTGAGCCGCGGATCAAAATCGCGACGGACAAACCATTGCGGCCGCCCGGACACGGGAGACGTGGCGATGATCGCCTTCCCCTCCGCGGCGAGTTTTTCCCGGCAAAGCCGGCGCACGTCCCCTTCATCGCGGCGGAGCTTCATAGCCGCCTCGTTCGCCGGCATGAACGCTGCGAAGTCAATGACAGGCGAAGATGGGATCGCGAGAGCGGTCATGTGGATTCAGTCCGCGTCTGCCAATATTTGAACGTCGAAAAGGTATAGATGGCCGGTGTCCTCGATCCGATCAGGAATCGCCGCCGGGTGTCCAGCCGGACAAAACATCGGCCGCCCCATGCGGCGGAGGCCAGCGATCGATGCGGTCGTCACGGCGAAGATCATTGCGCATTTTGGGCATGTGAAAAGCCGAAGACGGTTTGTCGAATCGATCGTGAATGGTTCCTCCATTTCGGCGGAATCGCCACCGGAGGGTTTGAAGAAGTTGCGGCCGTTGCCGTTGCTCATGGCCGATTCTCCTGAATTTCCAAGCAGAATTTGGAGACGATCCAGCAGGCCGACGGGTCTTTATCGAAGTCCCCGCGCCTGATTCGGATGTTCTTCTCAATCAACATCCCCTTTAGAAAATCGACGAGGGGGAAGACGCCCGCGAATTTAAGGCCCGGGCCGGCGGCAAAGTTGTAACTCTCGTATAGCCGTAGGAGGTTCACCGGCGGCCGCGCGCCTGGACCGCTTTCGAGCGAGCAGAGGACTTTCAGCATCAACTCCCGCCGCGCCTCAGGGTTAAATTCTTCGCCGGATTCGTTCGCCGTTCGTTCTGCCATGATTCGTTCATCCTTTCATGCCGCGCCTCGCGCCGGCGCTCTTCGAATTCCCAGCTTCCCGCCCACGCGATCTACATCGCGCGGGGGATCAATCACAGGTGCATCCTCGGGTGCGATGGAGGCGTAGGCGTTAAACAATGTCCAACGATCAGTTCGCAAGGCAACGATCAAAGCCACGTCGAATCCTTTTCGTATTGTCTCAGGGGGGAATCGCGAGTTGTGCCATCGAGTCAATAGGTCCGGGCTACAACCCACGGTCGATGAGAGATCGACGATTCGTTTGAATCCCAGGAACCTCCACCGTCGGACGATCCATTCGCCCCAAGCGCCTTGTTCCTTCGCCGGTTGGTCAATTTGATTTCTGGTTGTTCCAGCCATTAAGCGGTATGTTATCTGCTAGTTTTCTGGATGTCAACTGGGTGATAACGGAGGAAATGAATGTTTTTTGAGTGCTGTCTGGATTTACCCTGCTTCCGCGCCTTATAAAGCCATTCATGGCGAAAAGCGGGAAACGCGGCTGGGGAGAGTGGCTCAGTCGCCGCGCCGACTTCATAGGATATAAGCGGCAGGCCGATCTTGCCGCCGCCGTGGGATGCAAGAGAGAGAGAATCGTTCGGTGGTATGCGGCGAAAACTCCCCCTGCGAAAATGCGGAAGGGATTTGATCGCGCACTTGCGGCCGCGCTTCAGACAACCGTACACATGTTGTTCCATGACTACGTGAACATCGCGCCAGAAGTGGCAACGGAAGTAATGTTTTCAATTGAAAATCTGTCCCCTGACCAGCGGCGAGCCGACCTAAAATATTTTCCTCCGGCCCAGTTTGAGGCGATCATTCGTGAAATCGCTGCAAGGATGCACCCCGATGAACTCGAAGCGCTGGCGACCTATGCAATCGTCGTCGTCCTCGCGAAAAACGATCGAAGACGCCCGGAATTTGAGCAATTCGTTCGACAACTCCAGCTTCCACCCGGCCTCATGGCGGCTACAAAGTCTAATCCGCTGATCGTATCCAAGGCGACATTCCAGGTTGAAATTCCCCGTGACAGAGCGGCAGCTAAAAGAATCATAGAATCAGAGGAAAGGTCCGGGCCGAAAGCCGGGACCGGAAAAGGTTGACCTTTTATCCATGATTCCTCCACGCGGCGCCCCTGGCGGTGATGGACATCACTGGGCCGGCAAAGATCATGCGCGAATCACTTATATTTTGCTTCGATCTGGACATCGCCCATGACCATGCCGGTGCAAACGCCGGTGTCATCAACCACGTCGCCCCGCTCAGCTTCGTATGGCAGCCCGCGCAAACGACGGCACCGCGCCAGATCATCGGCGTTTCGAGATTGCCGATGGCACGTTCACAGTTGGCGCATTTTTCCATTCGCCGCCCTCACGATTTGACTGTCGCCGATCACCACGTTCGTAGCCGCACATTCTCCCCGATGGGCGGCGGCCAGGGCAAGGAAATCCCCAGCGACCGGCAGCCGGATTTGACCCTGTGAAGTGAGAGATATAGGGTGAAACGACGCGGACGGGGACGGCGGTGACTTGCGCGTCGCGGCCGCCCCCGTCCCGCGGGCTTTTAAACTCCCGCCGAACGATCTTCAATCTTGCTTCGATGATGCTTTGCGGTGCCGGGAAATGACTGGCAAATTGACGGTGAATTCTTCGCTTTCGGGCCGGCCGATAACCGGACGCCGCCGCGTCAGTTTGTCAGCGCCCGCTTGATTTTGGATGCGGGCGCTCATGCGGGCGCGCCCGCTCGATTTGGAACTGAACCGCATTGGCGCTACCGCCAACGCGGTTCGATCCGCGACTTTTCTTACACGTTTTTGCGTTCATCCAGTTTTGGCGCGCTAATCCAGTTTCTGGCCGATGTCGCCAGAATTCACCTAACTGCTGCCGCCTCCTGCTCATCCATCAATATCCAGCTATGTCCAGTCGTATCCAGCTTCGGGTGAACAATCACGGCGATGCGCCGTTCATCGCCAATTACCTAACGACGGTGTTCAATATGCGGGTTCGCCGCATATCCATTCCACCACGCTTTTTTATATAACTCGTTTCCAAATATAATCTTAAATCATAAATAGATAATTGTTGACTTATTATGAAATAGTATGCACAATTATGACGAATATTGAAGATAAGGCGTCAAATGGTTGCAGAAAGTACCGCGATTTTAGATCGCAGAGAAGTCGAACAGTTAGTTCGTGAGGTATTAAGGCAAAAGTTACGGGGCCAGATTAGCCAGCCGCCGCTACGGGAGCAGCACGCCGCCGCTGGCGGAAAGATCGGTTCGCCGCATCCGCTGGTCGTGAACGTCTCCGCCCGGCACATGCACCTTAACCAGGAGAATCTCGAGATTCTATTCGGAAAAGGCGCGAAGCTCACCAAGCTCAAAGACCTCTATCAACAAGGCGAATTCGCATCCGAGCAACTCGTAACCGTCGTCGGCCCGCGCCAGCGGATCATTCCCAACGTCCGCATCCTCGGCCCGATCCGGAATTACACCCAGATCGAGTTGAGCTGCACCGACGGCATATACCTGGGCATCGACTTGCCCCTGCGGATCAGCGGAAATCACGAAGGCACGCCCGGCTGCACGGTGCTGGGCCCACAAGGCGCCATCCACATGAACGCCGGCGTCATCCGCGCCCAGCGCCACGTCCACATGTCCACGGAAGATATGGCCTATTACGGCGTAAAAGACGGCGACGAGATGAAGCTGCGGATCGAAGGGCCGTCCGGCCTGACGTTCGACAACGTCAAGGTCCGCTATCACGCCAAGGTGATTCTCGAAGTCCACATTGATACCGATGAGGGCAACGCCTGCGATCTGGAATCGGCGACGAACATGGAATTGATCAAGTGACAGTGACATTGAAGTGAATTAACTGAAAGGATCCGTTTATGACAAGTGAAGCGATGGGGCTGCTGGAGTGCAAAGGTCTGGTCGCCCTGATTGAGGGCACCGATGCGATGCTCAAAACCGCGAACGTGACCATGCTCGGCTGGGACAAGTGCGGAAGCGGAATGGTGACGGTTTTCGTCAAAGGCGACGTGGCAGCCGTCAAGGCCGCCGTGGACGCCGGCGCCGAAGCGGCCGGCCGCGTGGGCACGGTCGTTTCCGTTCACGTCATCGCCAGGCCGCACGATGATCTCGGCGGAATGACGCCCAAGCCCAAGACCGCCGCGGCCGCGAAAAAGTAAATCCGCTAAAAATTCTTATCGAGGATCACTCTCATGGCAGAAAACAAACCCGGATTCAGCAGCGCACTCGGCCTGATCGAAACCAAGGGCTGGGTCGGCCTCGTCGAGGCGACCGATGCGATGTGCAAGGCGGCCAACGTCGAGATCGTCAAGACGATCCAGATCGGCGGCTCGTACGTGACAACGGTCGTTCGCGGCGATGTCGGCAGCGTCAAAGCGGCCGTCGATGCCGGCGCCGAGGCGGCCGGCAAGGTCGGCGAACTCGTTGCCCATCACGTCATCGCACGTCCGCATCCAGATTTACTGGAAGGATTCGGCGCCGGCGGTGGGGGATCGGCGCTGTAATCACTCGCGGCATGTTCATTCTCGTCGCCAACCTCGGAAGCACCAGCTTCAAGTACAAGCTGCTCGACATGGATGCCGAGGGCGCCGAAGCCGCGCGCGGCGCTTACGAGCGCATCGGTCAGAAGGATTCGCCGTACAAAAATCATGCCGATGTGTTGGACGCGATTCTCCAGTCGTTGCCGCATGCACCCGATGCGATCGGCTTCAAGGCCGTGCACGGCGGCCCGATCAGCGGGGCGGTTCGCGTCAACGACGAAGTGATTGCCACGATGGAGCAGTTCTCCGATGTCGCCCCAGCCCACAATCCTCCGTACATCGCGGCGATGAAGGCGTTTCGTCAGAAGCTGCCCAGCGTTCCGCAAGTGGCGGCTTTCGAAACGGCGTTTCACCAAACGATCCCGATGTCGCGGCAAATCTACGCCATCCCGCACGAATGGACGGAGAAGCTGGGGATTCGCCGCTACGGCTTCCACGGCGCCAGCCATCGTTACATCGCGATGCGCGTGACCGACCTGCTCGGTCGCCCAGCGGCGCGGCGGATCATCAGTTGCCACCTCGGTGGAAGCTGCTCGGTCTGCGCCATCGAAAACGGCAAATCCGTCGCGTGCAGTTTTGGAATGACGGTGCAGAGCGGCCTGCCGCACAATAACCGCGTCGGCGATTTCGATCCCTTCGCATTGACGAAGCTTTTGAAGCAGGGAATCGCCCTGGAGGACATTTTCCGCCGGCTTGCAAAAGAAGGCGGGCTGCTGGGCATGAGCGGCATTTCCCCGGACATGCGCGACATCGAGCGTGCCGCCGCGACCGATGCCCGCGCGAAATTGGCCATCGACGCATTCGTCGAAGCGGTGCGGCATTACATCGGCTCGTTTCTGGTTGCCCTCGGTGGATGCGACGTGCTGGCCTTCACCGGCGGGATGGGCGAAAACGCCGTCGCCATCCGCGCCGCCGTTTGCAAAGACCTCGATTTCGCCGGCCTGGTTCTCGATCCGCTGAAAAACCAGACCCGTGGACAGGAAGCCTGCATCAGCAAGGTCGAGTCCAACGGCGAAATCTGGGTCGTGCCGACGAACGAGGAGCTGATCGTCGCCTTGCAAACGGAATCGGTTTTAAACGCGAACTAATTTTTTTGGAGATTTTATGGCAAACGCTGAAGCAATCGGATTGATCGAAACCAAAGGGATCGTGGCGGCGGTGGAGGCGCTGGATGCGGCGCTCAAGGCGGCCAGCGTTCAGTTCGTGGAGCAGCACAAGGTCGGCAGCGGCCTGGTTGCCATCACGATCCGCGGCGACGTGGCGGCGGTTCGCGCCGCCGTGGACGCGGGCGCCGAAGCCGGCGGAAAAGTCGGCGAGGTCGTCTCCGTCCATGTCATCGCCCGTCCGCATACAGACGTCGCGAAGATGTGAGATCGGCCCACCGTCTTTTCGTGGCCTGCCGACTTTGGTCGGCAGGCCGGAATGGATTGACATGTTTCTCGCAAAAGTCACCGGTCACGTGGTTGCCACGCAAAAAGACAAAACCCTCGGCGGCCAGAAGCTGATGGTCGTCGAGCCGCTCAACGTGAAATACGACGACGCGTCCAAACCGGCCAGCCTCGGCAATACCGGCCGCGCCATCGTTGCCATCGACGTGGTCGGCGCCGGTGAAGGCCAGCTCGTCCTGATCGTTCAGGGCAGCAGCGCCCGCATGACGGAGCAAACCAAAAATCTCCCGGCCGATGCCGTCATCATCGGAATCGTCGATTCGGCGGCTTATGCGGGCAAGACGTTTTACCAGACCCAATCGGCGAAATAACCCATGAATTCAGCGCTCGTTCAGGATGTGGTTGGTGAAGTCATGCGTCGGCTCGGCGAAAAGCGCCCGCTGCCGGCTGTGCCGCGGACGCAGACCAGCGCGGGATCATACGGCGTTTTCAGCACCGTCGATGCCGCTGTCACTGCCGCTACGGAGGCGCAGAAAAAGCTTTTGAAATTACCGATGGAGGACCGCGACGGGATCGTCAAGCTGATTAAGTCCATCGCCAAAGACAATGCCCGCGAGTGGGGCGCGATGGAATTGGAAGAAACCAAGGTTGGCCGGCTGGATCACAAAATCGAAAAGCTTCAGATTCTGGAATTGGTTCCTGGCGTGGAATATCTCCGCACGCGCGCTTCCAGCGGCAGCAACGGGCTGTGCATTGAGGAATTCGCGCCGTTCGGCGTGCTCGGCGTCGTCACGCCGGTGACGCACAGCATCCCGACGCTGTCCGCCAACGCGATCAACATGATCGCATCGGGCAACTCGCTCGTGGCCAACGCGCACCCCAGCGCCGCCAACTGCGCCGCCCACGCCATCCGTCAGTACAACAAGCAGATCGCCGCCAAATATGGCATCGACGGCCTCATCACCTGCGTAATGCCGCCGACGCTGGAAACGGCCGAACAGCTTTTTAGCCATCGCGGCATCGCGCTATTGGTGATCACGGGCGGTCCGGCGGTTGCACGGGCGGCCCTGGCTGCCAAGAAGCGAGCCATCGTCGCCGGTCCCGGCAATCCACCGGTCGTTGTCGATGAAACCGCCTGCCTGCAAAACGCCGCCACCTCCATCGTCAAAGGCGCGGCCTACGACAACAACCTGCTCTGCATCGGCGAGAAGCAGGTCGTCTGCGTGGAGAGCATCTTCGACAAATTCCTGGGCCAGATGAAAATGGCCGGCGGGTTCGTCCTGAATTCATCGCAGATCGAGGCGCTGACCAAAGCCGCGTTCAAGACCGATGCCAAGGGCCACCCGCATGTGAACAAGGATTTCGTGGGCAAAGACGCATCGGTATTGGCGGCGGCGGCCGGGGCGAATATTCCGCCGACCACGCAACTGCTCGTGGGCGAGACCAGTGCCGATCATCCGTTCGTTCAGGAAGAGCAGATGATGCCCTTCGTGCCGTTTGTCCGCGTGAAAAATGTGGATGAAGCGATCGAGCGGGCCGTCGAAAGCGAGCACGGCTACCGCCACACGGCAATCATTCACAGCCGGAACATCGACACGATCACTCGGTTTGGCCGCCAGGCCAACACAACGCTGTTCGTCGTGAACGGCCCGAGCATGGCGGGGCTGGGATTGGGCGGTGAGGGATATCTCAGCTACAGCATCGCGACCCCGACTGGCGAAGGGATCACGACGCCGCTGACGTTCACGCGCTATCGGCGAGTGGTGATGACCAAAACATTGAGGGTAATTTAATGGTTCTCGGATTAGTGATCGGTCACGCAACCGCGACGATAAAGCACGCGAGCCTGATGGGCTGGCGAATGCTCCTCGTGCAGGTGCTGGACTCGAATCGAAAGCCCGAGGGCGACCTGTTGGTGGCGGTCGATCGGTTCGGCGCCGGAGCGGGACAAGTCGTGGTGTTGACCAGCGACGGCAAGTCGGCACGCCAGTACGTCGGAAACGAGAAAAGTCCCGTGCGCTGGTGCGTGATCGCCCTGGCCGAGGATGCGGCATGATCGTGACGGCGCGACAACTTCAGGACCTTCAGGCCCGCGACCCCAGCGGAGATCAGATCGTTCTTCCCTATGGCGCCCGGCTTACGCCGCTGGCGCTGGATTGGGCCAAAAGCAAGCGCGTGAAGATCGGCTACGGCCCGGCGGAATTGGCGGAGGCTGGACATCCGGCATCGGCGCCTTTGGGATTGGCCTCGCTGCTCTGGTGGTGCGACGGTCCCTGCGGATCCGCCAAGGCGGCGCTGGCGGCGCAAGCACGCGAATCGAATCTGGCGCCCATTCAACTTCCCAACGATGCAGCGCACCTCGTACCGGCGATCAAATACCTCGCGTCGCAGGTCAAATCGCAACAAGCGAGCAGCGGCGTGTTGCTGGTGAAAAGCGCCGCGGAGGCGATCGTCTATGCCAACCGCTGCCCGGCGATTCGCGCGGTGGTGGGGACGTGCGTGGAATCGGTCGATCAGGGCATCAGCGCGGTTGCGGCGAACGTGCTGGTCATCGAATACGTCTACAAGAATTTTTCGCAGGTTCGCAATCTGCTGACGCGATTTGCGCGGGCCACGCGAAACCTTTCGGATGAAACGCGGCGGCGGCTGGAGGAGTTGGCAACATGCGCGTAGGCAAAGTGATCGGCCGAGTCACGCTGCACCCGATGTACGCCACGCTGACGGGCGGGCGGTTTCTGCTGGTCGAGGTGCAGGACCGTTTCAGCCTCGCCGGCAAGTCCCGAAAAATCGCCGAATCATTGATCGTCTACGACGACCTCGGCGCCGCCGAGGGAAATTTGATCGCCTTCACCGAAAGCCGAGAGGCGGCCATGCCGTTCTATCCGGAAAAGCGCGTCCCCCTGGATGCGTACAACGCGGCGATTCTCGATGCGGCGGTGATCAACGTGCAGATTTGATGATGGAGTTTTTATGGCTTACCAAAAAAATAACAATGGCAACGGAACCCCCAGAATCAGCGAGTGGAAGCTGAAGGAATTGATGTGCGACATCGGCCGGCGGATTTGGCTGAAAGGCTTTTGTGCCGGCAACGAGGGGAATCATTCCTACCGCCTTTCGGAGGATCGGATTCTTTGCACGCCGACGGGTATCAGCAAATCGCAATTGAAGCCGGACGACATGTGCGTGGTGGATTTGGAAGGCAAGCAGATTTCCGGCAAACACGGCCGCACCAGTGAAATTCTGCTGCATCTGTTTATTTACAAGAACCGGCCGGACGTTCGGGCGGTAATTCATAGCCATCCACCCCATGCGACCGCGTTTGCCATCGCCGGGCTGGAATTGCCGACGTGCATTCATCCCGAGGCGGAGGTTTTTCTCGGCCGGGTGCCGATGGCCAAATATGTCACGCCCGGCGACACGCGCCTCGGCGAAACGCTTGCCCCCTTCGTCAAGGATTCCAACACCGTCCTGCTCGGAAATCATGGAACGGTTTCCTTCGATAAGGATTTGGAATCGGCTTATTACAAGCTCGAGATCGTCGATGCGTATGCGCGAATCCTGCTGTTGGCGAAGCAGCTTGGATATGTCCAGACGCTGACGAACGATGAGATGAAGGAATTGCTGGCTTTGAAAGCGAGATTCGGACTCAGCGATGTGCGCGTCAAGCCGGACGGCAACGTCCAGGGGCTGAGCTGCGCCAGCGATTTTCTGACCCGCGTCGGCGGCGAGGTGGCGACCAAGGGCCGCATGTGCGTCGCCGGGGGCATGGCCCCGGTACGGACGCAGCAACCCTCGGCGGTGGAAAAAGCCGTCGCGGAACTGGTCCCTGAAAATTACCACGAGCAGGACATCGAGCAACTCGTGCAGGTGATTACCGACCAGATCATGGCGACGGCGCAGTAAATATTCAGCGGGTTCGAGAGGCAAAGCATGAAAGTGAGCATCATCGGTGGCGGCGGTCGCGTGGGAAGCAACGCGGCATTTGCGATGCAGTGCGCCGCCATCGTCAGCGAGATTCATCTTCTGGACGCCAACGAGCAGATGGCCCAGGGCGAAGCGCTGGACCTCCTGCACGGGACGAGCGTCGCGGGCGATCAGAAAATTTACGCCGGCGGATACGACCGCTGCGCCGACAGCGATGTCGTCGTCATCACCGCCGGCCTTCGCCGAAAGCCGGAGGAAAGCCGGCTCGATCTGATCAACCGCAACGTCACCCTCTTCCGGCAAATCCTGGACTCCCTGAAAGCCGGCGGACTCCGCAGCGACGCGATCGTTTTCGTCGTTTCCAATCCCGTCGACATTCTCACCCGATTGGCGATCGATCATCTCAAGCTCGATCCAAAAAAAGCAATCGGCTTGGGCACGCAACTGGACACGGCCCGTTTCCGCTCGCTGATCGCGCTGGAAACCGGCATTCCGCCGAGCCAGATCAAGGCGCTGATCCTCGGCGAGCATGGCGACAGTATGGTCCCGATCTGGTCCAGCGCCGCTGCGGCGGGATTGCCGCTGGTGAAGATGCCGAATTTCGGCCCGCCGGTTCAGCAGCGTGTTTTCGAGCGGACCAAAACCAGCGGCGCCGAAGCGATCAAGCTCAAGGGCGGCGCCGGCTGGGCCGTGGGATTGACGATTGCCGAGGCGGTGCACGCGATGGCGCTGAACCAGCCGAAGGTGTTGCCGCTCAGCACGCAATTATCGGGTGAATATGACATCAGGAACACCTGCACGAGCTTGCCGACATTGATCGATCGGCAAGGCGTGGTGAAGCGGTACGAGATCGACCTGTGGCCGCGCGAGATCAGCGGCATTCAAAGCGGCGCGAAGTCGCTCGATGCGACGTATGGACAGTTGAAATAGATTCATGCTCATCGCCGAGAGGCAAACCAGGCTGCGCGAGTTGCTGGCGAAACGCCGGATTTTGCCGCTGGATGTGCTGTCTCGGGAATTGGATGTTTCGCCGTCAACGGTTCGCCGGGATGTCGAGGCGCTGGAATTGCAAGGGTTCGTGCAGCGGACGCATGGCGGCGTCATCTGGATCGGCGATCGCGCGGCGCTGGGCCAAACCCGCACCTACGCTTTCCACCAGCGAATGAGCGTTCAGCTCGATGCCAAGCAGACGATCGCCAAAGCCGCATCTCGCCTCGTCACGACGGGCCAGACGATTCTTCTGTCCGGCGGCACGACGACTTTTTATCTGGCCGAGCAACTGCACGGCCGCTCGGTGCAGCTCATCACCAATTCTCTTCCGATCGCCAATCTGTTCATGGATGACGACAACGTTGAATTGATCATCACCGGCGGCCTGATGTACCCGCGTCACGGCGTAATGCTCGGCCCGACCGCTGAAAATTTCCTGTCCACGGTGCACGCATCCCGAATGTTCTTCAGTTCCGCCGGGATTCTGGATGGAGCGATTTACAACCAGAATCTCCTGTTGGTGGCCGCCGAGCGGCGCATGATGGAACAGTCGCAGCAGGTGGTGCTGCTGGCCGACAGCGACAAATTCGGCCAGCAGGCCTTGGTGCGGCTGTGCGACTTATCGGAAATCGATACGGTCGTCAGCGACTCGAAACTCTCCCCGGAACATCGCCGGGCCGTCGAAAACGCCGGATGCGAATTGATCATCGCGGACGAGGAATGAGTCCGTAGATGCGGAAATTTCGCACCTGCAGGTGATTCTTCGTCGTGCGCAGGGCGAACCAGCCGGACGTGTAGGGATGCGCGTCGGCCACGTCGAACAGCCGCCGGCCGTCGCGACAGTATTGAATGATGCTGCCGCACGCGACGAGTTGAATCCGCTGACTCTCATTGGCCGTGATCATGTTTTCGCTGCCGCGAAGGTCGTGTTCCGGCCGCAGCGGGCGCTGGACCGGATCGCCGATGTATCGGCGGAACCGCGTCGTGGTGTTTCCGTTTCCGCCCAGGCCGACGTAATACGTCCAAAGCTGGTTGTAATCGGAAAATCTTCCGTTGCGATGGACGGCGAAGATGTCCGCCGGGTTGCGGGAGTCTCTCGCCATCCAGAAACAATTCAGATCGCTGACGCGATCGTTGGGGCCGCCGGCGCTGATGACCGTCGCTTCGTACTGGATCAGGACCGGACCGTGCAGGACCGGCTTGAACCAGACGGTTGCCCCCGCCGGCACGTCGATATCCAGACGGCCGCCAGCGATCTCGACAGCCCCGCCGTTTTCCAATTCGCTGCTCCACTGGCCGCTGTCTTTATCGAAGTCGTCGCGATAGAGAAGCTTGCCGATGCTGAATCGCGCATCGTCCAACTCGCTCGGCTGGGACGTTGCCGGTTGCGTGGCATTTCCGGCAAACGAAATGCGGAGAGTATTGCCACAGATGAAAATCAGATGCACACAGATAAAAAGCGGGACAATTTGTCTTCGATTCGCGGTCATTTGTTTGAAATCCATCGTGAAAATCGTACAGCGGCGTTTTGCGCCGTGAAAGACAACTCGGCGTCCCCCGAATTGATCAAATCGGTTGACGGCTGCATGGCTAAGGATCGCTCCTATGCGTAAATAGGCGTATTCCCTATGTTGAATTAAGACCTCTTGCAGATGCGGCGGTCACGCCTTTGAGCGACATTGAGCGAAATTTGTAAGAGGTGTGCCGTGAAAAACCGCGTCAGATTCGATCGAATGTTCAGCCGAAAATGCACAATCCTGGCCGCCGCGGCGGCGGTGTTCGGTTATGGAGCGGCCAGCCGAGCGGTGACGATCAGTGAATACTATATCGACGGGCAAATCGCCACGAATTCGAGCTTCACCAGCGGGTTGCAGGATATCGATCTTTCAGGCAGCGCGCCGACCGTGAACCTACCGAAAGGAGACTTTTTTCGCTTCGGCGTATCGCTGGTGGTAACGAACAACCCTAACCCCGCGGCCGGCGACGCCTGGGACCTGGCGAATCAGAGCGTCAAGGGGAATCCCCCTCAGCCGCAGTATCTGGGGTTGTCGGGTATTGGTTTTGACATTCCATCCACTGACCCGGCAGGGTACTCGTTTTCGCCGGTATTGGGTCCATCGACCGGAATCGGCGTGGCCTATCCACAGAACTATTCCACTGCCGTATTCAGTCCTGGCGTTGATCTTTTCGATTATACGAATCCGGGCAACGTCGAATCCGGGGTGGTGAGCGCAATGGACATCTTTTTCGTTGATCTGCCCCAGGCGGAATCACAAGACGGGGTTAGCCAGTTAGCACTTTTCGGCGGAATGAGCGCTACCCCGAGCCAAGCCGTTCCGCTTTTCACGCAACTGGCGTATCAGTCAAACGCAGCGGGGACCGTAACACTATCCCCAAGCAATTCGGGTGTTGGGATTCCTGTGCCCTCGTACTGGGTGAACGAATATCCAGGCAGCGTAAATGCTCGCGGCAATCCTTCGCCGGCGGCTACATATGCGTCACAAGGCCTATCGCCCTCCTCTGACATTATAAACGCGCTTCCTGCATTGACCATCAATGTTACTCCGATTCAACCGATCATTTCAGTGAGTTCATCTGCGACCCCGACAACATACGATAATCTGGTGCCGTTGTATGGACCTCCCCGTTTTTCGTCATTCACTATTTACGCTAGTTCTCCGATACAAGAAAGGACGTTCTACATAAAGGCGCCCGATGCGAATCCCGCCTCCCCATTCATCATCGTCGCCTTTGATCTTCAGGAAAGATCGGTCCCGACTCTTACCGGGGATATCGCGCAACTCGTGGAGGATATCAACGGCATCAATGACGGCATCGTCGCGTATTCAGGTGTTCCGGGATACCCCTATTTGTCGCCGCCTTACGGAACGTATAACTTTGCCTTAGCAATCCCGCAGGCCGATTTTTCGCCGACGACCGGAATCACCTACCTTGGAATTGACCTGAAACAAGTGGCCAATATTCCGGATATTTCGAACATTTATGTAAGCGGGGTGGCGGTTTTGCCGGAGCCCGCGAGCACGGGACTGCTCATGGTCGCGGCGGCGTCGCTGTTAGGCAGACGCCGGCGCAATTCAACTTTGCACGCATAAAGTGCATCTGATCTACATCAGTGGCAAATTGTCCGAAAGTTCTTACGCGGCGACGGACAGCGCCGCGGCTCGTGGGGATTCGAACAGCTCCAGGACGGGCCGGCTGTCGATGCCGCGCCATTGCTGGGCGCGTGTTGGGCCATGAACGGGCGAAATATTTGTGATGACGGCAGCGTCGAAGCGAAGCGCACGGGCGGCGGCGTCTTCCAGGATCGGAATGCCGCGGTATTCCCGCCCGCGGCGGTTGAGGTTCGCATCGGCGATGGCGACGACTTCCAGATCGAGATCGCGCGCGGCCAGCCAGAACGGATAAATGTTCTTGCCCACATCGATGAAAAGGACCGAACGAAATCGGTGCTCCCGCGCCGCGTCGGCGAGACGATGGTGAATTTCACGGATCATTGCGAAGTCCTCGAACGCATCATCGTTGGCCGGTTGCCGTCGGCCGAGATGGATAGATGCGATCACCCCTTGCCCCAGTCCGCGCCAGAACGCCAATCGGTGGCGCCAGCCGTTGGTTTGGGCGATCCAGCGGTAGCGGCGCATCCAATCCATCGCGTACGGCCACCTCCATTGTCCTGGGAATCGGCGGGCGATGACCAGAAGATTGTTACGCACATCGAGTCGCGTGGTGCGGGATGGCGAGCGAGCGATGGGCGTTTTGAGATGGTCAACGTGAAGGCCTGCGAACCGCTTGATTTTCCAGCCGGCGTCGAGCAATCGCAGCGAAAGATCGTATTCCTCGGCCTGCATGAAGAAATCTTCCGGCAACCCGCCGGCTTGAATGAGCGCCTCGCGCCGAAACCCCGTTCCGCAGCCGATGAAGACGCTCGGCAGCGCGCTGCTCTCGTGCGATCCATCCGGCAGAACGACGTCGAACACGGCGGCGCCGAGTTGGGGATCGGCCTGAAAATATTCGATCATCCGGCCGATCGAATCCGCATCGGGATAGGAATCATCGTCGAGAAATACGATGTAATGGCCGGTTGCCTGCGCAAGTCCGAGGTTTTTCGCGCAGGCTCCGCGATTCTTTCGCTGTCTGATCAGATTCACGGATGGAAACTGGGCCGCGATGGCGTCAGCGGCGCCGTCGGTGCTGGCATTGTCGATGACAATCGTTTGCGCGGAGAAGTTTCCGGAGCCCTGGAGCGATTGCAGTTGCGAAAGTGTATCGAGCACCGCGGTTCGGCGATTGTGCGTGGAAAGCAGAAACGTCACCCGCGGTGTTTCGGTTCGGCGCAGCCCTCGTAGCGTGCATGGCCGGGCCGGATCAAAATCGTTGCGATACGGGTTCTTTTCGGGAAGGTTCCACTTGGCGAAAAGCTTTTCGTTGTCCTCGCGTCCGCGCGAGGCATCCTCGGCACGCCGGCCGTCGGAGTGCTGGTCGTGGTCGATGTAACAGGCATAAGCCGGCTCGATTCGCAGACCCGCTTGCCAAGCTTTTAATGAAAGATCGGGATCGGCGGCATAGAAATAGAATCGTTCGTCGAAATAGCCGAGGTGGCGATAAATCTCCCGGCGTCCGATGGGGAAATTGGCGTAGAGCGTGCCGCGAACATGGCACAAGCGGTACTCGCGACCATTATGGTGAGCGTGATAGGCGATATTTTTTTGCGAGGCATAGCGGTGAAACATCGCGAGGAATGCGACTTGGGGATCGGCGGAATCGATCTGCCGAACAGCATCGTCCAGCGTTCCCGGCAATGGCCGGGCGTCGTCGTTGAGCCAGATCATGTTCCGGCCCACGGCCGCGCGAAATCCCCTGTTGGCGGCGCGCACGAATCCATCGCGGCGTTTCTCGCGGATGACCCGGAGCCGCCGGCCCATTGATTTCCCGGCTTCCGCCAGCACCTTCGGCGTGCGGTCCTCGCTGGCGCCGTCCACGACGATGATCTCAAACGAGCAACTTACTTCTTCGCGCAAGTTTTGGAGGCTGCGCTGAAGCAGGTCGGCCCGATTGCACGTGGGGATGATGATCGAGAGATCGTACATATCATGCAGCCCTTTTTGCTTGGTGGGTGGAGATGGCGAATTCGTAGGTCTTGACAATCGATTGAAGAAAATGCTCGGGGGCAAATCGTGTGATGCGCTGGCGGCCGCGATCGCCGAGCCGCTGGCGAAGTTCCCTGTCGCTGGCCAGGCGGCGCATGGTGCTGGCCATGGCTGAAGTATCCGTGGGATCGAAAAGCAATCCGGCGTTGCCGACCTGCTCGGGGAGGCTGGTGACATTGGAACTGGCGACGGGGCAGCCGCAGGCCATGGCCTCCATGATGGGAATGCTCCAGGCCTCGAATTCGCTGGGGAAGATCAGCGCCGTCGCCAGGTGGTATAGACCGGCGAGGTCTTCCGTGCTGATTCGGCCGAGAAGCCGCACGTTCTGCGCCGGCGGAATCCCATCCTGCCCGTTGCCGGTCAATACAAGCTGGCTGCCGGTAATTCCCGCCGTGAGGAATGCCTGGATCAGCCTGCGATGATTCTTGTGAGGCCACGCCGCCGCGGGGTAGATGAAAAATGTTTGGGGCAACTCGAATTTGCGCCGCAGGTCGGCCAGTTGCGCCGCCGTCGGGTGGTTGAAAAAAGTCGATTGGAACGCATCCGGCGTGACGAAGATTTTTTCCCGATCGAGGCTCAATTGCCCGACCAGATCATCGCGGACAAAGTTGCTTGCGGCAACGAGGGCGTCGGCCCGCCGGGCCGATGCTGCCCACCATTTTTCCCGCTGCGCGATTTCCTCCGCGGAAAAGTATTCCGGAAAATGCCGGTGTTGAAGATCGTGCAGATTCAGCACGATGGGCAGGTTCAGGTCCAGCGGATTGATCGTGTTGCCGGGGAAATGAATTAAATCGACGCCGTGGCGAATCAGCAGATCGGCTTTGCGCCGCTGGAACTCGGCCAGGGCGGTTATTGACGATTCGGCCCAGTTAGCGGACGGGCGCCGCACCTGTAGGACTTCGGTTTGCTCATCGGCGAAGCCGGCAAAGAGGGAATGATTCTCCGCGCGGGTGAGCAGGAGCAGTTTGCTTGCCCCAGAAGCCGGCAACTTCAATGCTTCGATCAGGCCGAGCGTGTAATTCTCAATTCCGCCGACCTGGCCGGGGAGGATGCAATTGGTGTCGATGGCGACGATCATGTCGATACCACTTCATGCGGCGGCGCGGGCGGATTCCTTCAGGGCATCCCGCAGTTCATGGGAGACGCGCTGTTGCTGAATTCGCGTCAGGCCGAAGAACATCGGCGGATTGAGGATGGATGCACAAATTCTTTCGGCGACGGGGCAGGGATCGGTTTTGTATTGGCTGAAGATCGGTTGGGCATAAAGCGGAGCGGGATAGCAAACGCGCGTTTCGATGCCGCGGCTCTTGAGCCGCTGAACAGCTCGGTCGCGATGGGGCGTCAGAACGGAAAAGAGAAAGAAGCTGTTGTGTCCTCCCGGCACGCCGGGCGGAGGTTGCAGGCCGAGGCCCGCGAATTCGATTTGATATTGATGGGCCAATTGTTGGCGGTTGGCCAGGAGCGCGTCGAGCTTGGCAAGCTGCGCGAGGCCGACGGCCGCTTGCAGCTCGGTCATACGGAAATTGTGGCCCAGTTCGATGTGGTGATATTTCCGGTCGGGGTCTTCGCCCTGGGATCGAATGATGCGCATCCGTCGCGCCAGGGCTGGATCGTCGGTGAAAGCCATGCCGCCTTCGACGGTGGTGATCGTCTTGGCGGCATGGAAGCTGACGGTGGAGATCAGCCCATGCGACAGTGCAGGCTTGCCGTTAAAAGTCGCGCCAATGCTTTGTGCTCCATCAAGGATCAGCGGCACGCCGTGGCGACGCGCCAGGGCGAGCAGCACATCAAAATCGCACGGATTGCCGCCGTGATCCGTGCAGAGAATGGCGCGGGTTCGCGGGGTGATGCGGCTGGCGGCACTGACGGGATCCATTCCAAGGTTTCGCGGATCGACATCGCAAAAGACCGGCGTGGCCCCGACGATGGCGACGGTCGAGGCCGTGGCGATGTATGAGAGAGCGGGGACGATGACCTCATCGCCCGGTCCGATGCCGGCGGCGCGCAGGGCCACATCCAGCGCCGCCGTGCCATTGCTGACCGCGACGGCAAACGTGCGTCCGGCCCGGACGGCCATCTGCTTTTCGAACTGGGTAACCCGTGGGCCGCAAGTCAGCCAGCCGCTTTTCATGCATGCGATGACTTCATTCAACTCCGCATCGTCGATGGCGGGCTTGGCCCAGGGAATTGGCTGGTCTGGCTGGTGTTTCTGCCGCATGGATTTGCTTCCGCAGTCCATTGGTTTATCGGCGAAGGGCGTTCAATCGCATCAGTTATCGGGCGTCGCTAACTTTGCAGCCGCGATGGGGTAAGGACCGATAATCTCATGGCGGCGAATCAACCATGGCTACCGATGTTCCCATCGCGTTTTTTTTGTTCAATCGGCCCGAGCCGACTCAGCGGGTGTTCGCCGAAATCGCCCGCGCGCGGCCATCGACGCTGCTGATCATCGCCGACGGCCCGCGCAGCGAGGCCGAGCGCGCCGCATGCGAGGCGGCCCGGCACGCGACGGACAAAATCAACTGGGCCTGCGACGTGCGGCGAAATTATTCTGAAACCAACCTCGGCTGCCGGCGCAGGATGTACAGCGGCATCGACTGGGTCTTTTCCCAGCATGAGCGGGCCATTTTGCTCGAGGATGATTGTCTACCCCATCCGACGTTCTTCCGCTTTTGCACTGAATTGCTCGATTTCTATCGCGACGACGAGCGCGTGATGATGATCAGCGGCGACAACATGCAGCAGGGCCGGCGGTGCACGCCGTATAGCTACTATTTTTCCGTGATGACGCACATCTGGGGTTGGGCCACCTGGCGACGGGCCTGGGAGCATCACGATGCGGCGATGAGCGATTGGCCCCAGCATCCGGCGTCCGAATTTCCAGGGGATTTTGTTCCTTGTGCTGCCGCCCAGCGACACTACCGTAAAATGATGGACGAAACGTATACCAACAAACTTGATACCTGGGACCTCGCCTGGATGTATGCCGTCTGGAAGCGCCGGGGTTTGACCGTGCTACCGGAAGCGAATCTGATCTCCAACATCGGATATGGCCCAGGCGCCACGCATACCAAAAAGCTCGACCCATTCGCGGCGTTGCCGACCGAGGCGATGCAATTTCCGCTCCGGCACCCGCCGGAGATCAAAAATCTTCTGGAGGCGGACCAGAACTTTTTCAATCTGGAAATCAAAGAGCTTCGGGAACGGCTCGCCAAAAGCGGCTTGGCCGCGTGAAGCGGTAATACGGGAGCATTCACTCGCCCAATTTCTGCGCGCAGGTCGGGCCTATGCAGGACTGATGATCGCAGGGCAGAATTCTGCTGTCTAAAAATGCGTCGTTGCGATAGAAGATCGACGTGCAGTTGCGGTAGAGGTACGACGGAATCAACCCGAAGAAATCGAGCCGTTTCCAGCCGTTTTCCATCAGAAATGCCAAGCCGCCGCGATACATTTTCCGATCTGAATTGTCGAAGACGATGACGCCGTCGGGCTTGATGCTGGAGACGGCGCGGCGGGCGCATTGGTTTCGATGCTCGCCGTCGATGACGATCGCGTCATACGGGCCGGCATCCGGCGCATCCTGCAGATTTGCATAACGGTCTGGATCTTCAGCCAGCACGAGGGTTGCATTCGCCGGAGCTTCGGATGCGATGAGTTGATGCCATTCCCGGTCATGCTCGACGCCGATCACGCGTTTTGTTCTCGCGGCCCACCATAACGTCGAGCTTCCGCACCCCCATTCCAGGACCGTCCAGTTCCGCTGAACCCTTGGCTCGAGAAAATCAATGGCCGGATAGGTGAACCATGGAATTGGGCTGCCGGTGGCGTCGACCGGACGGCCGTCGAACATCGAATTCAACCAGCCGGTGGTCACCAGTGCGTTGATGCGAAACGGTGCGAGGCGGACGACGTTTTCCAGATCGGCGCCGCGCTTGAGCGGTTCGAACAGATTGGCGTGCCGCCCGCTGGCCAGGGAACCATTGGCTGCCGCCGCGCGCCGCAGCAGTTGGACCGCGTCGGGGAACCGCCCCTCTTGCGCGGATTGGGCCGCCTGTCCCATCAGAACATCAGCCGTTGCGTCATCAGACATCGGTGCAACTCCTTGTGCCGCCGGTCTCACGCGGCAATGCTGGACGTGTCGGCGACCCGGGCCAAATCCGCCGCGATGAACGCCAGCATTCGTCTGGAGATCGCGGTGTACGTGTGCGTTTCCAACACGCGCTGACGCATTTCCCGGACGATTTCGTACCGTTCGTCGCCAGACGCCAAAAAGTGCTTCACCTGTCTCGTCAACTGCTCGCGCACCGAAAAGGTGACCCGCTCGTGCCGGTCGAAGAGCGTGTTGATCGTTCGGGTGAATCCGGTCATCGCGCATTCTTCCATCGCGACGAAGTAGAGATCGGAGTCGCTGGCCGGATCGACGGCCCCCAGTTCCGCATATCGCCGCATCAGCCCCGACAGCTTTTCATCGCGTTTTTCCAACATTTCCCGGCCGCTGCGAATCCCGTGTTGCTGACACCAGTTCCACATGTCGCGCAGCAGAATCTCCAATTCATCAGCCGTAACCGAGCGGATCAGGAAAAACCCGCCTGCCATCAGCCCGTCGATCAGCCGCTGATGGACCGCGCCGAACGGCGTCACCTGGAGATTGATCGCGCTCGCCTGGTAAATTGCCCGGAGTTGCGCCTCGTTGTCCGCCGCGCCGCGGGCATATCGCTTAAACTGCGGATGGTTTTCCCATCCCTTGCCGTACAGGCGCAGGTCAAGGCCCATATCGGCGACCCAACGAATGGCCTGGTGGCGGAACATCGCGTTGTTCACGCGACACGTAAACAAATCCAGCAGTTTGTTCACGTCCGCCGTCAGGCGATTGTCCCGTAGCGAATGGACGATGATCTCTTGAAGGGCTTCGCCCGCGGTAACCGATCCACCGGCGTCGTAAATCGCCCGCAGCCGCTCGTACAGGTCTTCAAGCAGTCGCCGGGTCTCGGGCGATCCACCGCGCTGAATTTGCTCGCGGATAATCTGGTCCGCGGGCATGCTGGCATGGCTCACGAACGACACATCGCACCGCAGCGGCGCAAGCTCTTGTTCGCTCAGCGGCGCGGCGCTGAACCGGTCGGGATTGCCGCCGACCATCGCGGGCATGAATCGCGATCCTGGATAGCCGCAGCGCTGCACGAGTTCCGCGCGGCCGTAGCCGATCGCGTAATCGAGCCTCTGCTGCGAGCGGCCGGCTTCGGGTGAATAAATGCTGGCCAGGCGGTCCTGCACCCACATGACGAACGGTACATGCTCCGGCACGCCGCGCAATTCCTGTCTGTGATGGTCGATGATGACGACCAGGTCCGGCTGAAAGTCCGCGCAGGCCGCCGCAACCGTCAGGTCGTTGCAGGCCTGGTGGTCGTGCTGTTCCATAATCATGCGGGTCTGATGGCCCAGACGCTGGAACGATGCCAGCCAATCCCGCATGGAATACTGCAGGAAGGTCGTGAATCGCGAGGTGAGGCCAAGGATTTTCAGCGGTTGGCCGGACTCGAGCCGTGACGCGATCATCGCCGGCGTGGCGGCGCTGGCCGGGCGAAACCGCTTGGTAAAGTTCAGGAATTCCTGACACGCCTTGGTCCCGGCCTCGGCGAGGATTTCATCAAGAGTCGGGCTCTCGCTCCACAGCATTGGATCGACTCGCACGGAAAGCCGTGGCCACGGGCAGGCGTGATCGACCCCCAGGCTTTGGCGGAAATCATTCATCGCGTCATTGCCCACGAACAGCAGAACGCGGGCATCCGCCAGCAGGTTTTGCCAATTCTGCACGTGCAGAATGATCCATAGCCGTTCGATCTCCCGGATCAGGAAATACAGCGGCGATCGGTGGCCCGGCGCTTCGGGGGTTTTGCATGGAAGCTGATAAATGCCGTTCCAGAGCCAGCCCATGTCTTCGCCGACAATCACGATCGGCTTGTTGCAGACCGCCGACGGATAGAGCCGGTGGATGACGTCCGCGGCCGCGGGCGCCGCCAACGAATGCGGCAGCGGCGTCACGCCCGTGGCGTCTCCAACGCCAAGTTGAACGGTCTGGGCCGTCGCGTGAACGTAATAGGTCTGCGTCGAAACAAATGCTCTGAGGGCGTCGGCCAGTTCCGGATAGCGCCCCGCCAATGCCTGCACGTTCGCCGAAAATCTCGATCCCAGGTTTTTCAGCGGCGTCCAGGAAATTCGAGGCGCGGAACCATCCATGATTGATGCGCTATCGGCAGATTTGACGCTGAAACGTAAAGGATTATCGGGCGTTGGCGCGCCGATCATCCGATCGCGAATTGCGTTTGGTCGCGAAGTGCCCGGTACTTTGCCAGCAGGTTCAGCCGCCGATCGTCCAGATCCAACAGGGCCTGAATGAACCGGCCCTCAACCGTCCGGCAAAGGGCGGCCGTCCGCTGCGCAGGGTCGGTCCAGGTCAGCGGACGCCGACTGACGATGAAGGACATATCGTAAAATCCAAATATCGCGGGGATGAATTCGAGATGCCCGGCCCCCAATCGGCGGAACAATTCGCGGACAGCCGGTTTGCTGAACAAAAAAAGATGTTCAGTTGGATCGAGCATCAGGGGGAATTTATGTTTCTCGTCTTGGAGTTGTTGCAGGCTCGTCCCCGGGGGGTAGGCCGGTGTCTGGGCCAGCAGAATCCCGTCCCGTTTGAGCAATTGGACGCAGTGGGCCAGCGTCGATTGCGGATCGGGCAGATGCTCCAGAACATCCATGATGACGATGGCATCCAGCGAATTTGGCTCGATCGGCTGATCTTCAATCGGCCCAAGCAGAATCGGCGCCCCGAAAGTCTCCCTGGCCAAACGGACGATGGATGGACTTAATTCCAGGCCGGTGGCGTCAAATCCGGCTTGGCGGAGCATGGCCACGAATCCGCCATGGGCGCAGCCGATTTCGAGAATCTTCGCCGGAGGCAACTGAAATTCCAGCAGAGACCGCAGCCAATGGACGCATCGCTCCGCCAGGTCCGAGCGGCTCCTGGAAATGATGTCGGGACACCCTAAATCCGCCGTCTGATGAGCGAACCAGTAATCCTTGCCGTACAAATCTTTCGAATCATCGCCGACGCGCGGATCGAACGCCTGCGGGCCGCTGGCCGCGACGAGCGTCTCGCACGCTTCGCATCGGCGGTAGCCTTCGCCGAACGGCAGCAGATCGGAGTTTCCGCACCAACAGCGCACAAAATCGTTATCGGTTGAGCGGCAACGTCCGAATAAAATAAGGTTTCCGAGCGATTCTCAGGCCGCAGCTGTCAGGCTGTTCATGGGCGCGGCGTCGATTGCGTAGCCGAAGCGGTCCATCAGGCCTTTCACCGCATCGCAGCAGCGGCGGGCCAGGTTCGCATCGAGGTGATTTTGCCAGTCGCCCACGGTGCCGCTGCGGTAAAAGGAGTTGGGATCTGCCTCGCCGCGTTTGCGACCGCCCGAAAGCTTTTCAAAGCTGCCGGCCTGAACGCACGACTGAACGCATGAATCGGAACCATCAACGCCAAGATGCTCCAGGCAGCGGCGAACGACGGCCGCTTCGTCCCGATGCATATCTTCATACCGCACGTTGAGAATCGCTTGCGGCCCCAGCTGTTGCTCGGCCGCGGCCGCGGCTTCCACGTGCATCTTCCAGCTTTGCGTAATGAACGATTCCACGTACTGATCCTTCGATCGTGGATCACCCTTGGCCAGGTGGAACAGAGCGCTCGTCGCCGCATCGCGGGGATCGCGCACGATGTTGATGAATTTGCACGCGGGATACAACGTTCGCAACAACGGCACCGACAGAATGTGTTGCGGCGTCTTGTCCGCCAGGACGCGCACCGTGTTGGCCGGCTTGCCGCTGGCCATCAGATATCGGGCAAACACGTTCTCGCTGAAGGCCCGCATGACCAGATGAAGTTCGGCATCGTATATCAGGCCCTGGTCGGAACCGCCGTTGTTCTTCTGGTCGGTGTTGAACATGCTGCCGGCCTGCTGCAGAAGCGGAAACAGCCGCCAGGCGAATCGGCCTTCGCCGGCGGCGACCACGTGCGGATGCCCGTTCAGTGAGTTGGCTAACCAAGTCGTGCCGGACTTCGGGCAGCCCGTGATAAAAAGCTTCTGATATTGGGCCACCGTATGAATGACGCCCAGCCACTGAGGCAGATGAGAATCTATATTGTTTGTCACGGACACTCCGAAAAACCAATCTGATCCAGCGCCTGAAAGCAGACCTATCTGATGGTTATCGGAGCGTCGGCCCGGCCATGGTGAGCAATTTTCGGGGCGGTCCATGTCAACTTGGCAAGCTCCGGCAGAGTTAATTCGTCATCACGCCGCGTCGATATTCTGTTTGGAGGAACCTATTTGTAGACAAAAAAGCCTCCTTGAATTCCCACTGAATTCCGCGCATGAGCCAGCGAACCATCATTATCGCAGACGATGAAGCGTTTCTTACGCAGCTTCTTTCCTACAACATTCAAAAGAGCGGCGCCGAGGTTTTCGTCGTCCGCAACGGCCTGGAACTCTGCGCCCTTGCCGAGAGCAAGCGGCCGGACCTGATCATCACCGACTATCAGATGCCCGTCATGGACGGCCTGACGGCGTGCAAGCGGCTGAAGCAGAACCCCACCACGGCGGACATCCCCATTTTGATGCTGACGGCGCGCGGGCACCGCATGACCGGCGAGGAATTATCGCAAACCAATATTCGCCTGCTGTTGCCCAAGCCGTTCAGCATGCGCGAGGTGATGGTGCGGATCGAAGAGATGCTAAACGCTTCGGTTCCCGGGGCCTCCGAGCCCGCCGACGTGGGAGGACCAGCGAAATGACCCTGCTCGCCGCGGAACCGTCTTCCATCTTCGCTGAATTCTCGCAGCGAGCCCTGGACCTGGGCGTGTTGTGTTGGTGCTGCGACGGCGACGGAGAGATCACCGCCCACACCCGCGGCAATGAACTGGCCGCCGCGCTGGCCCGATCCGACCGGTTTCGCTCCGCGCTGCGGGCAGTCGCCCGCGCTCCCGACGACGCGTCCGAGCAATTCGTCGGTTGCCGCTTCCTCAAGCAAAGCGATTCCTCCGCCGCAACCATTGCACTGATCCTCACGCCGGATGCCTGGAATTCCGGGCCGCTGCCGCAGATGTGCGAAGAGTCCGGAATTCAGCGTCCCCTGGCTGAAAAATGGCTCGATCCGCTGGTCCAGCGCGATCGCAACCACGCCAATCAGATCGTGACGGTGCTGAAGCATTATCACCACGATCTGGGCAACGCCGTCGCCGACCGCCGGCTCTCGGATCAGTTCACGCATCAGCTTTCGCAGTCCTACGAAGTGATGAACGTGCTGTTCCGCATGGCCCATTGCCTCAATTCGAACAACGACGCGGTCGCGGTGACCAAAAGCGTCTGCGGCGAGCTTGCCCACGTTCTTCCGTTCAGTTGGGTGGCGATCTGGTTTCGCGAAAGCGAGTTGGTGGTGCCGGACCTTGCCGGCCGATTGACCGCCAGCGGAATCCTGCCGTGCCGGCCCGAATTCCTGATCGAACAGGCCCGCCGGCTCTGTTTTCGTCCGGCTACACAGTCGCGGTCATCGATTCTCCTGCGCGGCAAAGATGAATTGGCCACCCTGGCCGGCGCGGAAATCCTCGCCGAAGCGATCTCGCGCGGGCACGCCGACGTGGGCGTCCTTCTGGCTGGAAACAAGCAGGGCGACGATCAGGATATCTCCAGCGAAGAAACCCAGCTTCTGGGCGCGGCCGCGAACTTCATCAGCGTCTTCCACGAGAACATGGCCCGCTACGCCGAGCAGCGCGGGCAATTCCTCGGCACACTGCATTCCCTCTCCGCCGCCATCGACGCCAAGGACCCGTACACCTGCGGCCATTCCGATCGCGTCTCGCGTCTCGCCTCCAAAATCGCCGCCGCCCTGGGCATGGATCGCGACACGGTCGAGCAATACCGCATCGCCGGACTCCTGCACGATGTCGGCAAAATCGGAGTGCCCGAATCGGCCCTGTGCAAGCAGGGCCGGCTCACGGATGAGGAATTCGCCCAGATCAAACGCCATCCCGAAATCGGATACCGAATCCTTCACGACATCCCCTCGATGGAGCAGGTTCTTCCCGGAGTTCTGCATCATCACGAGCGCTGGGAAGGCCACGGCTATCCCCGCGGCCTGACTGGCGAGCAAATCCCCCTGATCGGCCGATGCCTCGCCCTGGCCGACACCTTCGACGCGATGAGTTCCAACCGATCCTATCGCAACGCGATGGAGCGCGAAGTGGTCCTGGCCGAGATCAAGCGCACCGCCGGCTCGCAATTCGATCCGAAGCTCGTCGACGTTTTCCTCACCCTCGATTTCCAGGATTTCAAGGCGAGCTAACGGCGGATTATTCACCGCCGAGCACGCGGACTTCGGCGAAGCACCCTCGAACCATGCTGCGGGAGAGGCTCAGGGCCAGTGCCACTTTTGCACTCCGCGTGGTGACACCTTCCGCGTTTTCGATAGCGCCAGGGGCGAAGTTGTTACTGTTACCGTTCCAAATTCAAAAAACTTTCGGATGATCCAGGCGGCGAATTTAATTTAGAGGCGCAACGCCGAGCCGGCAAGTGAAAGACATCGCCGTCGGGATTCGATAGGTTTTGTTTACCAAGACACAACCATCGAAAGGCCCAAACGGCGATGTCCTACACCCATCTTACCGAACA
>DATAWP010000077.1:0-36706 GCA_036267155.1 Tepidisphaeraceae bacterium
CCCTGAATGGTGAGATCGATCGCCCGCATCTGGCAATCGCTGAGGTTCAGATGGCGTTCGATGTCCCAAATGGTCTCAAAAGGCCCGAAAGATTCGATGTTATTCTGCGGCCTCGGCTCGGGATCGGAAACTTCCAGGGCGTGGCTGGAAACGGAATCGTTGGTCATAAACCCTTCTTTGCCGATGGCGGCGTTCACGTATCGAGGCGGAAAAACCTTATCCCTCTATGGGTGCTGCCCGGAGGTGAAGGTTTTGGACGTGTTTTTGGCAAAAACGCGGATTATTTTTAAAATTAATTTTGCGGCCACTCAAATAGAAGCTCATCCCGGGGCGCCGGGACCGAGGCGCAGAGGTTTGGATTAAGGACAATGGTCAAAGGGACAGAAAGAATCGGAAGTCGCCAATTTTTTATCGCCGCAAGATTTCGATTGACTTTAGCGATCGCCTGACGGTATGAAAACGCAACGTCAAAAGGGGCGCACCCGTCGTTGGCAAGGGGGGTGGAGGACTGGCCATGCGATCCCATCAAAAACTCGGATTTCTACTTCTGGCGGTTGTTTTGGCTGTGAGTTCAGTAGCCCGGGCCGATGATTCTCAACCCGCGATCGACGCGAAATACGCCGCCCTGCCGAATCTCACGGACGATCAGAAGGCAAAAATCGCGGCCATCGAAAAACAGGCGGACGATCAAATCATGGCCCTTCTGACCGACGAGCAGAAATTGGCATTGAACGGCCAGAGCGCCCCAGCGGCCCTAGCGCCGGGCAGCGGGCTTTACGCCAACGAAGCTGCAGCCATGACCAGCGGGCCGATCGCCTCGCGCGATTATTGGCAATCCAAATTCAATGCCGAGCAACTCGAGCAGGCCATCCACGACCATCAGCCCGAAGGGGCCATCGCACTGCAATTGATCTCAGCCGTGCAGTTGGTTGACGATCTGCTCAAGCAGTATCCCAACCATAAGCAATTGCACGCGTGGCACGACCGCTTCGCGCAGGTGCAGGCGCAGATCGGCGACAACTTTGATCGCAATGCCGAGTTCAAACCGGGATGTCTCTGGAATCAGGATTCGTACATGCAGGCCTACGTCGGCTACAACACGGCCAAGACCGCCATGGCCTCCAACGATCAGGAACTGGCCTTCATGATGAGTGGATTGGCCTTGGAAAAAGTGAACTATTTGACGGAATCAGATGACCACATGCAGGATTATCCGGAGAATGCCAAGGCATTCATCCGGCAGATCAAGCCGGAATTGAACAAGATCCACGAAGATTCAGGGAAGGCGACGCATCATCTGTAATTGGAATCGCGCCTGCAGCGTCGTATTGCACTTCATGCGTTACAACTACTGACGGATTCACCAGACCACCAGAATCACGCCCGCGATGGCGGCTGGCCTTGCGGATCACGTTTGGGACATTGGGGATTTGGTGGACTTACTGGATAGACATTATATTTAGGGGCGTGACAGTCGATTACCACACGCCCGATCCGCCAACCGCCACCAGGCACGACCACATCTATACGACGTTGCTAGGCGTTACAGCCTTTTTTTAGCTATCGGCATGATTAGCCTTGCGTTCATCGGGCGTCTTTCGCCGCAGCTAAATCAGATGAGACTTATCTTTTTGATGACCATCGCAATGGAGGGGTTGTATTTCGTTGCGATATTGGCGGTGTTGGTGATCCGCATTTTTTACCCTGCCTACCGGCGATGGCCGACCGTTGCCATAAACATCATACTCATACTTTGGCCGCCATTTGGAACCGCACTGGCCATTTATGGATTCCTGAAAGTCGACAAAAAGATTCCCGAAATTTCAAACTGACCCGCCGCCGATTTTACCGCTAGGTTGCTCCCACAACACCGAAACGATAACATGCTCGGTTCGCCCATCGGCGGATGGTCCGTCGTGGGAAATGTGTCATCGTGCTTCCGGCATCGCGTGGGCGCCGGCGGCATTTTCCGGCCACGCACAATAAAGGCATGGGCAAGCTTTGTGGCTTGCCGCATTTGGTTTTATGGTCGATTACAATCTGATCAATTCATTGGGAAATCTGGACGCGGATGTGGATGCAGCAGTGGCGACGGCGCTGGGGGATGCGGCTAACGATCTTTCAAAACTGGTTGCATCGGACGAGGTTCAGGATTTCACGCCGGGGGCGATTCTCAAAGGCAAAGTTTCCAGCACTTCCGGCGACGATTTCGTTGTGGAGCTGGGGCTCAAGAGCGAAGGCGTGCTGGAACGGTCGGAGTTTGATGATCCGGATAATGTGAAGGTGGGAGATGAAGTGCGCGTTCTGCTGGAGGATGTCGAGGGGGACACGGGCCTGGTGAAGATCAGCAAGCGCAAGGCGGACCGCATCATCAATTGGGAAACGATCATGCAGTCCAAGAAGGAGGGGAATCCGGTTTCGGGGAAGGTGACCAAGAAAATTAAGGGTGGATTACTCGTGGACATCGGCGTGCCGGTGTTTTTGCCGGCCAGCCAGGTGGACATTCGGCGGCCGGGGGAGATTTCGGATTGGATCGGGCGGACCATCGATGCGGTGATTCTGAAGATCGACGAGGAGAGGCGGAACATCGTCATCTCACGCCGGAAGATGATCGAGCAGCAGCGCGAGGAGTTGAAGCGAAAGACGCTGGATGGATTGGCGGTGGGAGAGGTTCGCAAGGGCGTAGTGAAGAACATCGCGGATTTCGGGGCGTTCATCGATCTGGGCGGAATCGACGGGCTATTGCACATCACGGACATGAGCTGGGGACGGATCAATCATCCCAGCGAAATGCTCAAGATCGACCAGGAAATCGAAGTGAAGGTTTTGTCGATCGACAAGGAGAAGGAAAAGATCGCGCTGGGCTTGAAGCAGAAGGAAGCCAGCCCGTGGGAGAACATCGAGCAGCGATATCCGGTCGGCAGCGTTCACGAGGCGGAGGTGGTGAACATCATGTCCTACGGCGCGTTCTGCAAATTGCAGGAAGGCGTCGAGGGGTTGGTGCACATCAGCGAGATGTCGTGGACCAAGCGGATCAACCATCCCAGCGAAGTGGTCACGCAGGGGCAGCAGGTGAAGGTGAAGGTGCTGGAGATCAACAAGGACAAGCAGGAAATCTCGCTGGGGATGAAGCAGGTGGAGGAGAACCCCTGGGAGCGCGTGGCGGAGAAATATCCGCCGGGCTCGGTGGTCGAGGGCAAGGTGCGGAACATCGCCAATTACGGGGCGTTCGTGGAAATCGAAGAGGGGATCGACGGCTTGCTGCACGTTTCGGATTTGTCGTGGACCAAGAAGATCGGGCATCCCAGCGAGGTGCTGAAAAAGAGCGAATCGATCCGGGCGGTGGTTTTGTCCGTGGATCAGGAAAAGCAGCGCATCGCCCTGGGCCTGAAGCAGATGCAGGAAGACCCGTGGACGACGGTTATTCCGGCCAACTACCAGCCGGGCATGGTGGTCAAGGGACACGTGACGAAGATCGCGAATTTTGGCGTGTTCGTGGAACTGGAGCCGGGTCTGGAAGGTTTGCTGCACATCTCGGAGATTTCGGATCAGAAGGTGGAGAAGCCCGAGGACATGCTGAAGGTGGGGCAGGAATTGGAAGTGAAGATTCTGCGCGTGGACAGCGAGGAGCGGAAGATCGGTCTATCGCTGAAGCGGGCGCAGTGGGCCCAGGAAGAAGAGGCGCGAGAATCGGCCCGGGCGCAGCGTGCGGAGAAGCGCGGCTTGCGCGGCGGGCTGGAGGGCGGCGAGCAGACGCGCGGGTTGGGGGATATCGATCTGGGCGAGGAAGAAAACAACGGGTAAGGCTTTTTCGTCACACGTTTGGCGGCGGTGAGAAGCGACAGGATGGCTATCCTGTGGCTTTGTTGGGAAAGAGGCTGGTACGCCATGGCGGTGTGACGCCACCACGATAGCAAAATTCAACGATGCGAAGGCGGCCAATAACCTTGGCGGGGTCGCATTGCCCCAAGTTCTTTGCGCATCGAAAGTCACCTCCAATTGGGACCGATATGATTGGCGGGCAATAGCAATGGGAGTCGCTCGCTCAATCTATTATGGCTACCGCCGCCGTCCAATCGGGTTTGCAACTCTATCTGCGCCAGATTAACCAGTCGCCGTTGCTCACGGCCCAGCAGGAGAAAGAGCTGGGCCGGCGGATCGTGCGCGATAACGATCCGGTGGCGCGGGAGCAGATGGTTCGCGCCAATCTCCGCCTGGTGGTGAACATCGCCAAGCATTACATCAACCGCGGGCTTTCGCTGCCGGATTTGATCGAAGAGGGAAACATCGGCCTGCTCAAGGCCGTGGAAGGGTTCGATCCGGAAAACGGTTCGCGGTTCAGCACGTATGCGAGCTGGTGGATCAAGCAGGCGATCAAGCGGGCGCTGATCAACAGCGTTCAGCCGATTCACATCCCGGCTTACATGATCGAGATGATGTCCAAGCTCAAGCAGGCGAATCGCGAGTTGGAGGACCGGCTCGGCCGGCTGCCAAGCGTCGATGAGCTGTCGGAACACATGAAGATGCCGGCGAAGAAGCTGCGGATCATTCGCAAGGCGTTCAAGGCGTATAACGCGCCGACGCAATCGGGCAGCGCCGATGGCGAGGTGACGATCAACGAGTTGGTGGCGGACACGCACAATCTTCCGCCGGACCAGATCGTCCGCGACGAAGACGAGCTGCGTCAGCTTGGGGAGCTGATGGAGGGGATGGACAGCCGGGCGGCGAAGATTCTCAAGCTGCGCTATGGCCTGGACGGGGACGATCCGCTGACATTGAAGGAAATCGGTCATCGCGTGGGCCTGACGCGAGAGCGAGTTCGCCAGATCGAACACGAAGCGCTGCTGATGCTTCGCGATGCGATGCTGGTGCATGTGTAGGGCAACCCATCTTGATTCTGGCCCGGGGTGCGGATATTCCGGCCGTTTGCCATGAAACATTTGGTGAAGCGAGTGGTCGTAGGAACCTGGCGGGCCATCGTGCCGAAGGGCGCGAGGAATTCGCTGCGCCTGTGGCTGATGCTGGAAATGCCGGACCGTGCGCCGCGGTTGATCGAGGAATTCGGCGGCGGGCCCGTCGTCGTGCTGGCCCCGCACATGGATGATGAGATCATCGGACCCGGCGGCACGGTGGTGCGGCACGTGCAGGCCGGGGCGAAAATCAGCTTCATCTACATGACCGATGGAATGGCGGGCGATTCACACCTGCAGGATCTGCAATCGAGACAACATCTGGCTCGACAGCGCAAGGATGAAAGCCGGCGGGCTGCGGAGATCGTTGGCGTGCGAGATCTGGCGTTTCTCGATGGGGCGGATGGCGCGCTGGCGGATACGCCGGAAATGGTTGGGGGGCTGGAAAAGATTCTGATCGAGCGGAAGCCGGGAATCATTTATGCGCCGGCTGTGACGGATCACCACCGGGATCATTGGGCGACCAATCGCGTTCTGCGAAAGGCGATGGATCGATTGCCTGCGCCAGCGACGCGAGACCTGATCATTCGGGGATATGAAGTCTGGACGCCGGCGCCGGCCAATCGAATGGTGGATATCAGCGAGGTCATCGAGATCAAGAAACGGGCCATCGAGACGTTCGCGTCTCAGACACGGCTGGTGGATTATTCGCGGGCGATTCTGGGATTGAATCAATATCGGTCGATGATGCACCTGTTTGGCCGGGGATTTGCCGAGGCGTTTTGGGAAATGACGAGCGATGAATATCGAGCGGCGTTTGATCGGATCAGTTTGGCGAGGGCGGCGGAGTGAAGACCCGCGGGATGGCAAGGCCGCGGCTTTCAGTTTTTTGATGTGGCGGCGGCGGGCTGCGGCGGGGCCGGCGGCTCGGCATCGCGGATGAGCAGGGGCTGGACCATCTGGCGAATCACGGCCAGAGCCTCGTGAAACTTCGTTACCAGCCGAACCTCGGGCGCGCACGCCATTCGTTTTCTGGCCTTTTCCAGATCGCCCGTGGCATTCCACAGTCCGATCACGACGCGAATCTCCGGCGATTTGGTGTGAATTCTTTTGCACAGATGCCGGGCGTGGGCGGCGGCGGCCGGCGGCGTGGCGGAAATGACCACGAGATCCAACTTCGATTCAACCGCCCGATCGATCCGCTCGCTCACCAGGCTTTCAGCGGATATGCAGAATACGCCGTATCCCTGCTCCTGCAGCAGATTGGCCAGCATCAGGCCGGCAATTTCATCCGCCTCGTCGTGCGCGGGAAGGCACACAACATTCACCACACATTCCTTGGGAATCACCAGCGGCGCCTGGTCGGGGGCGGGGTTCTGAGGCGGCGGCCGGCGGCGGGCCTCCACTTGGTCTTTCATGATCTGCGAGATGAATTCGTGCCGGTGATCGTCCAGCACGCCCAGCCGATAATCTCGCCCGGTCATCCGAAGGGCCGGGAGCATGATAAGGCTGTAAACCTCCTCGCCGCTGTGATCCTTCTCGAATTCCTCGAGAAGGTCTTCGGCCTCTTCCGGATCATCGGCCAGAAGGCGCTGGTAATAGCGCTCGGGCGGCTGGAGCACCTGCTGATCGCCGAGCAGAACGTCCAGAAACGCCAGTTGGGGGACGTATTTCCCGGCCACGGCCACGAGAACGGTCAACGGCGTGGAGAGCAGCAGTCCGACGCCGCCCCACAGCCATGTCCAGAACACGGCGGCAACGAGAATCGCCAGCGGCGAGAGGCCCGTGCTGGATCCGAAAAGGAGCGGCTCGGCGACATTCGCGGCGATGAGTTCCACGACGACGAACATTCCGATGGTGAGAAACGGTCTGGCGGCGTAGTACCCATCGGGAACGACCATCGACAGAATGATTGGACAGGCCGCCGCGATCCAGACGCCGAGATACGGAATGAATCGCAGCAGGGCGCAGAGCAATCCCCACAACGGTGCGTTAGGGATGTGTATGAAATAGAGGGCGGTGCCGACGACGATGCCATATGCACCGTTGATACCGGATTGAGCCAGCAGATAGCGGCTGATGCGCGTGGCGGCATCATCGAGCGCCTGCGTGGTGACGGTGAGCTTGCCGTGCCCCACCAGCCGAATCACGCGATCGCGAATATCTTCGCGTTGAATCAGCATGAAGATCACGAAGACGATCACGATCAGCGACCGGGCCAGGGGCGCGATGAATTCCAGGGCGTTGCCGATGGTTGTAAATGTGCTGCTGGCCTCCGGGGCGGAGGTGATCTGGACGGCGACGGGGTTGTTGGCCGTACCGCGGTTCAGCCAGGATGGAGAAGCCTGATTCCCCGAAGGCTGGCTGGTGGCGACGTCCTTGGCCATTTGATCGATCGCGCGCGTGGCCTGGGCGAGGGCGCCGCGGCCCATGTACCGCCGGACGTTTCCGATTTTTCGTTCGATATCGCCCTGATAATCGCCGAGCTTGATGGCCAGGTCGGCTGCCTGATTGGAAATCAGCCATCCGATCCCGGTGAGAATCGCGAAGGAGAATATGACGACCATCAGGACGGCAAGAACGCGGGGAACGCCCTTGCGCTCGATGCGATGGACCAGCGGCGTCAACAGGAACGTGAGCAGCAGCGCCACCGCCAGGGGAATCAGCACGTCGCGCGCGAAATACAACGCCGCGATGACGACACAGCTCGATGCCATGGCGAGGAAACGGGAGGATTTGGGAGCCAGCGCGGGCGCGGCCATGTTCTGATTCTACGCTGGCGGCCTCTTCAGTGGAGGGGGCAAACCGGGCGCTCATTCCGGGCAAGCGCATTGCGCTTTGCGTGGTGTCCTCTTAGGAATAAGGCCGTTTTCGCGGGAGGCCACGAGAGACCTTGATTTCTGAAATAGTGAGAATGCGGATGCCGCGGAAGTTTCGGACACCTTGGAGACAAAGGAAGTCGCTTCAGGCCAAATCGGGCGAGGATTCCGCGGTGAGTTTCGACAGGGCCGCGTCGGCGGCGTTGCGGCTGCGACGGCCGAAGCGGCGGCCGCGGATGAACGTGCGAACGCGCCTGCCGTCGCCATCGTGGTGGGGCGGCATTGGGCCGTCGGTGGGCGTGTCATCCTCATCGGGTGCGGACGAATCCACGCCGTCCACCAACACCAGCGGACCCTGGCCGTCCATCGAGGCGTAGAGATCGCTCACCAGGATGTCCTGCGAGTTGTTGACGATGACGGCCGGGCCGAGCTGATCGTAGATATCGATTCGCCGAAGTTTCACGTTGCGGGCATTTTTCAGAACCAAGCCGGCTCGGCACATGTCCAGAACTTCCGCGGTCATGGCCGGGGAACCGCCCTGCTTGTTGTTTGGGTCCAGGTAAATCGAAATCCCGTCCAGGACGATGTCATCCACGAACATTTCCGGAAGGCCCAGAATAAACGCCGCGGCGTATTTCACCTCGCGGGCGGTGATGTTGCTGAATCGCAATCGCCGAAACTGGGGCGTGCCGGCGTTCACCGGCTGCGGCGAGGGATCGAGCAGCCTTTTTTCGGCGGCCCCGCAGACGTAGAACATGTTCAGCACGATCGGGCAGAGCACGCGGTTCATGACGATGTTATCGACGCGCAGATCCTCCACCGCATTGCCGCGTCCGCGGCGGGATTTGAGGCGAATTCCCCGCTCCGTGCCGTAGAAGACGCAGTTGGAGATCGCCACGTTCCGCACGCCGCCGGACATTTCGCTGCCGATCACCACCCCGCCGTGCCCGTGAAGCATCGTGCAGTTGCTGATGGTGACGTTGTAACAGGACCGCGGCGTCCGCCGGCCGTCCTCTTCCGATCCGGATTTGATCGTGATGCAGTCGTCGCCGACATCGATATGGCAATTGGAAATGTGCACGTTGCTGCAGGAATCGGGGTTGATCCCGTCGGTGTTCGGCGAATCGTGGGGGTTGCGGATGGTCACGTTGGTAATCGTCAGGTTCTCGCAGGCCGTTGGGTTCAGGGTCCAGCGAGGGGAATTGATGAACGTATTGCCGTCGATCAGAACGTCGCGGCAATCGACCATCCGCAGAAGGTTCGGCCGGACGCTGGACAATTTGTGCCGGTGAAACAAATCCCACCAGAACTGGCCGCGGCCGTCGATGACGCCCCGGCCGGTCAGGGCGACATTGGTCAGCCCCTCGCCGGCAATCAGCGGAGCGTACGATGATTGAACGTTTGGACCTTCCCACCGGCTGGTCCAAATCGGATAGGCGCCGAGATCGGTCTGGCCGAGGATCGTGGCCCCGGCATCCAGATGCAGGATGATGTTGCTGCGGAGCCAGAGGGTGCCCGTCACATATTTACCCGCGGGAATGAAGACGGTTCCCCCGCCGTTTTCCGCACAGCGGTCGATCGCCCGCTGCAGCGCGGCCGTGCACGAGGCGGACCCATCTCCGACCGCGCCCGCTTCCAGCACGTTCAGCCAATCGTGATGTCGCGCAGCCGACATCGCCTTGCCATTTCCATCTCGGATCTGGTCCATGCCTTCTCCAACTGGGTCTTGGGAACGCCCCAAGGCAATACGCTCAAGTTTACCACAGGCGGAATCGCGCCCGGCGATCGGTGTGAGTTTGTGCAAATGTTTCAACTGTTATTACTACCCCCGGTGAAACCTGAGTTTCGAGCGCCAGCGGGGAATCCATACAACGGACAACAGATGTTCGCCGGAGCCGAAACAGGGAATGTCACTAATTTGCAAAACTTTTACACTTTTTGATCGAAACCCTCCCGCCACCGCCTTGGCGTGATAAATTGGCTCTCAGTCAAAGCGATGATGAAAAATGAAACGTCCGGTAATCTCGCCGGGACGAGGAGAACCAGCGTGGCTTTGGAAGCGAGACCTGTAATCGCGAAACCGGTTTCTCATCCGGGTGAGACGCCGCCGGACTCGAAGAAGACCCGCGCCAAGGCGCACCCGGCATCCACTGCGCGCGGCAGCGCTTCGCGTGCGGATGACGCCCCGCGGCTAGTCGGCAGACGGCCACCGCCGGTCGCGACCCGGCCCGGCATGCGTCATGTCGCCCTGCTGATCGAAACCAGCGGATCGTATGGCCGGGGACTTTTGCGCGGCGTCTCGAAGTACAACCGCGAGCACGGCGGCTGGTCCACCTATTTCCATCCCCATGGCCTGGGCGACCCCCCCCCGCCGTGGCTCACCAACTGGAAGGGCGACGGAATCCTCGCGCGAATCGACACGCCGGAGATCGCACAATTGGTTCTCAAATCGGGCGTGCCGGTGGTGAACCTTCGCGGAACCGTCGGCGAATTGCCGTTCCCGTACGTCGGGCCGGACCACGATCAGATTGCCAAGCTGGCGGCGGAACATCTGCTGGAGCGCGGGCTGAGGAATTTTGCGTTCTGCGGGAAGCCCGCGGGCGTTCATCCCGGTCTGGACGAGCGCGGCACCACCTTTGAACAGGTCGTCAGCGCCGCCGGCGGCCACTGCGATGTCTTCCCCGCGGACTCTCCATCCGGCGGCGAGGACAGCTGGGAACTGGAACAAGAGCGCCTCTCGCGCTGGATTCGATCGCTGCCCAAGCCCGTGGGCGTCATGGCCTGCAACGACGAGCGCGGCTTGCAGGTTCTGGACGCCTGCCGCCGCAGCGGCGCGACCGTTCCCGATGAAGTCGCCGTCATCGGCGCCGACAACGACGAGCATCTCTGCGATCTGTCGATCCCGCCGCTGACCAGCGTGGACGTGAACGCCGAGCAGATCGGCTACACCGCCGCGGCGCTGCTCGATCAGATGATGCAGGGCAAACGATCGCTGGTGACATCGCAGCGCCTTGCTCCGCGGGGGATTTTCACCCGACTTTCCACGGACACCGTCGCCAGCGATGACGATGAGGTCAACCGCGGCCTTCGCTATATCCGCGAAAACGGCTGCTCGGGGCTGCGCGTCGTGGACGTGCTGGCGCACATGGGCATGTCGCGCGCCAGCCTCCAGCAACGTCTCAAGCGCATCATCGGCCGCACGATTCACGAAGAAATCGAGCGCGTTCGCCTCGCGAGGGTCAAGGAATTGCTCTTGAGTCCGGACATGACGATCAAGCAGGTGGCCCGCGCCACGGGATTCAGCAGCGTACAGTACATGACGCGCGTTTTTCGCGCGGCGCTGGGCGAAACCCCTGCGCGATATCGAAGCCGCCGAAATAAATGAAACCCATGCGATTTGCTTTTGTTCTCACCGGCGTTGCCGCCGTGGTTCTGAATGGTTGGTTGTCCTGGGCATGCGCGCAGGCGACTCTGCCGGCGAATTTCTCCGTCGCCAAACCGACGATTCCGGACAAGACATTCGACATCGCCGATTTTGGCGCCGTCGGCGGCGGGAAAACGCTCAACACCACGGCGTTTCGCAACGCCGTCGCGGCCTGCGCCAAAGCCGGAGGCGGCACGGTCGCCGTTCCCAGCAGAACGTTTCTCACCGGGCCTTTCTCGCTGAGCAGCAATGTCGATCTGCGGCTCGCGGCCGGATCAACCATTCTCTTCACCGACAATCCCGCGGATTTGACGGTGACCGCTTCGGGCTTTGAAAACGACATTTCGGCCGAGAATTGCCACGACATCGCCATCACCGGCTCGGGAACGATTGACGGAAACGGCAGCTATTTCTGGCGGAATTTCGTCGGGCCGAAAAACGATCCGTACGACGACCCGTGGATGCCGCATCGCCCGCGGCTCATCGCGCTGAACAATTGCACGCGCGTCCTGGTGCAGGGCGTGACGCTGACCAATTCGCCGATGTTTCACCTTGTCCCCAGCCGATGCCGCGACGTCACCATCGACGGCATTCGAATCCTCAGCCCGGCGAATTCGCCGAACACCGACGGCATCGACCCATCCGGCGCCAATTTTCTGATTACCGGATGCACGATCGACACCGGCGACGACTGCATCGCCGTCAAGGGCGGCAATCGATACGACCGGGACCGTCCCGCGGTGGAGAATTTCCTCATCACCAACTGCACATTTCTGCACGGGCACGGAATGTCGATCGGGAGCGAAACCAACGGCGGCGTCCGAAACATGATCGTCCAAAACTGCACGTTCAACGGTACGGAGGCGGGGATCCGCTTGAAATCCCCCCGCGGCCGCGGCGGGATCACCCAGAATCTCACCTATGAGAATCTCACCATGAAAAACGTGATGATTCCCATTCTGATCACGAGTTGGTATCCGAAAATTCCCTCGCGTCCCGAACTCTACCCGGCGCATGCCATCACCGACCTGACGCCGATCTGGCGGCACATCCTCATCAGAAATGTTACCGCGGTGGAAAGCACCATCGCGGGGCAGATCGCCGGGTTGCCGGAAATGCCCGTCGAGGATGTCGTTCTGGAAAACGTGCGGATTTCCGCCGACAAACCGATCGAAATCATACACGCGCGGGGAATCCGGTTCATCAACTGCAAGATCTCTTCCAAATCAGGCAAACCGGTTCTCTACGATGCCCAGGTGCAAGGGCTCGAATAGTTCAAGCGAATGGGGACCAAACAAAATGAATCTTAGATTTCGATGGTCATTGATTGCGGCCGCATTGCTGGCCGCCGCCGGGTGTCGGTCCGATTTGCCGCCGGCCGAAGTCGCGGCGGCGCCGCCGGTGATCGCCCGGCCCCGCATTCCATCCCGCGTGTTCAACATCGTCGATTACGGCGCGGTCGGCGACGGCAAGACCGTCAACACCGGCGCGTTCCGCAAAGCGATCGAGGCCTGTTCCAGCGCCGGCGGCGGCAGCGTTGTGGTTCCCGCGGGAACGTGGTTCACCGGACCCATTCATTTGATGAGCGACATGGACTTGCACCTCGATGCGGGAGCCACCGTTCTTTTCAGCCGGAATTTTGACGACTATCCGCTGATCGTCACGAACTTCGAAGGACAGCAGACCGTTGAATCCACTTCGCCGCTGTCGGGCGATCATCTGCACGATGTCTCCATCACCGGCGCGGGCATCATCGACGGCCAGGGCGAGGCGTGGCGGCCGCTGAAAAGATCCAAGAGTACCGCGCAGCAGTGGGCCGCCCAGGTGCGAGCCGGCGGCGCCGTCGATGAACGGTCGCACACCTGGTGGCCGTCAAAAGCCGCCCGGGACGGAATCAAGGGACTTGCAAAGCTGCGACTCAGCAACAAGCCCGCGACGATTGAAGATTACCGCCCCTACCGCGATCTGCTCCGGCCCGTCATGGTGCTGCTGTCCAATTGCCACAACGTGCTGCTGGAAGGGCCGACGTTCCGCAATTCCCCGGTGTGGAACATACACGTCGTTTACTGCGACAACGTCACGGTCCACGACGTGACGATTTTCAATCCGTATTACGCCCAGAACGGCGACGGGCTGGACATTGATTCCTGCCGCGACGTGGCCGTGTCGGATTCGACCATCGACGCGGGGGACGATTTGATCTGCCTGAAATCCGGCCGAAATGCCCAGGGGCGCAAGGTCGGCCGCCCCACCGAGAACGTCACGATCACCAACTGCACGCTGGGCCGCGGGCACGGCGGGATCGCCATCGGCAGTGAAATGTCCGGCGGCGTTCGGAACGTGAATGTCTCCCACTGCATCCTGCGCGGAACCGACGATGCACTGCGATTCAAAACCGTCCGCGGCCGCGGCGGAACGGTGGAAAACATCAACATCAGCGACATCCAGATGTCCGACATCAAAAATGCCTGCATCAGCTTCGACATGTACTATATGCTCAAGAAGCCGACGACGCGGAGATTGGCGACGCGCCCCAGCATGAATGACGAGCCGGAGCCCGATGCACCGGTGGCCAAGGCGCTGGAGGTGAAACAGGAATCGCCGCAGCCCGTGGGACCGGGAACGCCGCGGTTCCGCGACATCACCGTGCGCAATATCGTTTGCACCGGCGCCAACATCGGCATTCAGCTGCGCGGGCTTCCGGAAATGCCGCTGGAAAACGTGACGATTGAGAACGCCCAGATCGTCGCCAAACAGGGCGGCGTCTTGATCGACTGCCGCGGGATCACGCTTCGCGATGTCCAGATCAAATCCGCCACCGTTCCGACGCTGCAGATTCAGGATGTCAGGAATCTGACGATGGACGACGACAGCTTCGTTCCGCAGGAACTCAAATAGAGGAATCGCCTACGGCCGCGGCGGAGTCGTCGCGGCGCCTTGATAAAACGGCGGAACCCACCCTTCCCAACCGGCGAGAATATCCAGAACCGTGTACCCGGCCGCCTCGCGTTGGCTGAGTTGCTTCGCCCAGGACACGCGCGTGGAAGCGCTCGCGCCGGGGCCGGTGCTGCCGTATTCCGCATAGCGGGCCGTCTTCTCGTTGGCCGGATTCTTCCAATTGAACCAGCCCTTCGGCCTGATGTGCGGGCCCATCCTGCAATCAATAAATGCGGTCGCACCAAACGGCCGCCACGGCCGGCCAAGATACACCGATCCATCGGGCACCCCCTTGTCCGCGGTGAGCTTGCAATGCAGGAAAACGTAGCCCCAGCGAGTCCCCTTCTCAGTGGAAGAGGCGGTGAGATACCCCTTGGCTTTGCTGTGAATCTCGCAGGAGTCGAAAACGGCCGTTGATTTTCCGAAGATGAAATCAACGTGACCTTCGATGTAGCAATTATGGAAATAATTTCGGCCGTCGCTGTCGGCGAACACCGTGTCCTGCCAGCCGAGGAATCGGCAGTTGTCGAACGCCACGCGGTCGCCGGCGATCTCGATCGCCAACGCCTGCCCGTGCGGGCCGAAGGTATTCTGGAAGGTGATGTTTTTGGCGGTGAAATCATCGGCGAGGATTCGGACGCTGGGCGTGGCGAAAGTGCCGATGGCCTTGTGATCCGCGCCGAGCATGGTGGCGCCCAGATCGAACGTCAGGACCGTCGTCGCCGGATCGTCGCCCCAGATGCTGATGGACGATTTGAGGCGCGGCACGGTTACTTGCTGCGTGTAGATTCCCGGCAAAACGTGAATTTGATAACTGTGATGCGGATACCCGGGAATGGCATCCACGGCCTCTTGGACGGTTTTAAACATCCCGCTGCCATCGGCCGCGACGGTGATTTCCGAAGGCAACGTGGACGGAAAGGCTGATTGAGCAACCCGCTTTGTGGCTGCCAGCGTGGACGCGGAGAACGCCAATACCAGAATAATGATGCGATGATGACGCATTGGCAAACTCGAAAGATGATCCATTTTATCGCGCCACGGCGATATTTCCATGGCATATCAACAGGTGTCAGATATTGACACCCTCGCCAATGTAGGGATCATTCCAATCATGCCCGCAAAAAGCAGTCTTAATGTGTCCCTGACTCCGGAACTCGAGCGGTTCATCCAGGCCCGCGTTAAAACCGGGCGTTACCAGACGGCCAGCGAAGTCGTGCGGGAAGGCTTGCGGCTGTTGGAACGCCAGGAGCGAGATCGCGAGCAGGCGTACCATCAACTCAAGGCAAAGCTTCGGCGGGCTGCCGCCCAGGCGGAGCGCGGCGAATTGGTGGATGGCGAAAAAGCATTCAAAAAACTCGACGCGATGATTGAACGGCATCGCCACGCCCGACGCAGGAAAACGGCATGAGCCGATTCGACCTTACTCCGATCGCGGAGAATGATCTGATCGAGATTATCCGGTATATCGCCGAGGATAGTCCCGATTCAGCCATACGCGTGAAGAACCAACTCCAAGCCGCTTTCAGCCGACTGGCGATGGCGCCGGGCATGGAGCGCGCGATTTGGAAGCGTTTCTTGCTCGCCTGCCGCGATGAGTTATCGCAAGCCACCTGTCAGATTTGAACTGACGACCCGCAGTTTACAAAACTGCTGCTCTACCACTGAGCTAAGGTGGCGACGTCCGAACCAGAAGAAAATCGGCTGCACAGCGCCCGCTACTGCACGATTTCGAGAATCTTGAATTGCATGGTGCCGCGCGGAGCCCGGACCTTCACGGTATCGCCGACGTGGGCCTTGATCAGGGCTTCGCCCATCGGGCTGTTGGCGCTGACGTTGGTGACGTCGCCACCACCGGCGGCGGGCTGCGCTTCGCCCACGATGCAAACGAGCATTTCGCTGTCATCGTCCATATCCATGAGTTTGACGGTGTGGCCGATGAAAACCACGTTTTCCGGAACGGCCTCGTTGGAGACGACGGAAGCGTTCTTCAGTTTCCGCTCCAACTCGGCCAACTGACCCTGAATGCTGCGGTTCTCTTCCTTGGCGAAGTGGTACTCGGCGTTTTCGGACAGATCGCCGAGGCTGGCGGCCTTGCGGATCCGGTCCTGCACATCTATCTGCGCCTTATAGAGTTCCTCACGCTTCTTTTCCAGCGCGGCTTTCTCGTTAGCACTGACCAACGGCATGACACTGGCTCCTGTCCAATGGCGGCCGGCCGAAAAATCGGCCCGGCATTTATCACTCTCCAAAATCGAACCACCGCGCGGCATCGCGCGGTGGTCAAGTTGAACGACATCAATCATATAACAACCGGCTTCTTTGGCAACGGCTTTTCGCCGCCGCTAAGGGAAAAATCGCCAGGTCCCTCCCCGCTGGATTCACCCCAATTGACCGCCGGGACGGCCGGTCCTAGACTACCGGCCCTTTGGCAGAGCAGAAATCGGAGTAACCCATGGCCTTCTCGTGTGTTGTCGTCACGCCGGAACAGCAAATTCTGGACGAATCGCTGACCCAGGCAATCATTCCCGCCTCGGACGGGCAACTGGGAATTCTCACCTACCGGGCGCCCCTGTTGGCCAAACTTGGGAAGGGTCGGCTACGCCTGGACCTGGCTTCGGGGCAGACAAGAACATTTCAGATCGACGGGGGAATCGCACAGATGAAGGATAATAAGCTGACGATCCTGACGCCGTCGGCCACGGAGCAGGGAAAGGCGTAAACCCGCGGGGCTTTACATCGCCGCTACTTTTTGACTGCGCCGAAGGCGGCAAAAACGGCGGACTTGTGCAGGACTTCAACTCCGGCGAACCCCACGTCGCGCAAAAGATCGAGTTGGAACATCAGGCTCCGCGGCGTGTCCTCCTTCTCGATGTATCCGAAGACATGATCGCGGTATTTCTCGCCCTTAAGATCGGCGAGATATTGGCCATATCGCGCCCACATTTCGTTTTGCACCGGCCCAAGCGTGTGCTGGATCAGATCGGATATCCAGATCGATCCACCGACGGCCAGCGCGCGGTGAAATTTGGCGAAGACCGATCGCCACTGGTCGTCGGTCCGCAAATGATGCAGGACGGCCGCCGCGACGATGATGTCGAACTGGCCCTCGCCAAGCTCGATCTGCTGGACATCCCCCTGGACCAAATTGATGTTGCCGCGTGACACGGCCGAGAGGCGCTGATGGGCGCGGTCGAGCATCGGCCGGCTGAGGTCGACGAGCGTGACATTCAAATCCGGCAATCGCTGAAGCATTTTCAGTGAGTAGTTGCCGGCCCCGCAGCCGACATCGAGCAGCCGCGTGGCCTTCGGCGTGACCCCCGCCGCCGCGGCGGTGATCAGATCGAGCACCAGCGGCGCATCCATCGTGGCGGACTGCCCGGTTTCCAGAACCGAGAACCGCTCGACTTCCTGATCGAACCGGGCGCGGATTTCGTCGACGGTGGATTTCACCGGCTTATTCTATCCTTTCGCGCTCGGGTCTGACGCCCTGGGCCACGGACAAATTATAAGTCGATCATCTGCGCCCTAAAGCCCACGCACGCCACATTTGGCGGTAAGCGGTTTCAATGTCGGCAGCGAATTGTTTGGCGTCCATCAGTGGTGAGAGCTTCATTTGCTCGCGGGCCGTTGAGCGGATATGGCCCAATCGGGCCTTATCGTTGGCCAGCACCGTTGCGAGGCGCACGTAATCATCCGGAGAATGGGCGATCAGTTCCGTGAGGCCGACATTGTTTAGAATGCTCACGCCGCCGCGGCCGATGGCGGTCGGTCCTGCAAGCGTCACCACGGGGACGCCCATCCAGAGGGCGTTGCAGGTCGTAGTCCCACCTGCGTAGGGGTAGGGATCGAGGGCGATGTCGATCTGCCGATATTGATCCATGTACTCGGCCGCGGGCAACCATCCGACGAAACCGATGCGATCCGAGTCGACGCCAAATTTGGCAAATTTATTACGGACAACGTCACGATGGCCGCCGGCGACGGCATGCAGGATGAGACGGGAATCGGGGACTGCCAGGAGGATGTCGCTCCAGGCGTGCAGGACAGCAGGCGTCACCTTGGAGAAATTGTTCAGACATCCAAAGGTGATGAAGCCCGCGCCGGCCGCGGGAGGTGGGCCGATTCCCGGGTCGGTGATCGACGGCCGATAGCACCAATAACTTCGCGGCAGCCGGACCGATTGCTCGGTGTAACAATCCTGGCGTTGACCGGGTGGATCCAAATGAGGATCGGTGAAGCGATAGTCCATGGTGTTCAACCCCGTTGTTCCCGGATAGGCCAGATAGGTGACCTGAACCGGAGCGGGTTTGCGGGCGAAGACCAGCAGCCGATTACCGTGCGTATGGGCGGACAAATCGACCAGAATGTCGATGGCATCGGAGCGGACGCGAGCGGCAACTTCCTCATCCGCAAGATCCGCGATGTCGCGCCAAACATCGCAACCGCGTTTGAAACCGTCTGTAAGACTGTCAGGACGCTTGGAATTGGAATAACAGTAAATCTCGAAACTCTCCCGGTCGTGATACTCGAAAAGCGGCAAGAGGAAGTAACCGACAGGATGATGGCGAAAGTCGGCCGACACATATCCGATGCGCAAACGCCGCTCGGGAGAGCGCTCGTTGCCATGATTCTTGATTTCGCTTTCCAGTGGCCGGGCATGCGCGTCGGCCCAAGCCCGATGTTCGGCCAGAATCGCCTTGGCCTCATCACCTGAACGATACAACAGGGCCAGAAGCAGATTGCTGTGAGCTTCGGCATAGCCGGGCTTGAGTTGAAGGGCTCGCCGGTATGAGCTTATGGCATTGTCGAGTTGTCCCTGGTCTGCCAAGGCTATGCCGAGGTTGTTGTGGACTTCAGCGTAGGCCGGCCTGAGAGAAATGGCGAAGCGGTAGGCGGCGACGGCCTCATCGAGCTGGGCTTTATCTCTCAGGGCATTGCCGAGATTGCAGTGGGCTTCGGGCAAGTCGGACTTGAAAGCGATGGCTTGGCGGCAGGCTGCGATGGCTTCGTCGAGTTGCCCGTTGCCCGCCAATGCCACGCTAAGATTGTTGTGGGCTTCCGCGTAATTGGGCTTGAGGGCGATCGCCCGGCGACACGCCGCGATGGCCTCATCAAGCCGCCCTTTGTGCTTCAGAGCATCGCCGAGATTACTGTGGGCTTCGGGCAGGTTGGGACTAAGGGTTATGGCCTGGCGACAAGCGGCGATGGCCTCATCGAGCTGCCCCATTTCCGTCAGAATGCTGCCCAGGTTGCAGTGGGCCTGAGCGTTGCCGGGATTGAGGGCGATGGCCCGCCGGATCAAATCCACCGCAACATCGTTCCGTCCAAGCTGATGGGCAATTATTCCCAGATTCTGGGTCGCATCGATGTGCTCGGGACGGCTGGCAAGGATCCGCCGATAAAGCTGCTCGGCCTCGTGCAATTGCCCGGCCCGGTGGTGTTGAAGTGCCAGATCGAAGGCCTGTTGGATAGTCTGTTGGGCCATGAGCGCGGTAATCTTATGCGCTCCTTCGTCTTTCAGGCAGTTCAAAACAGGCTTGACGAGCGGGGCGCCAAACTTCGTACGTCAAACAAAGAACCCCGGTCGGCTAAATTGACCGGGGCTTCTTACTTAACTCAGGTTACTTAACTCAGGAACAAACCTGATTTCCCACATCAAGCGGACTGGTGTGTCTGACGTCGCCGCCGCAAGAGGAAAACGCTGCCTAGACCGATCAGGCTGATGCTGGCCGGTTCAGGCACGGCATTGAAAGTTGCGGTAATGTAGTTCGGATTGGAACCAATCCCCTGGCCGGTGTCGCCGAACGTAACAGTATCGCCGGCCGGAACGCCGACGGCGGTCCAGTCGAGGGATGCCGGGGTGCCGCCAATATACAAATCGGTTCCGGTGTAGCTGATGAGATCGTAGGCCACACCCAGTTCCGGCGAGCTGCTATTGAGCCAACTGAAATTCACTTCGACATTGCCATCGCCCGGAAGCGTCAGGGCGTTGGCGACCTGGCCGTTGCCGGAGGTGGTGTTCGAAACGGCAATCATGGAGTTGTCGGTGTCAGTCGGCAATGCATCCAGGGAGAAATCCAGGTTCGTGTAGTCGCCCACATCCAGACCGCCGCTCAGAGTCAAAACGGGCAATGTATTCGAGCCCACTGCACCCGGTGCGATGTGGGCGCCGGCGGCGAAATTGGCAAGAACCGGAGCGCTGTCGCCCGCTTCATTGACGCTGTTGGCGACGGTGCTCACCTCGCCTTGGATAATTCCGTCACCGCCGAGAGTACCGCCCGAAATACCGTTGCCATTGTTGGTTGCCGACGATGCCCCTTCAACGTAGACCGGCGAACTGCCCGTAGCCGAACCCGTGGTGTTGCTGACGTAAAGTTTGCCACCGCCGTTGGAGGCGTTGGCGGTAAGATAACTGTAAAGGACGCCCGCGACAGGTTCCTGGCCATTGCCCAAGATGGTCGTGCCTGCACCGATGTAATTCGGGGCCGAGCCGGTCTTGGTGGAATAGGTGCTGGCATTAGTCAACGTCAGCGAACCTCCCCCCGTCACCTCGATGCTGCCGCGCTCGGCGCCTTGCGTGATGATGCCATTGAAGGTCGTATCGAGCCCTGCGCCTCCGATCACAAATTCACCGTAACTGTTGGTGTTGCTGCCGGAATGCGTGGCGCCGGCAAGTGTAGTAGTGGCGCCACCTTCGAGTGCGCCCAAAAGAACAACGCCGGTGGCGTTTTCCATCTCGAGGGTTCCGGTGCCGGTGCCCAGATTGAATAATGCCGTGCTGCTGCCTACCGTGTCACCGGCGCCAATGGCTTGAAGACGCAAAACCTGTGCAGTGCTGCCCCAATTTAGAGTCCCGGTGAATCCCGCCCAATTGTTGGTCGCGGTGAGGGGAGCCACTGAATCCGTCGAGCCGCCGCTGAAATTCAGCACTGTGTTGCTCGTCGTGGCGCCAACAGTACTCGAAAGGGTGCCGACGAAGACGACGTTGTCGCCGCTGCTGTTTGAGACGAGTCCGCTGGTGGCTTGGTCCGCAGTGATATTATTGGCGAAAGCGGTGAGGCTGTGCTGAAAGGCAACGTTGCCGCCGTTAAGTACGATGTTGCCTGTGCCGAGCGTCGACGCGCCGCTGCCCGTAAGCTGAAGCGTGCCGCCGTTTACGGTGGCGGTGCCCGTGATGCTGTCTTGTCCGCTGAGATAGACCGTTCCGGTGTAATCTGAATCCAATGTCAGCGGGATGGCGCCCTGAATGCCGAGCGTATCGCCGGTGGCATCGGTGAACGTGTAGCTGTCGCTTCCGGTTGTGAACTCGACGGAGGCGGGGGAAACGCCGTTGGGCGTCGCGCCGGTGACATTGCCAATGGCGAGGCTGCCGCCGGGACTGGAACCGCTGAACTGCACCTGATCGCCGTCGGCGTACGTCGTAGTGGGGGGATTCGTCAGATCGTTCCAATTAGCAGATGTGTTGTCCCACAGTCCATTCGCCGAGCCATTGGTCCAAATCACCAAATCGGCGCGCGCCGCTTGCGGCAGCGGAAGCATTTCCAAAGCAACCGCCGCGGCTGCAGCCATCAACCACTTTTTCCGCGATGAATGATTGCCCGACTCTTGAAGCTGATTTGTAGACAGACGCATTCCCGACCGATACATGACCATTTTCAACCCTCCGTATACATACCGAATGATATGTTCGAAATAATTATCTCACCGAGCAGTAAAAATTGCAAGATATATATGGTAAAAAATGCGGAATACGCTGTGGAAACGATCACGCATCCTGCCTAATAAAATGATGTATATATATATTTTAAATGCACTTAGACCACACATCATTATATCTATTTTCCACGGTTTATTGAATGAAAATAGATGACTTATCGGCCGCAATTCTCGCCGCAAAACGTGATGGCATTGTCGTATTCTCGTGGATCAGGCCATCGAAAATGGTGATCGGACATGCTGTGAAATTCGTGATACCCGCAGCCATTAAGCAGTCCGGCGTGTAATCCGATAGATATTCCATCTCGCCTCATCCGGAGGCCGGAAGCTTTTCCGACATGCCGATCGTGAACGAGATCCGACCCGCGCAGCCCACGCGCTGGTTATCGGGCTTTTCAGTGCCGGTGAGGTTCGCGGGGCGGCGTAATCGATGCATTCACTTCTTGTCAAACAATTGAAACAAGTGCTCGGAGAGGCCGACTTCAAGGACTCTGCCCCGTTACCGGCGCCGTGGGACCACTTCGTCGCCCTGGTGGAGAAAGCCTACGCCGATTTCGATACCGATCGTGAAATTGTCGAAAGCTCAATGCGTTCGGCGTCGCTGGAGTTGGAAACCCGCAACCGCGAGCTTTCGCTAAAGAACCAGGAGCTTCAGAGCGCCGAGCAGGATCTTCGCAAATCGCACGACGATCTGGAAAAACGCGTTGAACAGCGCACCGCGGAGATGCGGGCGATCGTGGAGCAAACCAAGATCGCCAGCCGCACCAAATCCGAATTTCTGGCCAACATGAGCCATGAGATTCGCACGCCCATGGCCGCCATCCTCGGCTATGCCGACATGCTGCTGGACAAGGGACAATTCAACAGCGAACAGCTCGAATACATACAGACCATCCGGCGGCAGGGAGAACATCTCCTGACCATCCTCAACGACATCCTGGATCTCTCCAAGATCGAGGCCAACAAGATTCAAATTGAGCGCCTCGCGTGCAGCCCGTGCCAGATCGTCAACGAATCCGTCTCGCTGATGCGCGTGCGCGCCCGGGAGAAAAATTTGCAGTGCGAGGTGAGTTATCTCGGCCCAATTCCCAAGACCATCCGGACCGACCCGACCCGGCTGCGGCAAATCCTGCTGAACCTGATCGGCAACGCGGTCAAGTTCACCCAGTCCGGCGGCATCCAGATCACCGTCAGCCTGGAAACGGAATCTCCGGCCGGGCCGCGGCTGCGGATCGATGTCATCGACAGCGGGATCGGGATGAAGCCGGCGCAGATCGAAAGTCTGTTCCAGCCATTCGCGCAAGGCGACAGTTCCACCACCCGCCGCTTCGGCGGGACCGGCTTGGGGCTCTCCATCTGCAAGCGTTTGGCCGAGATGCTCGGCGGGGACATCCAGGTGCAAAGCCGCCCCGGCTGCGGCAGCCGCTTCATCGTCACGGTCAGCGTCGGCGATCTTCAGGGTGTGGAGATGGTGGTGAATCCCCGCGAAGCGATCGGCCAGCCGAGCAATCCCGACGCCCAGACAACCGACCAACCATCCAAAGGCTCGAAATTACGGGGCCGCATCCTCCTTGCCGAAGACGGCATCCACAACCAGCGGGTCATTTGTTATTTTCTGGAAGAAGCGGGATTGGAAGTGGTCGTGGCGGAAAACGGCCAGGTTGCGTGCGAGCGGGCGATGAAGGCGAAGGCGACCGGCACGCCGTTCGACGTCATCCTGATGGACATGCAGATGCCGGAACTGGACGGCTACGGCGCCACCGCCCTGCTGCGAAACGAAGGATATTCCGAGCCGATCATCGCCGTGACCGCCAACGCGATGGCGGGCGACCGTGAGAAATGCCTCGCCGCCGGGTGCAACGAGCATCTGACCAAGCCCATCGATCGCCGGCAACTCCTCGCTTTGCTGGGTCATTACCTGGCGGCCCGGCAGGACGATCAGCCAGCGCCGACCGCCGACACCGCCCCCGCATCCGCCCCCGCCGCTGCTTGCAGCGACGGCCTGATACAGCTCGAGCCGATTCAATCCGCCTGCGTCAAGTTTCTCCCCGCCTTCCTCGCCGACATCCCCAAACAGACGGAGAAGCTGATGTCGGCCATGCGGGACGCGGACATCGCCAAGCTTCAAAAGCTGCTGCACGATCTGAAGGGCACGGCCGGCCTGTTCGGACTTCGCCAGGTCAGCGAGCTGGCCGCCCGATCCGAAAAACAACTCAAAGCGTCCGCGGCCATCGATTCTGCGGCAACGGATATCGAGACGATCGCCCAAATGCTCCGCCAAGCCTCCCAAATCGATCCCGCCCGTTTCCCGGTCCAAGGGAATGTCTCACCTTCGTCGAAATCGCCGTCGCAGATGTAAGGCTTCGCTTCGGTTGACCCAATTCCAAAAAAAATGTTTTGCCATTCCCATGCCGGCACTCCGCGCCCGATTATGATTGCGTCCTGGAAAAATTATGGCCTCGGCAAAACCCGGCACGCGGGTCCTCATTCTCGGCGGTGGATTCGGAGGCGTTCACACCGCGCGCTCGCTGAGACGGCATTGGAAAGACGCCTCGGACAATTCCATCACGCTGATCAGCAAGGAAAATTATTTCCTCATGACGCCGTTGTTGTTCGAGGCGGGCAGCGGCGTGTTGGAGCCGCGCCACGCCGTCACGCCGATCCGCCGCATGTTCCAAGGTATTCAGTTCGCCCAGGCGACGGTGCAGAGCATCGACATCGATGGCCGATCCGTGGAGGCCAAACTGACACACGGCGAAGTGCGCCGGTTTGAATTCGATCACCTGGTCCTGGCGCTGGGCGGCGTGACCAACACCCAAATCATTCCCGGCGCGGACAAAGCCCGGACGTTCAAAACACTTTACGACGCCATCACTCTCCGGAATCACTGCATCCGCCTCTTCGAGCGGGCCGACGCGGAAACCGACGAAAAGCTTAAACGGGCCTTACTCACGTTCGTCATCGTCGGCGGCGGGCTGGTGGGATTGGAACTCCAGGGCGAACTGACGGAGTTTATTGAGAGCATCCATCAGACCTATCCGCGCGTGGATAAAAAATATATCCGCTTTGAGCTGATCGAAGGCGGCCCGCGCCTGGTTCCGGAACTGGACGAGGATCTGGGCGATTACGCGGCCAAAACATTGGCCAAACGCGGCGTCAATGTCCGGTTGAACACGCGAGTCGATTCGATGGGCCCATCAACGGTGCGCCTTCCCGGCGGCGAGGAAATCGAATCCCACACAATCGTCCTCGCGACCGGCGTCGTCCCGAATCCGTTGATTTCCACGCTGCCGGTGGAAAAAGACCGCAAAGGCCGGGTGGCCGTGGAGGGCACGATGCGGTCCAGATCGCATCCGAATATCTGGTCGCTGGGAGACTGCGCCGCCATTCCCGATGCACAGGGCAAACCGTATCCCCCGCTGGCGCAGCATGCCTTGCGCGAGGCGCGTCTGCTCGGCAAGAATATGGCCGCGGTCATGCGCGGCGCCGAGCCGCGCCCGTTCATCTACAGCAACAAGGGAACCCTGGCCGCGCTGGGTCGCCACAAAGGGATCGGCCGCGTGTACGGAATTAAAATCTACGGCTTTGTCGCCTGGTGGGTATGGCGCACCTATTACCTGCTTCAAATGCCCCGTTTCGACCGCAAGCTGCGGATCGTGATCGACTGGACGGTCGCCCTGTTCTTCAAAAACGACGTCGTCGAATTGGACATGACATCGCGGCGATGACGCGGAGTTTTGCGCCCCCCGCAAAAGCCACAGGATGGCTATCCTGTGGCTTGGGCCGTGGGTGATCCGCTATTTACCCGCATGCCCTGAATGCGTCACCGGCTGATTCAGCGCCGCCAACAAAACATGCCGGGTGACCATTCGGTACGCGACATCCTCATCCTTCGGCCAATGCGCACTGGCGTCGCTCACGGCCGACAGATGATCCACCAGATTCTGACGCAGCGCCGACGCGTCTTCGTTGTTCGGAACGTTGATCCGCCAATTGCCGGATTCATAAATCAACGGCACCTTCAGCTCCGCCATGTTGTGAGTGGCCTTCAGCGTCACCATCGCGATCTTCTGGTCGTGCGCCAGCGCATGATGGACCATGGAAGAATTCGCGGTCACGTCCTGTGCCAATTCCTTATCGGCCCCGGCCGTGGATTGTTCGATGGAGTAAAAATCCGGCTTGAAAACAGAGGTCTCCTTGATGCTGAAATCGTGTCCGTACGCCTTCTTCCAGTCGTTGTTGATCCGCCCAACGCAATCATCGAGCAGCTTGCCGTCGTTCTGTTTGTACGTGCTGGAATTCTCGATTCGCTTTTGATCCGAGTTGGTGAATCGGTGGACCAGTTGATCCATGTCCTTCGGCGTCAGCGCATCCGCTACGAGATCAACGATCGCTTTGTGAATGTTCGCGGCATCGAGGCTGTCCTTGACCTGGATGCCGGGATTGATCGCGCTGGTGATGGCATGCGGCGCGCCCGACGAATTGACCGTTGCGGCAATTGAGCATCCGGTAAAAGCCATCGTGGCCGCCAACGTAAGTGACAACTGCTTCTTCATGGAAAAGCTCCTTTCGTGACCAATTAACGTGTATAGATAACGTGTTCGACTACTTCAAATGACAGGTGCGAACTCCGATCGAGTTGCACATTTTTCTAAAATCTTCAGGCGGGGAAGCTCACGTGGGCGACACGCTGACGCGGCGATCTCGCATTTCAGCGGCTGGCAGCGGTCGGAACGCGGATTGCACCTCATCGCATGATGAGGTCGCGAGACGTTGGTAACCGGCAGAGTCTGCTAGCCGCCTCGCACCGAGGTATTGAGCCAGGGAGGGCCACATTTGCGAGGTGTTATCATGGTCAGTCAAAATCCCACTGAAGTAGTCGGCCACACCGATCGCGGGTTTGTCACCCAGGAGACGATCGTGGCCACTTCCACCGATCTGAACGATTTCGGATATCCGCTGCCGTCATTTTGGGGCTCGGTCGTCGCCGGCACGGTTGTCACGCTGGGCATCGGCGCCTTGTCGGAGTGCCTGATGTTCGGCTGTCACGTCGGCGTCACTGAAAACGGCGTGCTCGCTTTCGGCGCCGGCGCGGCCGTCTGGATGATCGTCACCACCTGCATCGCATATTTCGTCGGCGGAATGCTCGCCAGCCGGCTGAGCATCGGTGGCGGATGGATGCGCGGCCTGACGCTCTGGGGATTCAGCCTTCCGTTGGTGCTGCTCATCATGGCCGCCATATCCGGCGGCGCCGGTCTGGCGTACCCCCACATCGGCCATCTGACCCAACAATTCGCCAGCAATGCCGGCCTGTCTAATTACACTAACGGCAATATTGCTACTAATTTTGTCAATGCATGGATCGGATTTGTCTGCCTGGCGTGCGGACTGATTTTCGCTCTCATCGGCTCCACCGCATCTGATGGCTGCGCGAGTAACAACAAGACGAGCCAAATCGGTCAATAATCGTCGCTCAGACCGATGACGCTTTGCAGCCGCATCGCGGACAAAAAGCCAGGGCACAATGCGTGCAACTTTTTGGGCCGCGATCGCCCGCGTGTGCCCTCCGACGGTAAACAATTACAAATCGTCATCGCAGGCCGTCTTTATGCGCATGGGCGCTAAGACGAATAGGGCTTACACTCGTTTCCGAGGTGCTTCTGGCGTTGGCGTCGGGATTGAAATTTTCGGTTTCGGCCAAGGCGATTTCTTTATCCGGATGGCTGCCATGAAACGATGGATTTCCATGTTGTCTGCGGCGTTGATTGTCGGTTTGGCGGTAATCGCATGGGGACAATGGCAGGCACAGCCGCAGGTCGATTCGCGCGTCGGGCCGATCTATCCGGTGAATCCCGCTTATAATTTCTACTCGGCGTCGAACTACAATCCCTTCCAATTCAACTGGGGCACCGGGCAATGGGACTATATGCCGATCCCCCCGGGCCAATCGTCGGCCGGATTTCCGGCGGAGCCCGCACCGCCTCCTGTTCCCTACTCCCGTTTGAGTCAACCGAGTTCACCGGCCCATGGTCCGGCACATACGGTCAATCCCGCGCCAAAGCCCGATGATTCCGAACTATGGTCCGTCCCCACCACCCGGCCGGCGCCAGCCGTCGCGCCGAAGATCGTTAAATTTGAAGGCCGCATCGTCGCCATTAAAGCGGTCAGCCTGGTCGGCCAACCCAATCCGCATCTGCTGCTGCGCCTGCGTAACGACGCCGGCGCCACCGGCACCGTCGACGTCGGACAGCGGCTGGTGTTTCCAGATGCGGCTTTCGATCCCGGCGCCAAGGGTCACGTCTCCGTCTCCGGACAACTCGGCATCCTCGACGGGCATCTGGTCTTGTTTGCGGATCAAATCGACTTCGGATCACGAACGGTGACCATCGGCCGGCCCGGGGAAGACGCTGCAAAATAGCGATAGCAGCGAATGTCGGCATTGGACATTCAAAATTTCCGATGCGAGACATCCGTTCGGACACGCCGCGCGACCACACAAATGGTGCTTTGGCGCCAACCGCCAAACGATAACCATTTTTTTACAACGGTTTTGATTCGGCGATCGGCAGTGGAAACGGCCGTCGCATTGGCTACACTGCCGCGGTTGCTTTGTGGGAAGCGCAATTTGGAGAGGTGTCCGAGTGGCTGAAGGAGCAGCACTGGAAATGCTGTAGGCGGCTTAAACCGTCTCGGGGGTTCGAATCCCCCCCTCTCCGCTTGCCTTGCGGCCCGTGAATCACAAGCCTGATTCGCGGGCTTCAGTATTTCCGAGTTGTTGTGGGAATCGAAAAAGTGCGCGATGGTCGAAAATGATCTAGCTTATGACGCAGACCATGGCGTCGCCGCTGGAGGAAATGATCACCTTGTCGATCCAGTCGAGGTTCAGGGCGTGAACCACGTCGGCTTCGGCCAGACGGCAGGCCGACGCGGGTGACACATCTTTGCCGGCCCGGCGCGACGCGGCCAGGGCGGGCGTGCGCAGGGCGAGCGATATTTTTCGGTCCATTTGCACGGACAACTCGATCGTCTCCTGGTCGGAGCACAACGCCGCGAGATTCGGCAGCAGGGAACTGATCGCGATCGAAGCGGCGGAGCGAGATTCGTCGGAGACGTTCGCTCCGGTCAAAACCTTTTTGGCCAACACAACGCATTTGTCGATGTTCGCTTCCCATGGATGGCAGATGAGATGCAGGCCATCCTGATCGATTGCTTTAGCCACGGTAATTTCACCGACCTCGCAAGGCGAGCCGCGGAACATTTTGGCAACGCCGTCGTCATCCACGGCCACCCGCGTTGAGGGTTCGCCGGCGGCATTCACGCAAGCCACGGCTTGCGCGCCGGTCAACGGTCGGAGGAACCGCCTCGGCGTGGCCGCTTTCTGCTGATCGTTGTTGGAATCGGCGAAGAAGATCGCCCGGCCGATCGTCTGCTTCATCCGTGAATTGAGCAGTTTCATGATCGACGGTTCCAGACCCACCAGCGCGAACGTCTCATCCGGCAGTTTCTCGATCTGCATCTGGTCGCAATAGGGATAGCAATACTTGGCCAACTGATTGGCGATCTGCAGCACATGAACGGCCTTGCGCAGAGGGAGCGGATCGCTGACGTGAAACGCGCTGGCCGGGTGGTGATGCCAGTGAATCGCCTGAACCAGGTCGGCGGGGAGCTTCCATGCGGCCGCCAATTCGCCGCCCAGGTGGGCGTGATCGACGCCAAGAATTCGTCGTTCAGCGGCGAGGGGGTCTTCGTTTGGATCGTCGGCTGCGGATTTTCGCAGGGCATCGGCCTGCTCGGGAAGCTTGGCGATCACCGCCAGCTTGCCGATGTCGTGGAGCAGGCCCAGCGTGGAGACGAAACCGCGATCGACGCCGGCGGCAGTTGCCGCCAGGCACTCGGCCGCGTAGGAGACGGCCAGGGAGTGGACCCAGATGTCCTGCGAATCCTGCCGCGCTTGAGGCGTCTGCGCCTTCAGCACATCCCGCAGGCGCAAGCGCACCACGATCGACTTGACCGTGGCGAAGCCCAGATAGCTGACGGCTTCGCTGACGGAAGTGATTTTTCGCGACAGCCCTATCGCGGCGCTGTTGACCGTTCGCAGCAATGAGGCGGCAAGCGACGGATCGCTCGACGCGATTTTTGCCAGGCTCGACGCGGAGGATTGAGTGTTGTTAATTTCGCGTAGAAGCTCCGTGACCACGTAAGGCAACGGAGGAAGCTGCGCCAGGCTGTCTCGAACCGACGGCAGCATGTCCCGAATGTTCTGGTCGGTTTCGCTGCCGTTGGGCACGCGAATTCGATACCCCCCGGGCGCGGTGACGAACTGAGCCTCGGCGTGGTCTGCCGGCGCGGAATCGTCCGAGTCGTCCATTTCGGTGGAAACGGTCGGCGCGGGCGCGGAATCGTTGGCGCCTAACCAATTGAAGAAAAACTCCCGCAACCTACCGCAGAAGGTTAAGGAGCTTCTCTCCGAACCCTGAAGATCAGCAGATTCAACGGTCCCCATGGCACAATCTCAAAAATTGCGAAGCGGTTCGCAACGCACGAAACGATTCGCCACGCACCTTGTCATCCACGTCTTGTATCGGTCCATCAACAAGACGCAATTATCGAATACAAGTAAGATTTGCTCCTGTTTTCCCGAGGTCCGATATGTCTAAGCCGTCTATGAGGGCGACGTGGCGTGCAGGACGTGGTGTAAATCCCGGAAATAATTCGGATAGGTCTTGTTGACGCATTCGGCGTCCTTGATCACCACGCCGGGGGCCTTGGTAGCGGCCAAGGCAAAGCTCATCGCCATGCGATGATCGTCGTACGTCGCGATCTCGGCGGGGCGGATTTTCGCCGGGGAATCGATCAGCAGAGTGTCGCCTTCAATGGCAACGGTCGCGCCCAGGCGGGTCAATTCGGTTTGCAATGCGGCCAGGCGGTCGGTTTCCTTCACGCGCAGGGTGCCCAGGCCGTGAATGGTTGTGCGGCCATCTGCGAAAAGGGCTGCGACGGCCAGGGTTTGCGCGGTGTCGGGCATGGGAGAGAGGTCTGCTTCGATACCGTGCAATTGGTCCGTGCCGGTGACCTCGATGGAATCCTTGTTCACGACCACGGCTGCGCCCATGCGGGCGAGGACCTGGGCGAATCCGACATCGCCCTGAAGGCTTTGACGGCCAAGGCCGCTCACGGTGATCTTGGCGCCGGGATGAATCGCGGCGAGGGCAAGGAAATAACTGGCGTTGCTGGCGTCCGGCTCGATCGCATATTTGTGGCCAACATAATGGCCGAGGGGAACGATGATGGTCTTGGGCTCCTGGGTGATCGGATCGCGGATCAATTCGGGCGTCACGCCGAAGGCGTCCATCATCTGCATCGTGAGGGTCACATACGGCCAACTGGTTTGGCGATCCGTCAGATCGACGCGCACCTCGTGGCGGGCGTAGGGGCTGACCATCAGGATGGCCGAAAGAAACTGGCTGGTCTGGGCCGCCCCCACATGCAGCAGTCCGCCGGGCAATTCATCGGCATGCACAAGAATCGGCACGAAGCCGTGCCGCTCGACATAACGCACGCGCACGCCGAGGTGGTGAAGCATCTCGCTCAGTTCGGCGATGGGGCGTTCGCGCAGGCGCGGTGCGCCGTCCAGAACATATTCGCCCCGGCCCAGGGCGCACAGGGCGGTGAGAAATCGGATCGTGGTGCCGGAATTTCCGCACGACAGCCGGGCGGCGGCGACCGAGATTCGCCCATCCTTGCCGCCGACGATGGCCGTATGGCTCGACTCGCTGATGTCCAGTTCAAACCCGAGCTGGCGCAGGGCATCGAGCATCACGCGCGTGTCGTCGGCAAACAGGACGTTGCTCAGGGTGCTTCGGCCGATGGCCAGCACCGAGAGGATCAAGGCGCGATTGGTGACGCTCTTGGAGCCGGGAGGGGTAATCGTCGCGGAAAACGGCCGCGTGACAGGATCGATCGTCATGTCGCTCATGCCGCATCGAGATTACGACCGGGGCGAAAGAACTGCAAATTGCAGAATGGGGCGGCGCGAAAAAAAGCCCACCGGAACGCGGTGGGCTTTTGCGGGCTCATTTGAAATTCCGGCTGTGTTTAGCGCTGAGGCTCGGGAATCCGAATCTGCAATCGGATAATCCGGCGATTCAGACGCTGGATATTGATTCCCAGCAACCTTGCCGCGGCCGCCTTGTTGAAGTTCATCTTCTTCAGGGCCTTGGCGATCGTGCAGCGTTCGATGTCCTGAAGACTGAGATCTTCAGGCGAATCCACGCCGCTGGAAGACTGTAGACGCGGCGGGAGATCGGAAACCGTTACCTGCTGAGAAGCCGCGATCACATGGGCATGTTCCATCACGTTGGACAGCTCGCGCACGTTTCCGGGCCACGAGTATTCCTGCAACATCGAAACCGTTTGGGGTTCCAAGGTCTTGACCGGCTCGCCGTAGAGATCGGACTGCACCTTGAGGAAGTGTTCGGCCAACGAGAGGATATCGTCTTTACGCTCACGAAGCGGAGGAAGCTTCAGCACGACGACGTTCAAACGGAAGAACAAATCCTGCCGGAATGTTCCTTCGCGAACCATGGCCTCGAGCGGCCGATTCGTGGCGCTGATCACGCGGATGTCCACCGGGCGTGCGCGGAAATCACCGACGGGCACGACGCACTTTTCCTGCAAGACGCGCAGAAGCTTGGCCTGAAGATGCAGGCTCAAGTCCGCGATCTCGTCGAGAAAGAGGGTTCCGCTGTCGGCGGCGCGAATGAAGCCGAGCGAATCACGGGTTGCCCCCGTGAACGCGCCCTTCACATGCCCGAACAATTCGCTCTCAAAGAGCGTGTCGCTCAATGAGGAGCAATCGACGGGAATAAAGGGTTTGTCGACCCTCGTCGAATTGTTATGAATGAAGCGCGCCAGCATTTCTTTACCGCACCCCGTTTCGCCCAGGATCATCACCGTGGAGCGACGTCGGGCAATATCGCCGGCTGTTTGCTTCAAATTAGCAATAACAGGCGATTCACCGACAAACTGGACTGCGGGAAAAAGAGGCTGAACGCTGTCTAGGCCGCTGATTGATTGTACTTCCATAATGCACTTCCCACACCGGAATAGCGAAAAGATAACTCCGATTTTCGAGAAATACAACCACTAAAACGCATTGACCGTTCCCTTAGTTCGATCAAAATCACTCAAAATAGTTAAAATAAATGATACGATGCCCAATCGCGTTCTGCGGTGGACCGCTTTAGACCTTAAGATTGGTAGTTTGTGATAGATAAGACCGATAATGCTGGCGAATTGGCTCTACAACATCATTGATGAAGCGTTCCACCTGCTGCGGCGCCCGGCCCGTGAATCGGGCCGGATCGAGCACTTTTGCCAAGTCAACGCCCGCAAAGACCGGATCTTTTGCCAGGCGTTCCAGAAGATCGTTTGGATTGCCCAAATCCTTCACCTGGCTCGCCGCTGCCTGCGAGTGACGGCGGATGACCTCGTGCAACACTTGCCGATCCCCCCCAGCCCGCACCGCCGCCATCAGAATCTCTTCCGTCGCCATGAATGGAAGCTCTGACATGACAAATGCTTGTATGATTTTCGGATAGACGACCAATCCCTGTGCCACATTGGCGACGATGAGCAGACATCCATCGATGGCGAGAAACGCCTCGGGAATGCTGAGCCGTTTGTTGGCCGAATCGTCCAGGGTTCTCTCAAACCATTGTTCCGCCGCGGTTTGCAGCGGAGATGAGACCAGGCTAATGACGAACCGGGCTAGGCCCGTTGCCCGTTCGCAGCGCATGGGGTTTCGCTTGTATGCCATCGCGCTGGAACCGACCTGTTCCTGCTCAAAAGGCTCCTCCATCTGCTTTAAACCCGCCAGAAGCCGGATATCATTGCAGAATTTGTGGACGCTGGCGGCGATACCGGCCAAACTAGCGACAATCTGGGCATCTATTTTCCTCGAATACGTCTGGCCGGTCATAATAAACGACTGCAAAAATCCGAAGCGATTGCTCATTTTTTGGTCGAGCGCCTCGACCTTGGAATGGTCGCCATCAAACAAAGCCAGAAACGAGGCCTGCGTCCCGGTGGTTCCCTTGACCCCGCGGAACTTCAGGGTCTTGGTCCGATATTCCAGCTCTTCCAGGTCCATAGCCAGTTCATTCGCCCATAATGCCGCCCGTTTCCCAACCGTGGTGAGCTGCGCCGGCTGGAAATGCGTGTAGGCCAGAGTCGGCAAGTCTTTCCACTGCATCGCGAATCGGCCCAAGGCATCAATCGCCGCCGCCAATCGGCCGGCCAGCAGCTTCATGCCATCGCGCATAATAATCAGATCGGCGTTATCGACGACAAATTGGCTGGTCGCCCCGAGGTGAATGATTTCCCGCGCGGCGGGCGCAGCCTCGCCGAAAACATGAACGTGCGCCATGACATCGTGGCGTAAACGTTTTTCCCACTGCGCCGCCGAGGCGAAGTCGATGTCGTCCAGGGCCCGCTCCATTTGGCTCAGGGCCTCGGGGGTGATGCGCGTCAGTCCCAAATCGCGCTGGCATCGGGCAAGTTCGAGCCAAAGCCGGCGCCAAAGTCCAAATTTGTTACGGGCGGAAAAGAGCCGCGACATCTCTTCGCTGGCGTTGCGCTCGACCAAGGGTGATTCGTACAGGTCGTGAGACATACCGAAGACGATTGTAGCGGCAGGCAAACTCCCCCGCGAGGACGCGTCTTCCTGCGATCAGCGAAGCCCGATAACAACAACGATCGGCTCAGTGTTATCGGCGCCAGCCGTGGTGTGCCACGTTAATGACCGCGCAAATCCGGCCGAGATATTGAATGCCTTCCCGCTACAAGCGAGTGCCGAAGCGGGCTGGGGCGGAGGGAGATCCATGTTTCGCACCCGCAGAGCCATTTTGGCGTGGACCGCCGGTTTGATTTGGGCTTCGCTAACAGCCGGAGGCTTTGCCTCGCTTTGGCGATATGAATACACACCCGGCCAGCAGCAAAAGCTTGGCAGCGCGTGGCCAGCGGGAACCAGCATTCCCCTTGAGTCACAACGCTTCACCCTCGTCGTTTTTATGCATCCTCAATGTCCATGCAGCGACGCCACGGTTGACGAACTCACTCGGCTGATGACCATCTGCCAGGGCAAGCTGATCGCGCACGCTCTGTTTATTCGACCCGGCGGATTCGCCAGCGGCTGGGAGAAAACCACTCTCTGGCGTGACGCGGCCAGAATTCCAGGCGTTTTTGCCGCCTGCGATCCCAACGGTGTCGAAGCCAAACGCTTTGGAGCGTTCACCAGCGGCCAAACCGCCCTGTACGACCCAGCCGGCCATCTTCTGTTCCAAGGTGGGATCACCGAATCGCGCGGCCACGGCGGCGACAACGCCGGGGCTGACGCCATCGTCAATCTTGTCCTTCATCACAACACGGCGGCGACCGCTACGACTCGCCCGGGTGAAACCGCCGTCTTCGGCTGTTCGCTGTTCGATCAGCCGACGCCATCCAAATCCCGGAGCCCGAATCAATGACCGCGATCAACTTTCAACGACTGCCGATCCCCGGATCGACGGAACTTTTTCTGGACCATCGCCAGCAGATCCTGCAGCGGACGGATCGACTGTTCGCCTGGCTGATGGTGTTTCAATGGATCGCCGAGATCATCGTCGCCTATGTCGTGAGCCCGCTGACGTGGGAAGGATCGACCAGCCGTCTACACCCGCACGTGATGACGGCGGTTCTGCTGGGCGGAGCAATCAGCATTCCGCCGATCTTTCTGGGCTTTTTCTACGCGGGCAAAACGGTCACGCGCTACACCATCTCAGTCTGCCAGATGCTGACGTCCGCCCTGCTCATTCATTTGAGCGGCGGGCGGATCGAAACGCACTTTCATGTGTTCGGCTCTCTGGCGTTTCTGGCGTTTTACCGAGATTGGCGGGTGCTGATCCCCGCCACCATCGTCGTCGCCGCCGATCACATTCTCCGCGGAATGTATTTTCCCGAATCGGTCTACGGCGTCCTCGTCGCCAGCCAATGGCGGTGGGTGGAACATGCCGGCTGGGTCGTCTTCGAGGACATCTTCCTGATCGCCTCCTGCCGGCGCGGGGAGAAGGAAATGTGGCAGATCGCCGAGCGCACGGCCCTGGCCAATCGGCGTAACACCGAACTGGCCGCGACGCGGGACACGCTGAAGTTGGCCAAGGAGGCCGCCGAAGCCGCCAGCCGCGCCAAGAGCGATTTCCTCGCCAATATGAGCCACGAAATCCGCACGCCGCTCAACGGCGTGATCGGGATGACCAACCTGCTGCTCATGTCCAAGCTGGAAGGCGAGCAGCGCACCTTCGCCGAGACGATCCGCATGAGCGGCGAATCGCTGCTCATCGTCGTCAACGACATCCTCGACTTTTCGAAGATCGAGGCCGGGAAGCTCGACCTCGAGGTGGTTAATTTTGACCTGCGTGAGGCGATCGACGGCATCATGGATTTGCTCGCCGTCCAGGCGCACAACAAGGGGATCGAACTGGCCAGCTTTCTCGACCCGCACACGCCCACGCAGATTCGCGGCGATCCGGGCCGGCTGCGGCAGGTCATCAACAATCTCGTGGGCAACGCGATCAAGTTCACGAGTCAGGGCGAGGTGGTCCTTTCCGTCACGGCGCTGACGGAGACGATTAATGACGCGGTCATCCGTTTCGAGGTGCGCGACACCGGCATAGGGATCGATCCCGAGGCGCAAGCGCGGCTTTTCCAGGCCTTCACCCAGGCGGATGGCTCGACGACGCGCCGTTATGGCGGCACCGGCCTCGGCCTCGCCATCTCGAAACGGCTGGTCCAGCTCATGCGGGGCAAGATCGGGATGACGAGCCGCGTGGGCCTGGGTTCAACGTTCTGGTTCCATGTGG
>DATAWP010000078.1:0-13409 GCA_036267155.1 Tepidisphaeraceae bacterium
ATCCGAAGTCGATGCTGTTGACGACCCCGTCGTAATCGAAATCCCCCTGGTCCCAGACGGTTCCAGACTTGCCGAAGTTGGCCGCCATGTTGCCGAAGTCCACGCTGTTGACCGTGCCGTCGAGATTCGTGTCGCCGTACAGCGTGTACTTGACTTCGAGTTGGCCGGAGGCAATTCCGGAAATCCCGCCGTCGGCCCCATCGGCATAGCCGATACCATACGCGGTGCCGGTCGGGGCCGACGTCATGATGCCGGCGCCGTTCCAATTTCCGCCATTGTAGCCGGCCGCCAGGTATCCGCGGATGGTGGAATCTATGCTGCCGCTTGGATCGCTGAGGATGATGTAGTTGTTGTCGATATCCAATCCGCCATCAGTAATGGACAAGGACGACAACGTCTCGCCGCCCGTATTGGCCGCCAGTTGGAGCCTGCCGCCAGTGATGGAAACATCGCTGGTTGTCGGCAGCGCGCCATTTGCGCCGATGACGAGCGTTCCGGCATTGACGGTCGTGCCACCGGTATAACTGTTCGAGCCGGTGAACGTTTCGGTCCCGCTGCCCGCCTTGATGACGCCCAGGCGCGCGCTGGCGTTGTTTTGCAATGAGCCGCTGAAGGTTCCACTTCCACCGGCCACGCCGATCGTGACGGTAGACAAACCTCCGTTGCTGTTTCCGGAATACCCCCCCAGGAAGTTACCCGCTCCGGTTAGCGCATCGATCTGCATTGTGCCTGAAGCGCCGCCTTCCACCGCGTTGAAGATGGCGCCGCCGGCAATGTTGAGCGAAGCCTGGTTGCCAGTCCAATTTCCTCCGTAGCTGGAACTGCCCGTGAGCGTGCCTCCTTCCACATCAATCAGACCGCCTGCGGAGAAGTCCACGTTCACGGCACCGGACGCGCCAAAAACCAAATCGCCGGAACCGGACACGCGCAACGTTCCGGCTCCGGAGTACGTGATCGCGGACTGATAGGTGCCGGTAGACTCGTCGTATTCCAAAACCGCGCCGGGTGAGATGCTGGCCGTTGGAGAAGGGAGCGTGTCGCCAACGAGCTTCAGCGTGCCGGCATCGACGGCCGTGGCGCCGGTGAAACTGTTGACAGTGGAGAGCGTGAGCGTGCCGCTTCCCATCTTGGTCAGGGAGCCAAAACCGCCGATTCCGCCGGCGCCGCTAAATGTATAGTTACCGGTGCTATTGTCGACGGTGATGGAACCGGGACTCACGACGGAGTTCACGGTCACGACGTAGTTGCCGGCGCCGCCGTTGTTGTCATCGAACGTAACGTTGTCTTGCGCAGTGAAGACCGTGGTAGACGTACCGTTATTCCAGTTGGAACTCGTGCCCGTGTCCCATACGCCGTTGCCGCTGGCGTTGGTCCACGTGAGGTCGCTTACGGCAACCTGGGTCACCGTGAAGACGCCATCCTGGCTTTCCGTGGCGCCGTAGTCGTACCAGTCCCAGTAGTGGCTATTTGCGGCATTGTAATATAGCTCCACGTTGTAGCCTCCGGCGGCGAACGCGAAGCCGTCAAAGTCAAGATAGGGCGACGATGCATACAGCAGGTTGTCGTTGCCGCCGTATCCACCGGGGGCGATCAGTGCGGAAATGGTGGCGCCGTTGTCCGTGCCGCTGATGCCCACGATCGTGTAGGTATTGTTGGAATTATTGAGATCGGTCGTAATGAGTTCCCCGCTCGCGGTATCCTGAGTTCCGTAATGAGGCCCGTAATCAGGAAACGTTCCCACGTATGAGAAGTCCCAGACAAGGTCGCCGCGAGCCCGAGTTCCTCCCAAAACAAACGATCCACAGATCGCCGCGGCGGCCAACTTGCGTTGATTGCCGTGATATCTGGATGACTTTGACATGACTCCTTCTCCTTCCTTTTGAACGACTGTGTTCGAATTGACCGCCCTTTCCCTCCGTTTCGGTCAAAATGCCGAAGCGCACGTTACAGGTCGTCAGAGGCTAGCATCTAAATCTCGGTTATGTAAGCGGCAAAAGCCTACACTCGCGATGACGATCGCCTATACCCCAGAATATTGCGGCCCAGCTTAATCGGTTGACGCGGCAACTTTCCGCGCGATAGTTCCGATCAGGCGGGCTACGCGGTCCCAACCAACTGGAAATACCCGATGGCCATTGATCCCGCACCTTCGTCGAAGCGTTGGAGGCAACCCCCAAATCCACCTGAAGCCGCGACGTTCCGATCAAACAATCGGGGTCAGCATCGTCTCTTCCCGCCGCCGCGGCGCTTCGCCAAAATCCCGGCGGCTCCCAATACAAGCAATCCCGCCCCCGTCGGCTCCGGCACATCAGACATCAATCCGTTCGCCGCGGCGAAGGCATCGAGCGCGGCCCAATCGCTCGGCGACAACTCCACGGCCGCTCCGATGGCGGATTTGCCGAAGTTGCTTGCCAACAATCCGAAATCGATGCTGTTCACCGTGCCGTCATAATTGAAATCGCCCTGGTCCCAGACTTTGCCGGATTCGCCGAAATTGGCGGCGAGGTTGCCAAAGTCAATGCTGTTCACCACGCCGTCGAGGTTGGTGTCGCCGTACAACGTGTATTTGATCTCGATCTGACCGCTGGATATTCCCGCGACCAGACCGTCCGCACCATCGGCGTAGCCGATTCCATACGCACTGTTAGCTGCCGCGGCCGAGGAGTTGATCCCCGGCCCGTTCCAGGCGCCGCCGTTATAGCCGCCGGCAATATAGCTGTCGATCGCGGAAATCGGATCGGAATTGCTTCCATAGTTGATTAACAGCTGCGTATCCGCCAGATCCAGCGTTCCGCCGGCGGCAATGGTCAGTGAATTCACGGCATTGAACCTTCCGCCTCCGGTAAGCCGCACAAAACCCGTTGGCTGAATGCTCAGCGAAGATTGCTGCAATTGGGCGATGGTCGTTGTCGCCGCATTTCCCCCCAATGGCGTTGCCGACAGACAATGTACCCGTGCCCTCAAGCGTACCAAGACTTGCCGTACCGCCTGTCTGATTGAACTGCGATCCGTAGATGCTCGTGGCGTCCGCGGTAACAGTCCCTCCGCTTAAAGCATAAGTGTAAGACGGAGTGGTGATGGGAGAGCCAAGAACCAGAAATCCGGCATTGTTTGTCCCGCCGCTTTGATAAAATTGGCCCCAAATCCGCTCCCCTGCTCCAGTGATTGTAAGGATTCCACTCCCGCCGAGTGAATAGCTGGAATTGGTGCTATTGAGAGTGCCTACATACAGATCTTCAGCGGTGTTTTTGCCACCGGTTTGCGTAAAAGTCGCGGCGCCATCGCTGCCGATTTCCTCGGACGTGCTGACCGTAAGGCTGCCGGCACTCAGAATGTAATTCCCCGAGCCGCCATAGTAGGCGAGATAAAAATTGCTTGTGGAATTGCTTCCGCCGCTTTGAGTAAATGCGCCAGCGCCAGAGTCGCCAATGTATTCGGTACTGCTGGTGACTTGCCCGGTGCCGCTAAGGCTGTAAGTTCCGGCGGAACCGCTTTCGAACCCGAGAGTCAGAAAACCCGGATCGTTTTTTCCGCCGCTTTGGGTGAATATGCCCGTGCCATTTACTCCGATATTCTCTCCCCGCGTTTCCCCCAGGGAAATACTCAACGTTCCGCTTGCGCTAAGGGAATAGGCTCTGCGATCTCCAGCATTTCCTCCAAGATCAAGGCCCGACAGAGTCGCGGCACCCACAGATTGAACGAGTATTCCTGATCCTGCAAGCGTGGAACTGGCCGAGTATCCAACGTTGACGTACTGCGCGGTAAGGGCCGTGCCGCTGCCCGCCATCGAGAGCGTGCTATCGCCGCCGCCGTCGTTGTCGACTGTCACGTACTCGGGCGTGACCGATGGACCGGTATAGTCGTAGGAAATAACGCGATTGCTGGTGTCGTCATTGGTGATGTCAACGGTATCCGCGTTCCCCGGCACCGGCCCGGCGCCATCATTCCAATTGGCGGCCGTGGACCAGTTACCGCTGTCAGCGGTCCAGGTCTCGGTTGCGCCCAATGCCTGTGGAAGCCACTGAACGAATGCCCCCGTCAGCGCCAATACCGCGGCGGTTCCGTCCGAAAGTCGCCGTCTTCGAAAGCTCCCGTGCCCACCCAACATGTTCCCGCCTCTTTTTGGTCTCTTGCGAAAAAATAACAAGTGAATTCAAAAATCTTATCTCGACATTGTTCGTGACTCAAGCAAAAAGAGGGATTGCGAGCGCGTCGCGTGTCGGCGCATCTCAAAACTGGAACATTAAATTTCACGCTTGGGTCGAATTCGACGCCGGCGCGAGAGCAGCGTTATCACGCCGATGCTCAGTATTCCGCCCGCCAGCGGCTCCGGCACATCGCTCATCAACCCGTTCGCCGCGGCGAACGCATCCAGCGCCGCCCAATCGCTCGACGACAATTCCACGTCCGCTCCGCTGGCCGACTTGCCGAAGTTCGCCGCCAACAATCCGAAGTCGATGCTGTTGACGACCCCGTCGTAATCGAAATCCCCCTGGTCCCAGACGGTTCCAGACTTGCCGAAGTTGGCCGCCATGTTGCCGAAGTCCACGCTGTTGACCGTGCCGTCGAGATTCGTATCGCCATACAACGTGTACTTGATCTCAACTTGGCCGCTGGATAGCCCCGCGACCAAACCATCCGCCCCGTCGGCATAGCCGAGGCCATAATTCGAATTGGCGGCGGCGACGGAACTGGCGATGCCCGTACCGTTCCAATATCCGCCGTTGTAGCCGCTGGCCAGTTCGCCGCGAATCGTGCTGGCCGGGCTGCTAGTGGTGTAGTTGACGATCAGCTCGTTGTTCTGCACATCGATCGTCCCGCTGTTGGACAGGGAATCGACCGTCAACACCGTTGCCCCGGTCGATCCGGTGATGGCAGCCGTTCCGGTGGACGCGATCGTCAAACCCTGGGCATGCGTCGAGTTTGCGAATGTGATGCTCGCGCCGCTCAATACGGTTACTGTGGATGTGTAGCTGATCGTTCCCGTGCCGGCGGGCGTGAGGATTTGTCCAGCATCGACGGTGACAGGCCCGCCGATTTGCAGCGCCGCGCCGCTTTCGGCGGTCAGTGTCGTGTCGCCGGCGATGGTCAGCGGCACATCGATCTGCTGCGTTCCCGATTGCACGACCACGTTGGCCCAGCCGATGTTGTCCTGCGTGGTGAGGGAACCCGTGCCGCCGAGGGTATATGTATTGGCATTTTTGAAATTGACGGTGCCGAGCGTGATCGCTGAACTGATGGAGATAGTTTGGTTGCCGCTGATTCCGCCGAAGAAGTCGGCTTCGACGCCAGCGCCGTTGGGCGAGCCGTTGGTCCAATTGCCGCTGGTTTCCCACGCGCCCGAGGTGGATGTGTTCCACTGATGCTGGGAGATGCTGAACGCATCGACGCCCAGCGTCGCGGTGTGGGACGTTGTGTTGTCGAACAATGCGGTCGCTCCACCGTTGTAATCATACTGTCCGGGAACCTGCACCGATTCGGGATACCAGTACATCACGCCCAGCCCATCGTTGTTGGGCAGCGCCTTGACCGTGTTGGCCAAATCAGTGAGGTACTGTTCCTGACCCGCCTGGGTTTGGGCATAGGCCGGATCGCTGGCCACTGACGTCTTTTCCCACGGCGCGTCGGTCTCCATTACCATCACCGGCTTGTTGTATGTGTTGACGATGGCGGTGAGATTGCTGCTCAGCGTGGACAGGTCGGTCGATTTGGTGGGATAATAATCCACGCCGATGATGTCGAAGCTGCTGGCCGGGACATTGCCGTAAGAGGGATTGGTGAGGTCCCCATAGAAAAACTGCGGCTCGCCGGATGAATTACCGTTGGCGATCGTAATCGCGACCTGAAGCTTCGGCCCCGACCCCTGGGCGGCGCGCACGCCGGCGATCGCCGAGTTGAGCAATCCTCCAAACGCCTGCCACTGCTGCATGTCCTGGGTCGTGTTGCTCGGAAACGTCAGTTGGCCTGTGGGCCAGAGCGTGCCGCTGTTGATTTCATTTCCCACCTGCACCATGTCCGGCATGACACCGGCGCTCTTGAACGCATCCAATGTCGTCGTCGTGTAGCTTTGGACCGTCGACTCCAGGGTGGCAAGCGATTCGCCCGCCCAGGCCGTGGGAATCGTCTGATGGCCCGGGTCGGCCCATGTATCCGAATAATGGAAATCCAGCTCGAACTTCGCGCTCGGATCGTCTGCTTTGAGTTGCTGCGCCAGCGCAATGTCATACGCCGTAGTTTGAATCGCGCCGTCCGTGGCGCTGTAACTGGTGTTCGGATTCACAAAAATACGAAGCCGAAACAGATTATCGCCGTGATTGTAGAGAATCTGGTCGGCCGTGGCCGCGACACCGTTGGTGTCCGTGAACGTCATCCCTTCCTGCTGTTCCCAGGTGAGCAACGAAATATCGGAGCCCATGAGGAAATCCTGGGCGCAGGCGACGCCGCTCATCCCCAATGGGACCAGCGCAACCGCCAGATGAAGTGATGAAATCCCTCTCTTGCCGCGTGGTGTGGTGTACATATTTAACTTACTTGGCCGGGCCTCCGCCGGATACGCCGGCAATTTTACCAGCGCGCGGCTTTCCCCATCTGCAATCTTGCGAATGAATAATACAGGATTACGACAACCCAACGCGATCGCTCAGGCTGGCCGCGCTGGCGCGGTGGTTCCGGCGACGCGGCGAATCACCTGCTCAAGCTGGTCCATATTGATCGGCTTGACGACATGCGCCACAAACCCCGCTTCGCGGCTCTTAGCGAAATCTTCCTCCATGCCATATCCCGTCATCGCTATGCCCTGGATATTGAACCGCTCGCGGATTTCCCGCATGAGTTCATACCCCGTGGCATCGGGCAACCCCACGTCGCTCACGACCACATCAAACGAATCGGCCGCCAACGCGTCCAACGCTCCGCCCGCGGTGCCGGCGGTGGTGACTTTGTATCCCGACATCTTCAGTAGCATCGATAACACGTCCGCGGTGTCGGCGTGGTCTTCAACCACCAAAACGCGCAATCCGCCGCAAGCAGGCGCCGACGTCGCCGACGGACCGTCCGTATGCGCCGGCGGCCCGATCAACGCCGCGTCGGATTCCGCCAAAGGCATTCGCACCGCAAACGACGCGCCGTGACCCACTCCGGCGCTCTCCGCCTCAATCGTTCCACCGTGCAATTGAATCACGCCCTTGGAAATCGCCAGCCCCAAACCGAGACCGCCAAACCTTTGCGTGGTGTTCCCCGCCCCTTGCTCGAATGCCGTAAACAACAGCGGCAGCACGTCGGATGAAATCCCGATCCCATGGTCTTCGAAACGGATCTCGATCGTGTCGGGAGCGGGATTCGACGTGCCAACCTCGATCGTCTGCCCTTCACCGCTGAATTTGATGGCATTCTTCAGCAGATTCCAAAACACCTGCTGCATGCGAGCGCTGTCCGCTATCACCGTGTCGCTCACCGCGCTCAGGTCGAAGCGAAGCGAAATCTTCTTCCGGCTCAAATCGCTGGAACACGTTTCTTCCACAAACCTGAGCAGGCTGTGAACACCGACGCGCGCGGCGTCCAGTCGCAGCTTCCCGCTGACGGCCCGGCTCACGTCCAGAAGGTCGTCAATCAGCCGAATCTCAAGCTCCACGTTCCGGCGGATCATTTTCAGGTAGTGCCGCACGTCCGATGGAAGGGATTGATTCGCCTCCATCGCCGCCATCGCCAGAATCACGGGCGAAAGCGGCGTCCGAAGCTCGTGGCTGAGCGCGGCGAGAAAGAGGTCCTTATTGCGGTTCGCCAATTCCGCCGCTTCCAACGCTTCGCGTATCTTCTCTTGCGCGTCACGACTGTGAGTCACGTCGCGCGACACCACCAGTAACTTTTCCGGCTCGCCCTGCTCATCAAGAATCGGCGTCACCTGGACATGCCACCACTTCGGCGTTCCCTTCGCCGTGCGGCACGGCCCCTCGAACGATCCAACCCCTCCCGCCTTGGCCGTCGCGACCGCATCGCGAGCGGATTCAGCGGAAGGTCCTTGCCAGAATTCCGTCCAGGCCGCATTCTGGCAGGTTGAAAAATCGTCGATCTCCATGAGCTGCCTGCCGGGCGTGTTAATCGACAATATCCGGCCGCCAAGGTCCAGCGTCTTGATACAATCGCCGCTGCTCTCGACGACCTGCTCCGCAAACTGCCGGTGGGTCGTCAATGCCCGCCGCGATCGTTCTAGTTGTTCCGTCCTGGCTCGAAGCGCCGCGTTGGTGTATTGCGCCGCCAGCGTTGCGCCCGTGAATTCCGCGAGGCTTCCCAGCACGCGCACGTCTTCCGCGTTGAATTGCTTGATGTCCTCGTGGGAAATGACCCAGATAGTCCCCACCGTTTCGCCCGCGCGAAAGGGCACGACCAACCCTTCCACGATCGGCGGATCGGCTTTTTCAAGATACGTGAAAAAACGCCCCGACCGATAGTAAAGCTGCGTGCATCCACGCTCCAAACACGTCGCGCACGGGCTGTGATCCCCCGGCGTTGTATTCTGCAAGTACGACTCATAAGAACCGGCGAGCGCCACCCAGCGAAAGACGCCCGGCCCATCGTCGCTTGCATCGAGCAAGCTCACGCCCGCCGCCCCCGCTTTGCACAACTTCATCGCCGCATTGACCAGCGCGTTGAGGGTCTCCTGCGGATCGCGCGACACCGCACGCGCAATGGAGTGCAGCGCTTCGCTTTCTTCGCCAGGATTTGGGGCACGGGACGGCCGACGTGCAAGATCGTCTGTAATGACAACGTCATCCAGCGTTGCGGAGCGTGATGCCGACGATTGCAATGCCATGGGATCGAATCATTAGTGGCGATACTCTTTGAACCTTGTGCGGCCGAGAGAGCGCCGAACGCCAAAGCGGCATTATAGCTCCGTGAAGCCGGATTTCGCAATAATTCCATGATTTCGCGCCGCGTTGTCGATCGTGGCCGCCTTCGGCTCTTTTGCCGTATGCCCCGATTAGTATGATTGAGTCGGTTCGCTCTTCAGTTAGCGGTTCGATGAAACGCAAAAGATTTCAACTCGCTTCCATGGCCGCGCTGGTGGCGTTGAACATCGCGGCTCTTATCTTGGCGTGGCACTTTATGTCGGTATGGATGAATTCTGGGCCGGCTCCGGATGTGGCTTTGACGCCGGGTCCGCTGGATTCGACGCCGCCCGCTTCCCCAACAAGGTCGGTTAATTTGACAAAATGGTCCGCCAAAGACGTGCTCGGCGAATGGTCGGGATATTGGAACAGCACCTGGGCCGTGAGATTTACGATAATCCCGGGCGCCGGACAGCAACTTGGACTCCAAGAGGAGTGGGAGCCATATTCCGGCCCGCCCTCTTTGCAGCGACGCTTTCGGGCCCGGCTGGTGGGCAATGTGTTGACCAGCGGCAATGGTGAAATCCAGATCACGTTCTCCGACAAGAACCCCAATTCGGCAACGGCCGTCGGCAACTTCTTCGAACCACAGACCGCCCCGCTCATCCGGGGAAGCCATGCGGGCGCCGCAAAATGGATCGGCGCGGAGCGTCAATCCGCCGCGAAGCAGCCGATCGTTCTCAACATCAAGGCCCAGATCGACGGGAGCGACATCCTTCGGATCACACCGCAGGGAGCGGTCTGGGCTCATCGAGACTGGCAGTGGCCAACGAATATTACGCTAAACGGTATTACCTGGGACGCGCAGGCCCATTCTGTTTGGAGCGCAAACGATTTGGCGAAAATCGGGTTGGCGGAGGCTGACTTGACGACCGGCCGCGTCATCTCGCGCGCCGGCCGCGATACGGTGGTGATGGAGAACACGGATAACGGCATCGCGGTCTATTTCGACGACTCGCCGTCAGGATCGGCGGAATATCAGATGAATATCGGCTTCGCGCGCCGTTCAACCACGCCCCCGACCGTAACACCCCCATCTGCCAACGCGATCTTGCTGGACTTGAAGGCAATGATCGCCGGCGATGACATGGTGAAGATCACCAACCGCGACGCAGCGTGGCGGCATGACAGCAGAAACTGGCCATCGGATGTCAGTTTCAACGGCATATCCTGGGATGTGCAGAAGAATCCCGTCCTCGAAAAAACCGGCCTGGCGAACGCCGAGCTGTCCTCGGCGACCGTCGTTTCGCGCACCGGCCGCGATACGGTCGCGATGGAAAAAACGGACGATGGCATCGCGATTTATTTCGATAACGCGCCGGACGACCGCGGTGAATACGAAATAAAGATCCGATTTCCGAAGAGATGACGGGCTTGGCCGCCCCTCCCAAACACGCGATCGCGATGCACTGCCTCCGCGCCAACCGCGGCCTGGAAATCGCCTACCGCGTCATGGAAATAAAGCAATGCGCACGAACTGAAGGGAATATGTCAATTCCCTCTCATTCACCGCGCCGCCGGCGCAATAATACGCCCGCGGCCGCCGCCACCAACAAGGTCATGCTGGCCGGCTCGGGCACCACGCTGATGACGCCCGTCGAATAGAGGTGGCTTATATCCCAACTTTCTCCGCCGGGAAGGGCAGGCAGATTCACCGCGCTGAAAACTCCGACGTCTCCCCCTAAGTAATCGAAGATGTTGAAGTTTTCGCCAATCACCGGCGTAAAGCTGTTTTGCAAAGTGAAATCCAGGATGCCGGCGTAGTGACCCTCGCTGGCGCCGCCAAACGGGTCGTTCGTCGAAGCGCTCAGTTGAATCGTCGTAGTTCCGGGGCCGGAATAGTACATGTCGGAATCCGAAAAGATATCGCCGGAAAGGTCAGTGGTCGTCACCGGCAAGGTCAGGGTGCCTGTTGTACCTACAGTACCGCCGCCGGAGACGGTCAGCGAGCCCGTGAATTTCGTGAACAGGCCGGCACTCGACGACACAGTGGAATCGTCCACCGTGACGTTTCCGTCGAACGTCATATTCCCAACCGCGCTGAGCGTTGAGTGGTTGCTTAGCATCGCTCCATCGCCAAGCGACATATCTGCCAGACTCGACAACGTTCCGTCATTCAGAACGACGCTTCCGTTTAGGGTAGCGCCATTTTCAGCATTTACCAACCGGCCGCCGTTCTCCACGGTGATCCCGCTGCCGGAACCTTCTGAAAGACTGGTGCCATTGCTGCCTCCGAAGTCGATGGTCGCGCCGTTGACGATCAATTGCCCCGTACCGCTGCCCCCGACGTTGACTACGGCGTTGTATGCATTGGCGATGATGCTTCCTGGTCCAAGCACCGTCAGGGAACCAATCTCCCCTGCTTGCGTGCTGATTTCCAGACCTGTCGGTGAAAAGACTGGACCCAGTGTCAGGGTCTGGCCATTCAAGTCGAGCGTGGGATTGTCCGTCTGCACCGTAAGGATCGTGGCCGACTCGGCCGACGGCAGTGTCACCGTATAGCCGCTGGAATTAAGATCGAACGTTGGATTAACCGGCACGCCGTTTGGGGTCCAATTGGCGGGATTGCCGTAGCTCCCACTAACAGGATTGGCCCAGTTCTGGCCCAAAGCCGCCGAACTGGCCAATGTGGAGAACGCCAACGTCGCCAAAGTCACAAGCCATTTATGATTTGCCGTTTGCATCGGCGCCTCTCCTGTAAATCTGCCGCAGAACATTTTCATCTCCGGCCATCCCCTGACGGTTACCAGATAGACCAGAACGAAATGCTTAAAACGAATATACCGTTTCGAGCCGCGCATACAATAAAAATAGAGAAAATTTGCGATCCTCCGCGCGGTTTCGCTACCGCCTTGATGACTTCTATTATGTAAGTGTCGTCGCTATAATTGATTACAATACCTAGTCGCGGATTCGTTGACACCGCTGATTTTGTGAGCGGTGCTCAAATCAGTGCGCGGATGGTCGCAAACCATCACGACGTTGTCGCATTGTGACGGATTCGTCCTCATCACCTGTGCAGGAAGACTCAAGCGGTGTGGGCAAGGCTACGGCTGCGTGGACGGCGCCTGCATGGAGGTTGCCTGCGTTGACGCCGTCCGTGCCAACCACTGGGCGACTTCCGCGTCCTCCTTCACCGCGTCGTCGGCTAACCGGGGAAAGTAAGGCACGTCCGGATGGAGTTCCATCTGCCGCTGCCAGAACTGCACGGCGTCGCGCGCCCAGAGAGCGGCGTCGCGCCGGTCGTTGTCGAGCTTCGCCGCGTCGATCCGATTGTGGAACACATCGACCAGGGTTGCGGCGAACTCCGACACGGATGGACTATGCTCCACCACGTCCTTCCAAATCACTGTGGATTGATCGTAAACGGTCGCCAGGTCGTGCCAATCGTGCATCTGGCGATACGCCGCGTCGGCCAGCTCGAATGACCACCCAATGTCGCATTTGCCATAAAGAACGCTGGGAAAGACCATGTCCGCCTCTGAGTCGGTCGGGCGTTGCGGCTGGAAGGCCTCCGGACGATTCGCCAGAAGATCGGCCAGGACGCCCTGGCGCAGCGACAGTGCCCGGTGGTAGACCGACAGCGCATGCTCCGCTTCGGCGGCCGTGGGATTTGATTTCATCGCAAGAATTTCGTTCATCTCCAGTGCATTGGCCAGATCGCGCCGGAATTCAACCGACGCGGGATAGTCACGGACCAGTTGCTCGCCGACGGCTAGTCCCTCGTTGGATATACTGCCCACCGCCGGGTCACTCAGGTCGTCGTGAAGACGCGTGTACAGCCAGGTCGCCCACACCAGATCATCGCGGGCAAAGGGATCGGCCGGGTCCTCGGCGATCAATTGCCGGAACATGGCAATGGCTCGCAGCCCCGCCTGCTCCGCCGAAGGCGCCTCATGATGCGGCCACCATTCCTCCAGGTTCAGCGTCCAGCCCAGGTCGCACCGCAGCGCTCGATCGCCCGGATGCTCCTGAAGCAATTGCTCCTGAATCGTCCGAGCCTTCTCAAACTCCGCCACAACGCTGGGCTGGAGAGCCCTCGAATTCCCATTCGACTCCTCGATTTGCAGGCCGTACTGTGCATGGAGGCGAGCCAGTTCCTCTCGCGGAGTCGGATCGGCGATGGGTTTGGCCAGAAACGGCTCGTACCGGTCGATGGCTGCCTTCATCAATTCGATGCGCAGCGGCTGCAGGCCGGGCTGATCCTTGAGGCGCTGGTCGCAGATTCGCAGGAGATCCTCGACCGCCGCTCGTGCCTCGCGGAAATTGTCGTCCGCCAGCGCTCGCTGCTCTTGCGCTTCGGCAAGCGCCGCGTTGGCGCGAATGAATCCAACCGTTGCCAGTCCCAGCCCCGCCAGAATCGCTAGTACCACCGCCGCTACGGCCCCGAACGCCAGCTTGTTCCGCCGAATCATTTTTCGGAAACGATAGATTGAACTCGGCGGGCGGGCGCTGATCGGCTCGTTGTTCAGATGATGCTGAATGTCCACGGCCAATCCATTGGCCGTCTCGTATCGCCGCGTC
>DATAWP010000079.1:0-2117 GCA_036267155.1 Tepidisphaeraceae bacterium
ATTGTCACGCGGCGCCATGTGAGCCCGATCCTAGCGCAGCCGCCTCAGGCTGGAATGACTAAAAATCGCTGGCCGGACCCGAAAATTTGCCGATACGGCATGCAGGCGAAGAAAAACCCGCCGGCATTGCTGCCGGCGGGTCGAAGGTCGGACGCTCTTGCGAGCGACGAGAACTAGAAGCGGATGGCGCCGCCAGCCTCGATCCGAAGATCGTGGCCTTCATTGTTGCCGCTATTGATGAAATTCGCCTGGTCGGTTTGGACATGGTAATAAATCGCCTGGACACCCAAATCGACATTATTAACCGGGCTCCAGATCAAATTGGCCGAAATGCTCCAATGTTGATCCTGGGCGACGACGCCGTTGACGAGAGCCGCGGAGAAATTGGCAACAGAATTGCAAACGGCAAGCGCTTGCCCACCGCAGTAGGTGCTGCTCTCGTTCTGGACCTGTGAATAGCCGCCCGTGATCGTACTGCGGAGTTGATCCGTCCAGAAGTGCTTGTAGGCTGCAAAAACGCCCCACTCCGTCGGGATCTCGGCGATGTAGGCACCCGTCGCCGGATTTTGGCCCATCGCAATACCCACCTGGGCGCCGTAATCGCCCATATAGGTGCCAAGGCCCTGGCCGACGAACGCGCCGCCCATCAGCTTGTCCTTGCCGAAGGTATTGAGATGACCCGTGAGGTTCAGGCCCCAGCCGGTCTTGGAGACGTCGGGCATTGTGCCGGCCGACGCTGGAATCACCGCGGTATTACCGTAACCAGCCGCACTACAGTTGATGTCGCACGAGGAGTTCAGTTCGGTGATGACGGCGCCGAGGGCGATATGGCCCCAGGGCTGGTCCAACCGAGCCTTCAGGACAAAATTCGGAACATATTCGTTGCCGTTCAAGCTGCCCTGCGACCACACCTGATCCGGGCCATAGATACCGGATTCGTGAACATTGCCAAGGTTTTGGTAGACACTGCCCGGGAACAGGACGTTGTCGAAATTGCCGAAGCCTGAACCCCCGGGATAGCTGACGACGCCTTCGCTGACCGCGTTTTCGACCGCGCCCGCGATGCTAAAGCCGCCCGGACCCTTCCAGGTATAGCGCATGCTCGGGATGATTTCGCCGACGACGCCAGCAACGCCGAGCGGTTCGTTCATCATATCCGAGGTCGGGTTGGCATCGTCATCGCCGAACAGCGAGGTATTGAGACCGATCATCAGGGGCCCGATATTCGCGAAGCCCAACAAAGGAGAGACGGCGGTCGAGAAGTTAGGCAATCCCGGCGGCGCATAGGCGGTGTCGCCATTGTTCGCCGCCGCCAGAATCAACACCGTCTCCAACGGACCCCACGCGGTTTGCGTCGAGGTGATGAAGCCGATATTGGCGTCGGTCGAGCTGAGATGGATCGAACCGGTGCTGCTCGTGTTCGCCAGGCTTTGCGGTCCGACCCCGATAAAGATCGGGACCAGCGCATCGGCCTGCAATTCATAAAAGCCCGGCGTGCCGGTCTGGGCTGAATCATAAATCAATCGCGTGCCGACCTGGCCGGTGATCAGCAATGACGTGTTGGTGCCTGGCAGCAGCAGGAATCCCGGAGGAGCCTGCGCGGCCGCCGGCTGCGCAACCGAAAGCAGCGCTCCGGCTGCCGTCAGGGTGCCCAGCGCCAGGCCGAGACTGAGGTTGCGGAAGAGTTTCATGTATCTGACCCCCAAGTGGGTTTCGTGTTTATGGAACGCCTAGGCGTTTCCTTGCCTGGGCATTTCGCCCATTTCGTGGGCGAGTGACAAGGAGGAAGGCATTACTGGCGCGACGATTTCCCCGCTCTGTTGCGCAATTGCAACAGTTTGCGGGACGAGATTTGGCCTTTACGCTATGAACGAGCGGCACTGTCCCGACCGCGTATGCTGCGTCGCAAATACTCCGTAGCGAGCGCGAATCCTGGTTTTACTTGGGCAAGGTCGCGTGTTTGTGTGCGATGCAATAATACGCTTTGCCGGCAAGGGCACCACCGGCGACGCGGCCGGGGGAGGAGCTAGGGCAGGCGCGGCAGGCCCTGAGCCAAGCCGTCGAGGACGAACTGGGCGGCGAGCGCGGCCAGGATCACCCCGGAGACTCGACCGACC
>DATAWP010000080.1:0-61566 GCA_036267155.1 Tepidisphaeraceae bacterium
GCTGTAACCCTGCTCGCTCACCAGCTTGCACGCCTCCAGCCGAAACTGCTCGGAATGTGAACCTTTTCGTCCCATGACGCTCCATCCTTCCGCCGGGAATACTACCCGGCTTTGAGCGCCAACGAATCGTGGGTAAGACCAGGGTGATGGTTTTCCTTCGCTCGACGCAGCGGGCGTTTTTCATCCCCCAGGGTTTACCATCGCTCGATTGCAACAAGTGTTTCATTTTAAGTGGCCAGAAACTGGCATATTTTGGGGCAAACTGGGACATCCATAACTCGCGGCCAGCCGAAAATGTGGTTGCCATGCCTGTCGCGATCGATCCGGCAAAAAGAGATTGCGCTCCAATCAGCCTATACTTATGCCCGTGGCAATCGAAGGGTTTCACCCCACAATCCAGCGCTGGTTTGCACGGAAATTCGGTGAGCCGACCGAGCCCCAGCGGGAAGGCTGGCCCCAAATCCGGGCCGGGAATCACACGCTGATTTCCGCTCCCACCGGCATGGGCAAAACGCTGGCGGCTTATCTTGCTGCCATCGACAGCCTGGCGCGCCAAGGCGCGGCGCTTCGCGATCAGACCTACGTGCTTTATGTCTCGCCGCTGCGCGCATTAAGCAATGACGTTCAGAAAAACCTTCAAATCCCGCTGCGGGAATTGACGGAGCTTGATCCGGACTTGCCGAAAATTCGCGTTCTGGTGCGCACGGGTGATACCCCGCAGCACCAGCGCGCTTCCATGCTTCGCAAGCCGCCTCACATTCTGGTCACCACGCCCGAGTCGCTGTATATCCTGCTGACCAGTGCCGGCGGACGAGAAATGCTCCGCACCGTCAAGACGGTCATTGTCGATGAGATTCACGCCATCGCCCGGGACAAGCGCGGTTCGCATCTGGCCCTTTCGCTGGAAAGGCTGGAGGCGCTGACCGGCCCATTTCAGCGGATTGGTTTGTCCGCAACGCAAAAGCCGCTGGACGAGGTGGGCCGATTTCTGGTGGGCGTGGGGCGGGATTGTATGTTGGTTGATGTCGGGCATCGCCGGGAGATGGACGTCGCCATCGTGGTCCCTCCTTCGCCGTTGACGACCGTTTGTTCCCATGAGCAGTGGGACGAGATTTACGGGCAGATCGCTCAGCTCATCAACGAGCATCGCACGACGCTGATCTTCGTCAACACACGCAAGCTCGCCGAGCGCATCACCGCCCGTCTGACCGGCGTGCTTGGCGAGGACAAGGTTACGTGCCATCACAGCAGCCTTTCCCGCGAGCGGCGGCTCGACGCCGAACACCGCTTGAAATCCGGAAGTTTGCGAGCATTGGTGGCGACCGCTTCGCTGGAATTGGGCATCGATATTGGCGATGTCGATCTGGCCATCCAGGTCGGCGCGACCCGTTCGATCGCCACGTTCCTTCAGCGCGTCGGACGCTCCGGCCATGCCGTGCGGCGGATGCCCAAAGGCCGGCTCTTCCCCTTGACGATTGACGAACTGGTCGAGGCCGCGGCGTTGCTGCGAGCCGCCCAACGCGGCGAACTCGATCGCACCCCCCAACCCAGCGCGCCGCTGGATATCCTGGCGCAACAGATCGTCGCGGCATGTGTCGAAGCCGGCGAGCAGGGATGGAACGAGCAAACACTCTTTGAATCTTTCAAGCGTGCGTGGCCTTATCGCCAGCTCACGCGCGAGGATTTCGACGCCGTCATCAAGATGCACATTGATGGCCGGCACGGTTTGCTTCATCGTGATGGCGTTGGCGGCCGCATCATGGCCCGCAAGCGCGCCCGTCTCACCGCCATCACCGGCGGCGGGGCGATCCCCGATGTGGCCGATTATCGCGTGCTTCAGGACCCGCAAGGAATGTTCGTCGGAACGCTGAACGAGGACTTTGCCGTCGAATCCAACGTCGGCGATATTTTTCAGCTCGGCAATACCTCCTGGCGCATTCTGAAAGTGGAACGCGGCGTGGTCCGCGTCGCCGATGCGCAAGGCCAGCCGCCGTCAATTCCGTTCTGGCTTGGCGAAGGCCCATCACGAACCCCGGAGCTGTCCGCCGGCATCGCGGCGCTTCGCGAGGACTGCGCCGACCCGCTGGTTCTTCAAAACGAAATCGGCTTATCGCCCGACGCGGCGCTGCAGATCTCCGATTACATCACCGCCGGCCGCAGCGCTCTGGGCACGGTGCCGACGCAAAAGCGAGTCGTGCTGGAGCGTTTCTTCGACGAAAGCGGCGGAATGCAGATGGTGCTGCACGCGCCCTTTGGAGGGAAAATCAATCGCGCCTGGGGTTTGGCATTGCGCAAGCGATTCTGCCGCGGGTTTGGTTTTGAGCTTCAAGCCGCCGCCAACGAAGAGGCGATCGTTATTTCGCTTGGCTTGCAGCACAGTTTCCCGTTGGAAGATGTGTTCAATTACCTGCATCCCGACAGAGTGAAAGAGATTCTCACGCAGGCGGTGCTGGATCAACCGATGTTCGAATCGAGATGGCGATGGAACGCCACGCGCGCACTGGTGCTTTCCCGCTTCCAAAACGGCAGGGCGGTGCCGCCGCAGATTTTGCGCATGCGCGCCGGCGATTTGCTCGCGCAGGCGTTTCCCGCCGCCGTCGCCTGTCCGGAGAATCTGCCGGCCGGCGACCTTCCGATTCCGATGGATCATCCCTTAGTCCGGCAGACCATCGACGATTGCCTCACGGAAGCGACCGATATTGCCGGACTGATCGAGGTCCTCAAAGGCTTGCGCGATGGTTCGATCGAGCGCGTCGCCGTCGACACGCCCGAACCGTCGGCATTTGCCCGGGGAATCCTCAACTCCCAGTTGTACACCTTCCTCGACGATGCGCCGCTGGAAGAGCGCCGCACCCAGGCGGTGCTCTCGCGGCGAAGTCTTGATTCTCGCCTGTCCGACAGCATCGGCGCGCTCGATCCCCTCGCCGTTGATCGGGTGCGTCAGGAGGTTTGGCCGCAACCGGAGACCGTTGAAGAAGTCCACGATGCGTTGTTGTGGATGGGCTTCGCAACGGACGCCGAAGCAGCGGATTGGATGCAGTGGTTAACCCCGCTCGCCGCTCAAAACCGGGTCGTGCACAGGGACGAACGATGGTTCGCGCTTGACGGGCCGGTCGAACCGAAAAAGATTCTCTTCGGCAGGCTCGAAGCGCTCGGGCCCGTGTTTGAAGATGATCCACGAATCGCGATAGGCGGCCAGCAGCAGGCGCTGCTCCTGGAACTGGAACACGAAGGCGCGATAATGCGCACGCGTTTGGACGGCCGCACCGCCTGGTGCGAACGCCGTCTCCTGGCTCGCATCCATCGTTACACGATCGACAAGCTTCGCCAGGAAATCGAGCCCGTCAGCGCCGGTGGATTTCTCCAGTTTCTGGCTTGCTGGCAGCACGTCGATGAAGAATACCGGCTGGACGGGCCGCGCGGCGTCAGCGAAGTACTGCGGCAACTCAGCGGTTTTGAACTGCCGGCGTGGGCGTGGGAAAGTAATGTCCTGCCGCGGCGTGTCCGCGATTACAAGCGAGAATGGCTTGAAGACGTGACGCTCATGGGCGAGTTCGCCTGGGGCCGGTTGTGGGGCGGGGCGACGACTCCGATTCGCGTGACGCCGATCAGCTTTGTTCCCCGCGATGATCTCGATTCTTGGCTCAGCATGACCGAGCCCCCGCCGAGCGAAGGATTGTGCGGGCCGGCCAACGATCTTCTCAATCCGCTGCGCGCATACGGGGCGATGTTCCCGCAGACTCTACGGAAAGCCGCCGATCTTGTGCCCGCGCATGTCGAGATGGGGCTGGCGGATCTGGTGTCTCACGGATTGGTTACCTGCGATTCATTCGCGGCCCTGCGCCAGATGATCACACCGCCGTCGCGCCGCCGGGCGCCGCTGCGGCCGGTCGGCCGGTGGAGCTGCTTCCGTAGAATGATGCCCCCGATTCATTCGGATGAGTTGAACGAGTTGGCGGCGCGACAGCTTCTTCGCCGCACGGGCGTGGTATTCCGGCGAATCCTCATGCGCGAGAAAATCCCGGTGAATTGGTTGGCATTGACACGCGTCTATCGGCGGATGGAGCTTCGCGGCGAGATCCGCGGCGGGCGATTCGTCGCGGGATTTTCGGGCGAGCAATTCGCGCTTCCCGAGGCCGTCGAGCTTCTGCGGCGTCTGCGCCGACAAGAGCCGCGCGACGCGATCAGCGTTGTATCGGCCGATCCGTTGAATTTCCAAGGCATCCTGACACCGGAAAAACGCATCGCCCCGACGACGCGGCAAGAAGTGCTGGTTGGGTGAAGATGGTTTATTCCAGTCTGGAGATGGCAATCGGTGTGCCTTGCGGCTGCGGCTGTTGCGATCCGGAATTCGTTGGAATACCTTGAGGCAGCCACTGTACGTTCTCGATCCGCGCGTTCTGCGCGAATTGCGATACAAATGCCGGTGGCTGGGTGTCGCCGGGCAACGTGCGCCGCTCAACTTCGATGCGCAGCTCGCGCCGCTCGCCGCGATTGAGATATGCGGTTCCCCAGGAAAGAACGGCACAGCCGCATTGACGCATGGCCGCGCGAATCTCTTCCTCGGTAGGTCCGTCTTTCAGCATCGACAAGGTCAGCGTCGCGCGAACGTCTTGCCGCAGGGATTTCTCCAGGTGTTTCAGGCCCCAAAGCGTTCCGCAACCCAGCACCAACGCCGCCGTCCCCAGGCCGAGTTGGCCGCCGCCGAAACATAATCCCATCACGGTTGTGAACCAGAGCGTGGCCGCGGTGGTGACGCCCACAACCAGGTTCTCTTTCCGCAGAATCGTGCCGGCGCCAATGAATCCCATGCCGGAGAGAATCCCCAGGGGCAATCGCATCAGGTCTAGGACGACGAATGAATCGTGGGCCTTGCCGACGGTGTTCATCAGGAGATTGGCCTGGATCATCGAAAGCGAAGCGGCGAGACAAACCAGGAGCGTGGTCCGCATTCCCGCCGGCCGGCCATGCTCGCTACGGTTGAATCCGATGATAAGTCCCGCCGCCACGGTCAGGGCAATCCGAAGCGCGACGTGCTGCCAATCCAAAGTCACAGGCATAATGTGATCCCTATTTCCCGATCTTTCTTCTGAACTCCCGCGCCGTGCATCGGCGACGCGCGTCATCAGCGGGCCAGTGACTTGTAAGTCTATCCTTTTTCATCCGTTGAGTCTGGTGGCTCATCGTTTGCTATCGGCTATTTGATATCAGTCGTTCGCCTATTTTGCCGGATCATCGGAAAGGAAATTATGACGACAATGAACTCCCAATCAACGAAACGATTAGTGCCGTTCGGCTGGTTCTTTTGGTTAAGCGGGACAATCGTAATGGCTTCAGTATGGTTTTTCGGGCGTTTTGCGAGCCGAGCCAGGCCCCTTAGCCGTTCGGAAGAAAAGCAGCGGCGCAAAGAACTGATTCGGGCCGCTAAAAGGAATAAATGAGGCCAATCTGGCGTGCGAAGGACAGAGTGGCGTGCCTGGACTCCACGGAAAGGTCGAGATTTTATGAGTGAGATGAACGAACACGCAGCTAACGTGACGAAAAAAACTAAACACGCGGCGAGGGACGTGCTCGCCGATGGCGTCGAGCACGTGAAGGATATAGGCCAGGGCGTTGGCAAAGTTGTCAAAGAACAAGTCGATCGCGTCAGCCGTGGGGTCAGGACTGGCTACCGTTCCGCTCGGGCGTCCGGTCAGGAATTGGAAGAGGCTGCACAATCCTCCATACGGCACATGCCCATTACAACGGTCTTGGTCGCGGCCGGGGTCGGCGCATTGCTGGGATATGCTTTGGGGCGCGCGAGCACCAATCACCATGGCTGAACAACACCCCGCATCGATCGAGTTGTCTTTGCTGGCGCCTTACAACCAAGAGGTCGCGCTGATCTCCAGTTGGAACAACTGGCAACGTCAGCCAATGACAAAGGGCGCCGATGGCTGGTGGCGGATTTCGGCGGAACTGAAGGACGGAGAATATTTTTATAAGTTCGCCGTCAAATCCCGGAGTTATTTTGCCCGCGATCAGTGGGTCGAAGTTTTCGATCCCTACGGTCTTTCGGTCACCAACGACGAGCAACAACGCACGTTTCTATTCGTGAAAGACGGCAAACGCGTCTGGGTCGATTATCAGTGGAAGCACGATGACAAGCCGCTGCCCACGAACGACCAATTGGTCATCTACGAGTTGCACGTCGGCGATTTCAGCGGCGGAGTAGGCGACAAAGGTTCGCCGCGCGTCAAAGGCCACTTCCGTGGAGTGATTGAAAAGCTTGATTACCTCGCGGATTTGGGAATCAACGCGCTGGAGTTGATGCCGGTGAAGGAATTTCCCGGCAAGTCGTGGGGTTACAACCTGCGCAGCCTGTTCGCCGTCGATAGCAGTTACGGTTCGCCCGTGGAATTGTGCCGGCTGATTGATGAATGTCACGCCCGCGGAATTCGGGTGATCATCGACGGCGTTTACAACCACGCCGAGGCGGATGCCCCCTTGGCCAAGATTGATTACGAATTCTGGTTTTACAAAGACAACCCCGACCCCAAAGAAATGCAGTGGGGACCGAAATATAACTTCACACATTACGACGAGAAGTTGAAGATCTTCCCAGCCCGCAAGTACGTGATCGAATCGATCCGGGACTGGGTGGAGCATTTCCATATCGACGGCATCCGCTTCGACGCGACGCGCGCCATCAATAGCTTTGATATCCTGCGCGAATTCACGGACGTCGCTTTCAAGAAAGTTGATGGACGCAAGCCGTTTTTCACGGTGGCCGAGCATGTTCCGGAAGACCCGGCGATTTGCGGCTATCCCAAAGGGCCGATGGTTGCGGCCTGGCACGAGACGTTTACCAAGCAATTACAAGCCATCGCCACCCGACATGAGCGCGACGGCGAACAGCCGTGGGACCTGGATGCGCTGGAACAAAAGATGAATCCGGCTACCAATGGCTATGGCACGGGCAACCATATCGTGAATTATATTGGCAGTCATGACCAGGTCCGCATTCTTAAGCAGATCGCCGATGCCTCGAAAACCCTCGGCGAGGCGGCGTTTCGGCGGGTCAAGCTGGCGACGGCGCTTTTGCTGACATCGCCAGGTCTTCCTATGATTTGGATGGGTCAGGAACTAGGGGCCGCCAATCCCAAAACGTTGGCGCCGCAGCCGATTGATTGGACGTTGCTGGACAATAAGGACAACAAGGATCTTCAGAAATACACCGCGGGGCTCGTTAAGCTGCGCCGCAATACACCGGCGCTTTGTTGCGACCAATTTCAGGTCGTTCTGAAAGACAAGGAGCGTCATTTATTCGTATTCAAGCGATGGAACGACGCCGGCGGGGTCGTGGTTGTTGCGGCGAATCTCAAGGATGCACCGTCGGGGGAGTTCGTCATCACCGACGCCGGCCTTCCGGATGGAACGTGGCACGAGCACGTCTTCAACTACGATGCGACGATTTCAGGCGGCATCCTCAAAGACGCCCTGGGGCCCAGCGAAGTCAAAGTGTTCCTGAAACAATAAAAGAGCCTCGAAAAAGTTTTGGTGCTCTAAACAGCACTTGAAAGGAATCCTCTATGGAATTGCTGGCAAATTTCCCGCCGCTGGCGGCGATCGGGTACTCGCTCATCTACCTCCTGTTCGGCGGAGGATTGGGCGGGGCCGTGGTGATCTTCATCATCGCGAAGATGCTGGGGAAATAATGGGGGATGTTCCGGCCGCGTAAAAAAAAGGAGAGAATTCCATGTATAGCGCTGGGCTTCCCCACGAACGGTGGGCGCGCCGAACGGATTGTTTCAGGATGCCTCGAACGATTCGGGGCTGACATAGCCTAACGAACTGTGCAGTCGGTTGCGATTGTAGAACACCTCAATGTATTCGAAGATCGACGCCTTGGCCTGCTGGCGGGTCTCGTAACGCGTTTGATGGACCAATTCCGTTTTCAGAGTCGCCCAAAAGCTTTCCACCACCGCGTTGTCCCAGCAGTCGCCTTTGCCGCTCATGCTGACCCGCATCCCATGGCGGCTTAGCAGTTGCTGATAGTCTTCGCTGGCGTGCTGCGCGCCGCGATCGCTGTGATGATCGTGCGGCGCTGGCGGTCCCAGGTTTCGGCGGCATATTCCGCCTCGGCGAGCAGACGCTGGTTTTGGCCCGATGGCTCGAACTGGTTGAGAGGGTCCAGCCCGTTGCCGTGAGGTTGGAGGGCATATTCCATTAGACCGAGATTAGATGTGTCAATGCCGTTTTCGCTTTGATCCGGCTTGACGATGGGTTTGATCACGGCTGTAGAGCGGCACGAGTTCGCCGCGATGAGGCGTGCCCAGCCGCGGCTTGGCGCCGCTTTCGATATCCCGACCCAGAGTGGTCCAATCCTCGATCGTCCGCAGTCCGCTTTCGGCATACATCTTCAAAACGCTGTCATATTGATTCATCGCAATCTCCGGTTGAATTTCAATTACGCAAACATCGGTCAGTTCGATCGCCGCATCCGTTCATCCTGGGCCTTGTTGGCGGCGCGAGCGATCTGGTCGGCTGCTTTATTGGCGGCATTTGTCGCTGCATCTTTCGCCTTGTTCGCGGCGGCGGTCGCCTCATCCTTGGCCTTGTTGGCCGCATGGGTGCGTTCATCCGCCGCCTTGTTGATGGCCTGATCTTCCGAGGGTTTCATGGATTCACCATTTTATGATCGTCGCCGCTGGGGCCAGCCTACCCGGCGGGACGTTGATTGGCTATCGTGCGCGTCTGAATGCCTGGAACATTCGATCAACCGCGTCGCTGTCTTCGCGGTAAAGACAGTCTTCCGGCTGTTGGGAGAATTCCACGTCCGAACGCCAGTTGTCGAATTCTCCCCGCCGTCCGTCCGGAGCCGCGACGCTGTCGAGGTGACGCGAGCGGGTGTTGTCCGTGAAGATCACCATTTTCCAGCCATCGACAACCATCTCCACGGTTTCATCATTCCAGAATTGATACGGGCCTTTCAGTCTGGGAACGGATTGGCCGGATGCTACTTTACGCAGCAGCGACAGAGCCTCATCCGAGGTTACGCTGGGCATCGTTGGCCCCGTGGACAGACATCAGGAACGCGCCTACAGCCGTCCCATGCACATCAGGACGACCACAATGAGCAATATAAGTCCCAGGCCACTGCTGGGGCCGTAACCCCAATTGCGGCTGTAGCCCCATGTGGGCAGTCCACCGACCAGAAGAAGAATCACGAGAATCAGTAGTATCAATCCCATAAAAAATCCTTTCGAGGTCTATCCGGGCTTATAGCCAGGAGAGATGGCTCTTGATTTTGTCAACCAACTGTTTGCTGACGGCTTCGTCGCCGGTCGCGCCCACGCGGATCGTCACTTTGCTGACGTTCTCACCGGCCTGTTCGATATCGATCGTCACCGCATCGCCGTGCGCATTCTTGGCGGTAACGTGGCCGTCCACCTTCGTGCCGTTGCCAACAATGTCGGAAAGCTCTAGATCGGCGGCGGCTTTCTGGGCGGCGGCGGTTACCTTGTCGGGTGAAGCGTCAACCATGGTCGAATACGATCCGAGCGTGGTCGTGGCTCCGGGCGTATCCGTCTGGCAGCCCGGCAGGCTTACCAGTAAAAAGCCCACGCTGAGTACGCTGAGCGCAATACAGGCCAATTTCATAGGATGTCCTTTCAAAAACCGCCGTCGCCGTGGTGATTTGTTTGGCTCCGGCATACTTCCCTCCGGAAGACACGTCGCCGAATTCACATTCGGCAACTCAAACCTGACTTAACCTTCGATCGGTGTTCGTCAACAGGCTTCGTGGGAATGCGAATCGTTCCCACGAACCGCAAGCGCACTTGGGGCAACGCGACGGACGAATCATCGCATCCATGGGCTCAAAGCCGCACGAGCGGCACTGGAGCCGATATGGAAGCACCAAGCCCTGCAAACTGTTCGACGCACGGGACGCCGATAATTGTTCATTTGATCCAAATCGTTCCATCGCAATGGACATACTTTTCTCCGGTTTTGACTGCCCCTGTAATCCGTTCCCTGGGGCTCGGCTGGCAGCACGCGGGGGTTCAGTGTGCAACCGAGGTCGTGGGGGTCTATTCCCGGACTCTCGGTCTGGACGTTGGAGCGAATTCGGTGCCAAACCTCCCAGCGATTGACGGGAATTCCGTCGGCGACATCGAACCCCAATCGCACTCTGCCCCTGCTGATCTCCAGCACCGTGACTTTAAGCATTTCCTCAACGCGGCCCGCGGGATCGCCAACGATCACCGATTCGTAATTCTTCCTCGATAAAATCAACATGATGAATCCTCCGCTGTGATGACCGATTGCTCGGTTCATCGCAGCGTTAAACGCCTGCGCCCTGAAGTTGCGGGATCGCGGCGGTAGTAAGTGACAGATACTTTCGGACGCCAAAGCCGATGGACGGGCCATTGTTCGCACCGATGACGACTCGTTCCCCGTTGCGGGTGATTGCCCATCCGTCATTCGCGAGGATGATCAAGAGCCAGGATGTTCCATTGTCGGTGATCTTCCGAAAGATCGCCTGGATCGCGCCATTGTTTACTTTGCCCATAGCCGCTTCCTTTCCGATAAAATCGTTCTACGCTCATCCGCTTCAGACGGCCGACTTCCACCGCCAACCGTGCCATACCAGCAGCGCGACGACGGACGCCATCGCGGCGAACAAAAGACTTATCGGGTTGAATGTTGTCACGGCATGTCCGCTGAATAGGCTGTAAAGCCACCCCCCGACTAACGCTCCGATAGCGCCCACGCAAAGGCCCGTTCGAGGATCGTCCCCTCGCAGATCGACGACCTTGGAAGCGATGAATCCAGCAATCAGTCCCAACACGATCCAACCGACGACGCCCAAGAACATGGTGCATCTCCTTTGCGAAGCGACGTTTCCAGGAAACAAAAAAAGCCGACGCAACCAAATCCCAAGGCTTGGGGATTCAATTGCGTCGGCTTACTCGTTAACGGGCCTCCCGGCGAGTGGCCGGGCTACCCTTTATTTAGTCGTCCGATGACTTCGATATTTTGCCGGGAGCTGATTTGTTTTAGGCTCCACTAACATTACATCATACGCTTCTTGATCGGCAAAGCAAGCAGATTGCGGGAATTATCAGCATACTGGCGGTATACTATCCATTGCAATGAAGACACAGGGCGAAATCGAAAGTGCGAAAGTGCCATTTCGGAAGGCATGGGCCGGTTCGAACGGGAATACATGGGCCGCGGACCGAAAGACGTTCGTGTACATCTGATCGATGATTTGGTTGTGGTCCGGCTCAAAGGCGTTTTGACCGCGGCCGAGCAGCATCTGGTCAAGATGCTCCCGGCCGAGAAAGGCCGGGACCTGCTCAAGCAGGTGCGGAGTCATCTGGTCGAGACGGCGCGGCCGACCATGGAAGCCATGGTAGCGGCGATCACCGGCGCAAAAGTGCTGAGCCTGCATCACGATATCAGCACGGTGACCGGAGAAGAGGTCGTATTATTCACTCTGGATGCGTCGCCATTGTTTCGAGACGCGAAGAAAAAATAGGGCCTATTTCGCCAAAGTTAGATATTGCTCGTTGCTATTTGCCGGTCAGGGTCCTACGGTGTGTAGTGGACTGCGGGAGCTAATGAGTCCCGCATGATGAATAAACACAAGTCGTCGGACGACTAAATAAAAGGCACCCCGATTCGCCGGGAGGCCGGTTGCAGAGTAAGCCGACGTGGTTGAACGCCTTCTGGGTGTTCAACCACGTCTTTTTTTGGGCGTTGGTAATGAAGGAAGGGCGGGGAGAAACATCCCGTAGTTAGGCGGTGGTAACCGCCAGAAATGAATGCGATGTACCATTCTACTCAAACGATGGCCCAGCAAATTGCTCATGCGGCAACCGCGTTCCAGCAGCAACGCACCGGTCACGAGCCGAAATCGGTGAGCGTCGTGCTCAGCGGGGACACGCTGGTGGTGACGTTGCACGGCGCATTGTCGCCGGCCGAGCAGGCGATGGCGCAAAGCCCCGAAGGCGCCGCCAAGGTGCAGGAATTTCACCGGCAGTTGTTTCACAACGCCTCCGACAAGCTCAGGCAGGAAATCAAGCGGATCACCGGAATGGAAGTGCGCGAAGCCACCGCCGAAGTGGAGCCGAAAACCGGCGCTCTCGTCGAGGTCTTCACCAGCGGAACCATGGTGCAGGTTTTCCTTCTCTCCGGCGAGGTGCCGTCCGGAAGCTTCGACGCCGAAAACGCAGCATGAAACGCGCTGGGGTTACAGCCGCAATTGCGGATACGGGCCGAGCGGAGGTCCGGGACCAATTCTGCTGATCCTGGTGATGTTGACGATCTGCAACGTTGTTCCTCACGGGTGGTGAGCAATCCATCTTAGGAGATTCAGATGTTTCGGTTTCTGGGCATGCTCGTTGTGCTGTGCGTTCTGGTCGCCGGCTTTGGATATTACCGCGGTTGGTTCCATGCGGAATCGCATGACACCAACGGCCAGGGCGCCGTCACCTTGACGGTGGACAAGCACAAGCTCAACCAGGACAAGGCCAGCGCGCAGCAAGACGTGCGGGATTTAGGAAATAAATAGGCAAAACTTACACCGGTGGAAAGACTACGCGCTTCCCGGCCGTTTCAGGAGTAAAGACGTGTTGAATAAGAGTTTAGTCATTGCATTGTTTGACCAGCACGCCCAGGCCGAAAAAGCGGTCGAAGAGCTACAGCGAGCCGGCTTTGATATGAAAAGGCTTTCAATCGTCGGGAAAGAATATCAAACGGAGGAGAATGTCGTCGGCTATTACACAACCGGCAAGCGGATGAAGGTCTGGGGCAAGAACGGAGCCTTCTGGGGCGGCATCTGGGGGCTGCTGTTCGGATCCGCTTTTTTCATGATTCCCGGCATTGGCCCGTTGGTTGTGGGCGGCCCAATCATCGCCGCCATCGTCGGGGCTTTGGAGGGAGCGGTCGTTGTCGGTGGCGTTAGCTTCGTCGGCGCCGGGCTTTGCAGCATCGGAATTCCAAAGAACAGTGTCTTGCAGTACGAGACATCGCTCAAGGCCGGCAAGTTCATGTTGCTGGTTCACGGAACGCCGGATGAAGTCGTCCGCGCCAAGGCGATTTTGTCCAACTTGGGAGCATCGGAAACCCAGTTGCACCTGGCTGACGCCCCCGTTGAAGCGATCGCCTAACCAACGGTCCTTCTTCATCCGCACCAACGAATTGCAGGCGTGATTCGTTGCGTCGGGCGCCATCGGCGAACCGCGGGAAACGAGAGTGTGAAATGGCCCAACTCATACAAGTCGGCAATTTGCCGGGCTCCGTTGATAGCCTCGTGCTTCAACAGTTGTTCGAAGTGCACGGCGCCGTGCGAAGCGCAATGATCGCCAGGCACTTCGACACCGGCAGCAGCACCGGAGTTGGGTTCATTGAAATGGCATCCGCGGAAGGCGCTGCGGCGGCCATCGCGGCGCTGAATCGTCAGGAGCATTATGGCCGCGTGCTTTCGGTCTGCTGGAGTGAAGGCTCGGAGAACCAGATCGCGGATCCGCAGCAGATGTTCGGTCCGATGAACATGACAAGCGACGAAGCAGCGCGAAAGGGACGCGATCAGCAATAGGAGCACCAATATGGAATCACAGTTATCCGGCTCTCACCAGAAGATTTACCAGCGTATATTCCAGCATCCGATGCCGCACAACCTGCAGTGGCGCGAGGTGTGGTCGATGCTCAGTGCGATGACCGATGCGAACGCCGTTGAGGACGACAAAGGGAACCTGAAAGTCGCGCGGAATGGCCAAACATTGGTCCTGCATCGCTCTCGCGGAAAGGACCTGGCCGACAAGAAGGAATTGATGCAGGTCCGTCACTTTCTGGAGCGGTCCGACGCTCCTGCGCCAACGCCGGCAACAGTCGGCACGCACCTGCTTGTGGTCATCGATCATCGTGAGGCGCGGATTTACCGCACGGAATTGCACGGGTCGGTCCCGCAACGGATTGCGCCTTACGACCCATTCGGCTTCGGTCGAGACCTGCACTACAACCAGGACGATTCAAACGGCCAGCGAAAACCAGAGCAGAAGAGTTTTTACGACGCGGTTGCCAAGACGTTGCACGGCGCCCAACAGATTTTGATGTTCGGCGCCGGCACCGGCGCGAGCAGCGCCATGGAGCGGCTGCTCTTGGAACTGAAGCAACATCACCAGGATATTGCGAAGCGGGTTGTCGGCTCGATCGTCGTGGACGAACACCATCTCACTGAAGACCAATTGCTGGCCAAGGCGCGAGAATTGTTTGTCGTGGCCTGAAACGCCGACGATGCCGGAGCGCGCGAGTTCGCGTCCGATTTCCGGTCATTCCGCGGCCGCTGGCAAGATGGCCCACGCGGCCATGCGCTCTTCCTCGGTCTCTTCGCTCAATTCGCTGAATTCCCAGTCGATCAGCCCCGACGGATCGAGGGCCGCGTCGATGCTGTCAACCAGTTTGAACCACTGCGAATAGGGCATGGGGCGTTCGCCGGTGTAAGTCACCTGGAGACGCCGGCGCTGCGCCGGCTCGTCCTTGTCGCCGCCAAGCCGTTCCTCGATTGCTACCGGCGCACCGGCAACGGTGCAAATCCCTTCGATCACCCTCCGCACCCTTTCGGTGTCCGGCTGGTGCGATAGATCGTCGCGGCGCGCGGCCTCGCCGTTAGTATTGACCATCGACGTTCTCCCATGCATGAGTTCGATTCATACGCGACGACATCTGGGCCTGATCCTTCTGCCGCATCGCATTTACCGCATCGGCCTGCGAGTTCGAAAGACATTGGAAATCAGGTTCCGAGATCGCAATTCCTGAAGCAGCGGGGGCGTCTCCACGGTCAGAGCTTCGCCCATTGCATTCCAGACGATGCAATTCAGGTCCTCGACGACCAGTTCCCTGCCCAGGGCACGCTCAAGTCGCGTGAGCAGATTCTGTTGCCACTGGAGCAGGGTGGATTTCCACATAGTCAAATTTTTCTCGCAGGATGCCGTGCTTTAGTACCGGCTGCGTCCGCCGCCGCTGGCGTTGCCTTGTCCGCTGCGACCGCCGCCGTAGCCGCCGGTCGGGGGGCGATTCTCGCGTGGCTTGGCTTCGTTCACGGTCAGCGCGCGGCCGCCGTGGTCTTTGCCGTTCAGACCGGCAATGGCAGCGTTCGCCTCGTCGTCGCTTCCCATCTCGACAAAACCGAAGCCCTTGCTCCGGCCGGTGTCCCGGTCGTTGATGATTTGCGCGCTGCTCACCGTTCCGTGCGCGGCGAACAATTGTTCCAAAGCCGAGCTATCGACGTCATAGCTCAGGTTTCCGACATATAGTTTTTTGCCCATAAATGCTCCTCGGGAGTAGGGCGTTAAGACCCAAATTTTACTTTCCAGGTCAAGCGGAAAGAGGCCAACACTCTAGCCTAGAGGTGGGAGGCAGGCGGGAACAAGACTGCGGGCAGAATTGAAAACTCTTCTCGTAATCCGATGATTTCCGGATACCAACCACTCCTATCGTAACCCAACAACCGCCTTCCGTCTATATGGCATCCATCAATTTGGTTTATTCGATCTCCACTTCGACAGTGTGTTCCTGGCGGTCGTTGTTCATTCGCAGGATTCCGTCCGGCTGATCCGCGCCGTCTGCCGTCAGGCGTTTAACGGTTTTCCCGCCGCCGAGGTTGCGGAACGTGATGTGGTAGAAGGTTTCACGGTAGCGGTAATGGATCTTGAACGTCTGCCAGTCCGCGATCAGACACGGCGCGAAGCGCAACTGGTCCACTTCCAGGTGGAGCCCGAGAAGCGATTCGGTAATCAGGCGATACATCCATCCGGCCGAGCCCGTGTACCAGGTCCACCCGCCGCGGCCGGCGTGCTTTGGGTTCAAATAAACGTCGGCGGCGACGACATAGGGTTCCACCTTGTACTTGCGGATAGCCGCTTCGTTATCACCATGACGCACCGGGTTGATGAGCTGGAACAGTTCCCAAGCTCGCGCAGCGTCGCCAGCGGCGGCGAACGCCATAACAGTCCAAATTGCGGCGTGCGTGTACTGGCCGCCGTTCTCGCGCACCCCCGGCACGTACCCCTTGACGTAGCCGGGATTCAGATTGGATTTGTCAAACGGCGGATCGAACAACTGGATGACGCCGACGTCCCGTTTCACAAGCTGATGATCGACCGCCGCCATGGCCCGGCGAGCGCGGTCATGGTCCGCGGCCCGCGAGAGGACGGACCAACTTTGAGGGATCGAGTCGATCTGGCATTCGGGGTTTGATGCGGAGCCGAGCGGTTCTCCGTTGTCAAAGTATGCGCGTCGATACCATTCCCCGTCCCAGCCATGGGCCTCGATATTCTTGCGAAGCTTTTCCGCTTCCGACGTGCACAGGTTCCCGATCGTTTCATCCTGGCGTCGTTTGGCCACGTCGGCAAACTGCACGAGCACGTCGTACAGGAAAAACGCAAGCCATACGCTTTCGCCCTTGTCATGCTCGCCGACGAGGTTCATTCCATCGTTCCAGTCGCCGCATCGCATCAACGGCAGCCCATGCTCGCCGAAACGCAGGCCATGCTTGATCGCGCGTACGCAATGATCGTAAAGCGTTGCCGACTCCTCCGACCGAGTGGGCAGATCGTAATAGCTGTCCTCCTCCGGCTGCACGGCACGGCCCTCCAAAAACTGAACCTTTTCGTCAAGCACCCCCGTGTCGCCGAGCGACGTGACGTAGCGGCACGTGGCGTAGGGAAGCCATAGAAAATCGTCCGAGATGCGCGTGCGGACGCCGCGGCCCTGCGGTGGGTGCCACCAATGTTGCACGTCTCCCTCGCGGAACTGCCGGGAGGCGCATCGCAGGATTTGTTCGCGGAGGACCGCAGGTTGCGCATGCACGAGCGACATCACGTCCTGGAGCTGGTCGCGGAAACCGAAGGCGCCTCCGGATTGGTAGAACCCGCTGCGCCCCCAGACGCGCGAGGCGAGCACCTGGTACAGCAACCAGCCGTTCGCCAGGAAATTGACGGATGAATCGGGCGTCTCGACGTAGACCACCCCCAATGTTCGATTCCAGAATCTCCAAACGTTTTCCAACGCCGCTCGGGCGGGACCTATTCCGCGGAATCGGTTCACCAGATTGCGGGTATCGGCCAGGTCCCGGCCGCACCCAAACGTGAAGACGATCTCCCGCTCCTGCCCATCCGCCAGATCGACCGCCACTTGCATTGCGGCGCACGGATCGATCCCTGCGCCCACACGGCCGGAGAGGCGAGCGCGCAACAGGCAGGCGGGTTCGGCGGGGTTTCCGTTGCGGCCGAGGAATTCGCCCCGGTCGCCCGTGACCGCCCGTTTTGATTCGCTGGAATCCAGGAACACGACGCGGTCGGCGAATTCGCTATTGTACGCGTTGCGCGCCAGCAGCGCCCCGGTTTTCGGATCGACCTCAGTAACAATGTGTGGAGCCTGCATCTCCCGCCGATCGCCCAGGAGCAATTCAAAGAATCCCGTCACCGACAGCCGCCGCGCTCTGCCCGAGGCGTTGCGCAGCTTGAAGGTAACGAACTTCACCGGCGCATCGGTCGCGACGTACGTGCGCATCTCGGTGGAAATTCCACCCTCGGTGTACTCGAACACACTGTAGCCAAAACCATGGCGGGTGGTGTACGGCATCGATCCGCGTGCCGGCAGGGGGGAAGGGGACCAGAATCGCCCATTGTCTTCGTCCCGAATATAGAACGCCTCGCCGCTGACGTCGCCGACCGCATCGTTGTTCCACGGCGTGAGCCGGAACAAATAGGCATTTTCGCACCACGTATAGGCGCTGCCGCTCTCGCTCACGACGGTGCCGAACCACGGGTTGGCCAATACGTTTACCCACGGCGCCGGCGTGGGGGATTCTGACGTGGTGGTGATGACGTATTCGCGCCCGTCATGGGTAAACCCGCCGGTTCCGTTGAACGCGGCCAGGTCATGCTTCGGCAATTCGACGCCCAACGGGATCTCCGCCCAGCGACTGCGGACGGGCCTGAACCTCGGCACGGGTATGTCCAGGCCGGCGCGCCGCTCCATTTGTTCCGCGAGTGTGCCGGCCGTGTCGCTCACGATCACGCGGGCCACCGTTTGCATGAGCACTTTGTCTTCGTCGGGAATTTGTTCGAGTCGGCGAATGAATATCCCGCCGGGCTTGTCGAGCAGGTTCGCTTCGGATCGGGAGGTAATCACTCCGGTGATCTGGTCCTGAAGCATCTGCCGGTATCCCGACTGATCTTCGTTCCAGATCACCAGATCGACCGCCAATCCATGCACGCGCCAATAGGTATGCGCCTGTACGAGTTGACGAACCAGATTGATCTGCGCCTGATCCCCGATGCGCAGCAATACGATGGGCAAATCCCCGGAAATGCCGTAAGCCCAAAGCCCGGACTGCCCGCGCTGGTTCCGCGAGATCACGCTGCTGGAGGCTCGCAATAACGGATTGGCGTAAAGGATGCTACTGGCCAGACGTCCATAGAGCTGCGTGTCGGCTTCCGCCGCGTCGAGTTGCCGCAGCACGACTTGGCTGTGCGTCCAGGCGAGTTCAAAGACACGGTCGGCCAAGTGGCGGTCGTGGTATTTTTCCACCAGTCCCAGGGCGGCTTCGTAGGTCTCGGCGGCGCCGGTCACGAGGTGCAGCCGTACCGTCTCATCCGGTCCGACAACGACGGTGTTGCGTATGGCCACGATCGGATCGAGCACCGACCCCTCGCTGCCGGTCAGCGAGGCGCGGTGCATGGCCGCCGGGTCTGCCAACGTGCGTCCCCGTCCGATGAATTCATCGCGCGCGGTTTCGTAAGAAGCGGGGGCGGCGGCGTCGCCGTGGACGGTCATCAGGTGCAGCATCCACGGCGGCCGTTCTCCGGCCGAGCGCGGCCGGCGCGTGCAGAGGATCGCCTGCCGTTGACGAACGAGTTGCGTTTGCACGAACAGGTTGCTGAACGCCGGGTGCGCCGCATCCGCCGCCGAGGGCGCCAGCACGACCTCGGCGTAGCTGGTCAACTCAATCGTGCGGGGATTTCGACCCCGGTTGGTGATGCTGAGGCGGCGCAACTCGATGTCGTCCTCGGGCGAAACCGCGATCTCCAGATGCGTGTTAATGTCGCCGTCGCGCCGACGAAACTCCGCACGCCCCTGCGAATAAATCGCTTCGTAGGATGCAGGCCGCTTGGTCGTCGGCTGCTGCGCCGCCGACCAGAACTCTCCCGTATCGAGATCGCGGAGGTAGCAGAACGTGCCCCAGCAGTCGCGCGTGGAGTCTTCCCTCCATCGCGTGACGGCCAAATCGCGCCAGCGGCTGTAGCCGCCGCCCGCGGCCGTCACCGCAACGTGATAACGGCTGTTGGAAAGAAGATGCACTTCCGGCACGGTTGTCTGTGGAGTGGTGAAGGCACGGAAGTTCGCCGTCGCTTCGACCGGAGCGAGCAGCGCGTGAGAAACCTCCGCCGGGTGCGGATAAACCGACGGCGCCTTGGGTACGCGCTCCTGTAGCAGCAAGTCGGCGGCTCGAAAGACGGGATCGGATTCAAAACGCCGCTGCATGGGTCGGTCGAGCATCACATACAGCAACGAGAGGAACGCCATAGCCTGATGGTGTGCCATATAAGACAACACCGTGGCGCTTTCCTGCCCACGCGGCAGCCGTACCGGGGAGTAGTCCACCGCTTCATAGAACCCATAAGCATTAAGACGGCCTTCCCGTGCCAGACGGCGAAGGTTCGCGCAAGCCGCCTCGGGATCCACCATCAGCGCCATTGCGCTGGCGTATGGCGCGACAACCAGATCGTCGACCAGCCCGCGTTTAAACCCCAATCCCGGAACGCCGAAGGCGCGATACTGATAGTTGCCCTGCGCATCGGTTTTTGTGTAGCCGGATTCGGAAACACCCCATGGCACGCCCCGCTCGCGGCCATATTCGATTTGCCGCCGCACCACCGCGCGGTAGGTCTCGTCCAACAGCGTGTGCTCGTAGGTGGGCATGACCAGCAGGGGCATGAGGTACTCGAACATAGACCCGCTCCAGGAGAGCAGCGCCATCCCTTTGCCGGTGCTCGTCAGCGACCGTCCCATGCTGAACCAGTGTTCCTGGGGAAGTTTTCCCTGCGCGATGGCGACGAAGCTTCCCAGACGTGCTTCGGAGGCGAGCAAGTCATAGAAGCTGATGTCGAGGCGGTGGTCGGCGAGGTTGTATCCAACGCTTAGTAGGTGGCGGTCCTTGTCGTAGAGGAATCCGTAGTCGATCTCGGCCAACTCGCGGCAGCGGAGCGCCAAGTGCCGCAATTCCGAGACTCGTTTCGCCGCGATCTCCGAGGCCGCCGCGACGGCGGCGCGCAGCGTTTTGAACGGTTCCGTCGCCTTCGAAGCTGCTATCGCCGTGTCGATCGCCGGCAGCAATGTGGATTCCGTCCGCGCGACATCAATGATCGCCGGACCTTCGTCCAGTTGCCGCAGCGCATCGTGCAGCTCAGCGAACTCCGTCGGCTCGGCCCGCCGCACGATTTCAACCCATGGCGCCAGTTCATTCAGATCGTCGGAAAGCATCCGGCACTGCCGCTCCAATGCCTGCGCCCACCACTTCATCTCGCTATCTGTATTGGGCTTCATTGCCGAAGCGAGGTCCCCGGCCGCCGCGGTCAGTTGCTGCAGGATTATCTGGCAGTCGGACAACCCTCGCGGCGCCGTCCGCAGGTTGTCCCGCAACCTTTCCAGGCGGGCGATGATTTCCATATAGGCCGCGGGGGCAGAACCGCGAGCGGCTTCGAATAAAAGGTCCAGCGTTGAACCCAGTCCCGCGAAGGCCACGGGACGGAAGATTTTCTGCACGGCCAGTTCGTCCAGACCCGCGGCCAGGGTAAGCAGATGTCCGGACAGGTTTCCGCTATCGACCGTCGAAATAAACAGCGGCCGAAGCGGTTCAAGCGTCCGCGTGTCGTACCAGTTATAGAAGTGCCCCCGATAGCGCTGGAGCTTGTCCAGCGTCGCGAGCGTTCGCGTCGTTCGCTCGATGACATCCGCGACGGGGATGTATCCGAAGTCGTATGCGGCCAGATTCGCCAGGAGCAGCAGGCCGATGTTGGTGGGAGAAGTCCGATGCGCAGCGCCTTGCGGCGGGTCTTCCTGAAAGTTGTCCGGCGGAAGGTAATTGTCCGCGGGACCGACAAACGTCTCAAAGAACCGCCAGGTGCGCCGAGAGATGGTTCCCAGGAAAGCCAAATCGTCCGCGGTCAGGCGCGGTCGGGGAAGTTTTGCCGGCCGGCTCAACCAAAACGCAATCCCCGGCGATACGAACCACAATCCGATCAAAGGCCCAGCTACGATCAGCGCATCGGGCCGAAAGAATCGAAGGGCCACCGCGGCCACTGCCCCCGTCAGCGGCAATATCCACATCGAAGAGTAGAATCCGGAAATGTCCGTGCGAGCGGTGCGCTGCGCATCGCGCGCGGTGCGCCACTCCAACAATCGGCGGCCGGTGATCAGCATTCGCACCGTCGTACGCCCGATCGCCTCGAGGCTTAGGAACGCATCGTACGGCAAGCACGCTAGCGCGTATCCCTGTTGTAGAACCTGCCGTGTAATGGAATATGCCACAATGCGGGCGTGGAGAGCGACGGGGAGGTCTCCCGGCCGACGGGTCAGTTCCGTCGCCCCATTGAGAACCGCCGGAAGCAGCAGAATGCCGATCACGACCAGCGTGTAAAACAGCGCACCGCCCGGCAAAAACCAACCGAAGATCAGCAATGCCAGCAGCGCCCCCGGTATGAGGCTGCGGCGCACATTGTCCAGGATTTTCCATCGCGATAGCTCTGAGATCGGATTCCGCACTCGCCGGGCGTCGGCCGCCGGCACCCGCCGCAGCAGCCACGGCGTGATCTGCCAATCCCCGCGAATCCAACGGTAACGCCGGCTCACATCGGCGGGATATGACGAAGGGTATTCCTCGAACAGCAGGACATCGCTCACCAGCCCCGATCGCACATGGGCGCCTTCGAGCAAGTCGTGGCTGAGAACGCGGTTCTCCAGCAAACGCCCGCCGATCGCCCGCTGGAACATGTCCACATCGTAAATCCCCTTGCCGATAAACGATCCTTCCTCGAAGACATCCTGGTAGACGTCGGATACCGCGTGCGTGTATGGATCGATGCCCGGCTCCCCGGCGAAGAGCCGGGCGAATCGCGATCGGTTTGCGCTGAGCATGCTAATGCCGACGCGCGGTTGCAGAATGCCATATCCCTCGGTCACACGGCCGAGTTTTTCGTCATAGTGCGGGCGGTTCAGCGGATGAGCCATCGTGCCCACGAGTTGCCGCGCCGAATCGCGCGGAAGTTGTGTGTCGCAGTCGAGCGTGATCACATACCGGATGTCTTCCAAATGATCGGTCGGTCCGACGATCAAGTCGAAGCGGCCGGTCACGCCCCGCAAGGCCGCGTTGAATTCTTCCAGTTTCCCACGCTTTCGCTCCCAGCCCATCCAGACATTCTCTTTGGCATTCCATCGCCGCGGTCTGTGGAAGAGGAAAAAGTGACCGTATTCTTTGGGCTGCTCGGATTCCCCGCCAACCGGGAGGCCGTCGCCATTGGCCTTCTTCTGGGCGCCGCCCCAGTATTTTACGTTCAGCGCCTCGATTCCATCTCTCGCCCGCTGCAGCAACGCCTCGTCTTCCGGCATTTTCTCTTTCGGAGCGTCGGCGAAGTCGGTCAGGAGGGCGAAGCAGAGGTTCTCATCCCGATTGGCGAGAAAACGCACCTCCAGTGCTTCCAGTGAATCGTCGATTTCCAGGCTGTCCGTGATGATCGTGGGCACCGCCACGATCGTGCGGTGCTCCGGCGGGATGCCTTTTGAAAAATCCATCCGCGGCAGAATTCGGGGCCGCACGAGCAACATCGTTCCCCAATGAACCAGCGCCACCGCCAGCTGTGTCGTGCAAATGAACAGCAGCGCGCCCGACGCGGCCAGGCTCCAATGGCCCAGGCCATGGCGGGCGGCGCACCACGTTACGATCCCGGTGATCACCGCCGTGGTAATGAAAATAGAACCGAGATAGCTCGGCAGAGGAAATCGGCGCGCGAGCCGGCGCAGCTGTCGGCCCAGGGTAAATCGTAACTGCTCCGATTGCTCCAGAATCTCCCGGCCTCGGCCGACCAGGAAATAACCGACGTGAGTTGTGCGGCTCCTGCTCTGTCCTGCATCTCCATTTCCGTCTTTGGCGAGGTTATCGCTCGCCAACTGCACCGCTTCGCGAGCCACTTCGTCTTCCGTTCGCGGGCTCTGCCGGGCGATCTCCTCGACCGCATGCCGATATTGGTCGCGCGTTATGAAATCCATTAGCGGATATATCCCCGCCGGATCGGTGCGGAGGATGTGCTCCACGCCGCTCATCGTCTCCACGAAATCGCGCCACTCGATGGCGCTTAAGAACCGGAGGCTCCCGATGCTGTTGCCGATCGAGACCTGATCCGCCGCCTGGCTCTGGCTGGCTTGCTGGAAAACGGTTTCGATCGACTGACCCTGCTCGGCAACCCGGTGTTCCAACCACGTGATCGGAAAGATCAGGGATGCCCCCTGGCCCTGCATTCGGCTGGCGAATTCGGCGATGAACGCGTTGGAGAGCGGCGGGTTTTCCTTGACCATCTCGGCCAGAACCAGCACGACTTCGGCCGGCGCCTTGGCGGCGACCGTCAACATGCGCTCGATCCAGTACGCGGCCCGTTCCCGATCGCGCCGCCCCGCGGCCACCCGGGCAACCACGCGCCGTAAATTCTCCAGCAGCGCCAATCGCAGCATGATCGGGATCGCCCAAAGCTCGCCGAGCCGAAGGGGGGTTACCGACCGGTACGACGCCACGAACGCGTGGAGGCTTTCCAGATCAACTCTGCCATCGACGTGTGAGATCAATTCCAGCGCGATGGCATAAGCGCGCGGATATCCCGCGTACGGCCCGTTGCTCAACTGCGGCAGTTCCCGGCTGTAGCCACGGGGCAGATGCCTGCGGGCGGTGCGAATCTGCTCCTCGATGAGGTGGTAATTGTCGAGAAACCACTCGGCCGCTGGCGTAATACGCCGGCCCGCCTTCACGCCGGCAGTCACGAGCCCGTAAGCCTCCCGCAGCAGTTCCTCATTCTCGGAAAGGCGGGGGAGGAGGCGATCCAAGCCCCGGCCGCGGCCGCGGACCGTCACCTCGTGCCAACTCGCCAGCGTTTTCGCATGGCGATGCAACTGATCGAGGCTGTACAACTCGTCACGGAGCGGCTGCTCTTCCGGCAGGGGGGCCGACTCTCCGTTCCCATCCGCGGACTGGCGCCACCGTTTAAAGGGGTTCAATCTTCGCTTGATTCTCGGAAGTTCAAACAGCAAGTCGGTTTTGCTCCATTTCGCTCAGATGCGGACTTCTTCGCATTGTCCATGTTGGGGACGAAAAACAGAATAGCCTTTTTTCCCGCCGAAGTGAAAACCGAGTGATAGGGCTATGAAGCCGAACGACAGCGTTGCGCCCAACAACGGCAAAAACTCGTACATCAATCCGAAAATGGCGAAAGGATCACCGGTTCAATCCCGGAGGGAGAATGATTGGCCTCTGCCCCGGTCGATTCAGGTAGTGAGCCAGCAGTTGGCCGCGCGAGCGCACACCGACGCGCTCGTATAGATTCTTGGTGTAGCTCTTGACCGTGTTGATTGAAAGTCCCAGCCGATCCGCGCTGGTCTTGCTGTTGCAGCCGGCCAGAAGGCACTGGAGGAGTTGAATCAAATGCGGAGGCAAGTCGGCACACCCGTGGGCAGTGGACGGACGCACCACTTTCTTCAGCAATTCGCTGTGGAACAAGCGCACCATATTCCGCGACCGGTCATCAAACGGCTCTTCGCCCCAGCTTTTGTAGAGGATGAAGCCCGTCGTCGAACCGGAATGATTCAGGCGGTAAATTGAGCAGAGGAAATGGTCCACGTTCGAACTCCGCCGCGCCTCGCTGGTCATTGGTGAACCGTACCACTGGGCGTTTCCGACGATTTCCTGGCGTCGAACCGTTAAGAACCTGCGCTGCGGCTGGAACGTGCAAAGCGCCACGGTGGATGGATCGACCGCCCGAGCGTCCGAAGCCATATATCGAACAAAGACAAGCCTCTCAACGGGTCCGCCAAAGCCAATGTCGATTGGGTCGATGGACATGGGCGAGCGATTGAGCAGCAGGTTGTGCAGTTCCAACGTGATTCCCACGCGCCCGTCCGTGAGCTGGCATAACCGCTCCAGCACATGACCCCGCCATGCGTGGGGATTGGTCCCAATGTCCGTCACTTCACCAAGGAGTGTGTAAACGGCGCGGATATCACGTAGCCGTAAGCTCTTAGACCGGCTCATGTAACTCATTTTCTTTCCGAATTGCTCCAAAATACCCCAGAAAAGGGATATTGCAACTTAATATGCCGGCTGGCCTTGGCTGCGGTGCAAAACCGGTAAAGAAAGGGCCCGGACCGAAATCCGAGCCCCTTCCGCGCCTTGGACGTTGCGCGGTTCCAGCTCAATTGTTTCGCCGCCGTTGTCGGCGGAGCGTCCCAACTCCTGCCAGCGCCAGCAGCGCCACGGAACCGGGTTCGGGAACATCCGCCAAAAGCCCGCAGCTTCCGGTGGTGTGGTGTCGATGCTGAGGCTGGCGGCAAGCGACGCGCCAGGAATTCAAGCTCAATCGCGAAGCACAGGGGTGGTCGTGCCAAGCAGCGTCCCCCACGGCCTATTGCTTACGCGAAATTGATAAATAGAACAATTATGTTATACTAACCTCGAGATCGCTATAATGCCCCGGTCGGGTTTCCAGGCGGTCGGGCGCGGCGTTATCAGAGCGCCTTGGCGCCGCCCGCCAAACCAGCGAGGAGAGGTGTTGAAACTACCCGGATTTCTTGTGATCGGCGGCTTGTTCGGTCTGCCCTGCGCATTGCTGGCCCAATCCGTTCCTGTTCCCAAGACCAATCCCATTCCGGTCTACGTGCAGTTCATGCCGTGGTTCCAGACCCCCGAGACGATGGGGGCGAACAATTGGGGCTGGCACTGGACGATGAATAACCAAAATCCCAACACCATCATCAAGTCCAATGGCGAGCGGCAGATCGCTTCCTACTATTACCCTCTCATCGGGCCATACGATTCGAGCGATCAATACGTCATCGAATACCAGATGTTGCTGATGAAGCTTTCCGGAATCAGTGGAGCGATTGTCGATTGGTATGGCGTAGATGGCACAAATGGCGACGAGGCCTCGCTGCTGAACGCTTCGAACAAGATCGTCAGTGCGACGCAAAATTACGGGTTGCAGGTTGGCGTCACCCTGGAGGATCGCTTTGCGGGATCGAAAAGCGATGTGACAGCGAACATCAATTACCTGGAGCAGAACTACTACACTCAGTCTAATTACATCCGGGTCGGATCGAGCAACAGCCCATTGACGCTGCTCTTTGGTCCGGAGACGTATCAACTGCCCTGCGAATGGACCAACATCCTGTCCGGCGTGCAGGGCCAGACGCCGGCGATCGTGCCGCTGCAATATCAAGCCTCTCAGGTCGGGTCGCCCGCCGTCGGGGAATTCGGATGGGTTTATCAGGATCCGGATACGACGGATAATCTGACGGTTCAAAAGAATTTCCTCGCCAACGAGGCCCCGAAATTCAGCACGTCCATCGGCGTGGCGTATGCAGGTTATAACGATTTCTACGCAGCGGGCGATGATCCGTCCGCCGCCGCTGGTTTCGTCATCCCGGAAAGTGATAGTAATGGGCAGACGCTGGCCGAGACCCTGGCGCAGGATCAGACCTATTCGAAGAACATCAACTCGATACAGATTGCCACCTGGAACGACTACGGCGAGGGAACGCAGATAGAGCCGACCGTCCAGGACGGATTCACCGACCTGGAGGAAATTCAGAAGTTTACCGGCGTGCCCTACGGCCTTTCGCAATTGCAACTGGTTTACCAACTTTACGAGGCACGCGCGCAATTCGAAGGGAACACCAGTGGAGAGGCGACGCTTAGCCAAGTCGCTTCCGATATCAATCAGCTCGACTTTACTGACGCCCACACGTCGTTTGCCAGCGCGCTGGCATCCGTTCCTTCCTCGATCAGCTTCATTAATGCCCTGACCCTCAGCGGCGCCGCAGCCCTCAATGTCACCAACCAGCAACTGGTCATTGACTACGCCGCCAACTCCGATCCCGTCGCTGCGATTCGCGCTTATCTAACCACCGGCTACAACGGCGGCGCCTGGAATGGCCTCGGCATCGACTCCTCCGCCGCCGCCGGCAATTCTCACTACGCCCTTGGCTACGCCGATTCCGCCGATCCCAGTAATCCTGCAGGTCTCTCTTCCAACCAGATCGAGATCAAGTACACCCTCTACGGCGACACAAACCTCGACGGCACGGTCAACAGCATCGACTTCGGCAACCTCGCGGCCAACTTTGGCAAGTCAGGCAAGGTCTGGGACCAGGGCGACTTCGATTACAACGGAGTAGTCAACAGCATCGACTTCGGATTACTGGCAAGCAACTTCGGCGAGTCGGCCAGCGGTGCGGACGTGACGTTGTCTTCGAGCGATTGGGCGGCGCTGGATGCATTCGCCGCCGCCAACGGACTTTTGGCGGATGTGCCCGAGCCTGCATTGTTGCCCGTGTTGGCCGCCATGTTCATCCTGATGCAGAGACGCAGGCCAAAACAGTTGGTTCACGTCGGCGACCTGTTCAGAGCGTTCACAAGTGCAGCATCTTAATTGGCCTGCTCGAACAGCCACTGGGGCCATATGTTTGCCATTATATCGTCGGCATCTATGTCCACGATGTCGTGAATGAAAACCATCTTGACGACAATCTGAGTTCCTTGAAAATACAGCCATGGGACAGTTAATCGTGATCTCCGGATTGGCGGGATTATGGCTGACCGCAGGAACCTTGGCACAAACGCCGACACAAGCACAAACACAACCACAGGCCCCCGCCAAGGGGCATGGGCCGGCGCAGTCACAGCAGCCGGTGTTGCCTCCAGTCTCTTTAGATGGATTCAGTTTCAGTCAACCGATGACCGTCATTAACCCAATGGAGTTGGCGGAAGTAAAAAGACGTATCGATGCGCATATCGAGCCGCAGGCGACGGCATTTGCCAAGCTGATCAGCGACGCAGATGCCGCACAGAACTTTCATCCCGATCCGCCGGACACCATGGATATCATGGGCGGCTACGAGCCAAATACGAACCAGGAAACCATCATTCGTCCCTGGCTTTGGCGGAACTGCCATGCGGCTTATGCCAGCGCACTGGCATACGCCTACACCGGCAAAACCAATTATGCCGACAAGGCGGTCGAAGTGCTGAATGCCTGGGCGGCCAAGGGGACGACGTTCACCGGCGGGGATCGCGGATTGCAATTGGGTTCATGGTTTTCGCCCATGCTGTATGCCGCGGATTGACCATTTCCATCGGATGCCGGAAATCGGCCGTTAGCTGAAGGCAAACCGCCCCGTCAACAGCGCACAGGGAGACGAATATGCCACGCTGAATAAAGGCGACATGTTTCAGCCGGCGGCGAAACAAAGCGCACCATAAGATGTCGCGCGCTTGGCAAAAATAAGCTCGCCGGAATCCGCAGGGGGATCGCTTGTGGGCGTGTATCTTCCTCGGTCTAACGATCTACGGCTCGCTTGCTCAATTGCAAAAAAGCAAAAGCCGCCCGAAGGTGGTCTCACTCCCGTGATCTGTGTCTTTGGCCCAGCGTCTTGGACAACACCCGCTTACGAAGACGGTGATTACTTGCTCGATGTTTCAGCGCCGAGCCAGCCACCCGCAAAACCAGCCCGGCGAAGCCCGATAGCGAGGTATGGACATTGACGCATGAGACGCCAAAGCAGACCGGTGCGGTAGTTTTCGATCATCAAGACGATCGGACCTTGGTTGAGTCCGAAGTGGAATGGAGAAACCCATGGCTGCTTCGAATCCGATTTCCCGGTGAAGGTCAAGTTGAACGTGGCCTTAAAGCCGTAGGGATTTTTTTCGCGCAGTCTAAGCGTTTCGAAATACTCGAGCGCCGGCAATACGATCTCAGGCGCGAACGGTAAGGAGGCGATCACAGCCCATGGGGCGATACTTCCATCGTCAGGCCCGTCGGGCACGCCACGAGCGTCGTAGCCAAAGAATTGCCGTTCAATTCCCTTGATCGTGCGCGTCACCGGACCAGGGCCATCGCTTGCAGTGATTCCCCAGCAGTTTGCACCGTAGCCGTCGAATTTGGCGGGGTTGTCAATGGAATACTGCTGCTGGACATAGGTGGCGCGGCGGCTGTTCTCGAAATAATCGATGTTTTTGCCGCGCATGTAATCGTCCTGAATTCCGCGAAAATCGATCCAGATATGGGAGATCTGGTGAGTGAAGAGCGGACCGGAATACAAAAACTCATGACCGTAAATCTTTCGCCACTGATAAGTGGAGGTCCATTGCGTGTAGCTTTCCGTCGGCAGCGGATGGGTCGGGGAACCGAGACCGAGCAGGTAGAGAAACAGCGCTTCGTCATAGCCTTGCCAGTTGTAAGAGAGAAAACCGCTCTCGGGATTCCAGCCCATGCTGATGGTCGCACCTCCGTTTTGGGCCCAATTCCAATCGGTGCGCAAGTATAGCTCGCCGGCGAGGGCGCGGATTTCGCGCGCTTCGGCGGTGTTGTCCCGGAAATATGCGGCGGCGGTCAGCATTCCTGCCAGGAGAAAGCCGGTATCGACGGTGGACAGTTCGCATTTCCAAACGCGCTTCCCGCTGTTCATGTCGAGAAAGTGGTAGTAGAAACCCTTGTATCCGGTCGCGTCCGGGTCGGTGCTCTGGACGCTATTGTGGAAGAAGCGCAGGGTCGCGAGGGTTTTCTGGACGGCATGCTCGCGCGTGATAAAGCCGCGCTCCACGCCGATGGGGTAAGACGACAGCGCCAGTCCGACGGCGGCGATGCTGGCCGGCGCTCCCGCCCGGGTTTTGTCGACGATCAGGCCGTTGAGCGGGTTTGCTTCGTGAACGAAATAGGCGAACGTTTCGCGCTGCAACGCCTCCATCACGCCGCGACTCACTTTTGGATCACTCACGATTGAGGGTCTCCCCCTGGGCGCTTCGTCGTCAACTCGACCGTAATGGCGGCGATTGCGTGCGGCGGCATCGCAAGCTCCAGGTGGAGCGTTTCGGCCTGGTAATTCCACTGCAAGGGTTCGCGGACGATCTGGGATGCCACGTGCAACTGTTCGACCTCCCGCGGGGTGGGAAGGGCTGGGCTCCCCATTTCAATCCATAGGCGCTTGGCGTTCGCGTGATCGTCATCAATGCGCTCGATGTATACGTTGCGCGGAGACAGCAGCCCCGTCAGTTGGATGTGAACCGATTCGGTTGTGATCGGGTGCTGCGGGAGTGCATGGTTCGTCAGCAGAACGGTCAGCGCATCACGACCGCGCACGATCCAGACATCCACGGTTTCATGTACTCCGTCCACAGGTAATTCGTCGACGCCGAGGCGGTGCAACAGCTCGAACGCGCGGTAGGAGGGCTTGGCGATCCCCTGCAGCGTAATCAGGCCGAAGCCGCCCTGAAACGCGGTCGCGGGCATGTAATTTTCTTCGAAAATATCCGTGAACGTCCAGTAGCTGTAGCCTTGGACGAGCCCACGGGCCTCCATCATGGTCTTGATAATTACCGCCGCGGTATACGGCTCATCGTGCAGATGGTCGCGCGGGCTCGATGAGGAACTCCATTCGGTGTAGTAGAGCGGCTTGCCGCCCGCCTTGCGATGGGTGTCCTGGGCCCACTCACGAAGAATGCTTCGCTGGCTGTGAGCAAGCTGGGTTTCGGTATCTTCCCCGATCGAGCCCATCGCGTCCGTGGGATAGTGGTGCGTGCTGACGAAATCGACCGGCACATTGTTCTTTTCGCAGAATTCAAGAAATTCCGTGATCCATCCATTCTTCGCGGTGGCGGGCCCACCGACCTTCAGCCGATTGTCCACAGCTTTAATCGCCTGAGCGGTGAAACGATAGAGCTTAAAATAATCAGCTTGTGTTCCCGTCCAGAATGCTTTGAGGTTAGGTTCGTTCCACACTTCGAAGAACCACTTGCTCACTTCGTCGATCCCATAGCGCTCGACCCAATGGCCTGTCAGCCTGCCGATAAACCTTGCCCATTCGGCGTAGTCTTTGGGCGGCGTTACGTTAGCGGCATAGTGAAACACCGTTGTGTTGCCGGAAGACAGCGTCGATGGCATGAAGCTCAGTTCGACGAATGGTTTCATCCCGATCGAAAGGAGAAAATCGCAGATTTGATCGGCGTTGAAGAACGAGTAGAGCAGCTTTTCCTGCTCGTCCATGAGCGTGCCCATGTCGTCGGATAAGATGTCGTGAAAACGAACGTGACGAAAGCCAAGTTCCTCATGGCATCTCCGCAATTGATGCTGCCAGTCCGCGCGAAGCGCCAGAGGGGCGTGGCCGCTGCCAACGGTATGTTCCCAAAAATGATCGAGATTCCTCACTGGCCCGGAAAGAAGGCAGCGAAACTGGATGCTACTCATTTCGATATTATCCTCTTGGTTCGGTCGCCTGTACACGTTCATTATTCGATGTTAATCGGGCCACGACCATATCAACTTATCCATTGAATGAGGTTGCTGCTTGTCCCTTCACGCCGGGGTTTACTGAAAAGATGCTTCCAGACAGCGGCGCACTCTCCAGTTGCCGCGGCGTCATCGTTTCGCGCGCGGAAGTGATGTACAAAGTTCCGAGATCATCTCCACCGAAAGTGCAGCCGACGGCTCTGGGCACGGGAAGCTGAATATGACGCTCGATCCGGCCGGCGGGGTCGTAGCGCACCACGCGTCCAATGCCGACTTGATTACTCCAGACATGCCCTTCCGCATCCACGCACAGACCATCGGGAAATGCGCCGAGCGACCGGTCAACTTCGGCAAACATACGGCGATTTGTCAGCGACCCCGTCTCGGGATCAAAATCATAAGCGAAGATCGCATAACGAAAACTTTCGGTGTAATACATGATTCGCCCGTTGGGACTCCAGGCGGTGCCGTTTGAACAAATGACGTCGCGTTGCTCGCGGGTCACAGTCTGATCGGGATCAAAACGATACAGACTACCCAAGGGCTTTTTCCAATCGGGATCTCCCATCGTGCCGGCCCAGAAGCGGCCCTGGGGATCGACGCGGCCGTCGTTGAATCGGGTATTGCTCTGGTCAGATTCTACTTCGGCGAGCATTTCAAGTTTGCCGGAATCAGGGTGGAAGAAAGCAAAATTCTTCCGAAGGGTCAGCACCAGACCGCCGCTTTTACGAAAGGCCACGCATGTGACTAAATCGGGAAGATCGAATGTTTCGTTGCGACCGTTGTTGGGGTCAAAGCGGTGGACTTGTTTGCCTTGGATGTCGACCCAATAGAGGCGGCGCTCCACCGGATGCCACAACGGGGATTCACCGACGATGGCGTCCCATTTCAGGACGCATCGGACATCTACGCGGGAAATTGTTGAAGTGGTCATTTTTTCTCCTGTTTGCTGAGATGAAGACGCACGGCATTCCAGTGTCCGATCCAGCCAAAATGGCCATGGGTGTTGGGACCGGCCTTGAGTGTGGTAAAAATACCGCCGGCAGTCACCAATAGCACACCAACGAGGGCCAGTGCATCAGGCCGATTGTGCCATACGATCCATCCGATCACGCCGGAGAATACGACCACAGAATAATTGAACGGCGCTATGCGACCGGGCGTTGCGTAGTAATAGGCGAAAATAATCAACAATTGGGCCGCGGCTTGGCAGGTTCCAATGCCGAACAGGCAGAGCCATTGCTTTTCGTCGGGTGAATGCCAATGGAACGGTAGAAAAGGCGCGGTCAGGAGCGACGCGGTAAGAAAGTAATAGAACAGAATACGATACGTCGGCTCGGTGCTCGACAGTCGATTGACCGTCACCAGCGCGATGGCCGAACAAATGGCGGCGGCCGTCGCCACCAGCGCGGCGGGATTGCGTAGCAGGTCCGGTCCGGGCTTGAGGATCAACAGAACACCAACAAAGCCGACTATCAGGCTGATTGCCGTCCTGATGCCGATCTTTTCATTCAGCCATATCCAGGCGATGAGCGGGATGAACAGCGGCGCGGAGTTGCTCAAAAGAACCGTGTTCATCAGCGGCATTTTGAGAATGGCGATGAACATGAGCGCCTGGGACAACACTCCACCCATCCCGCGAACCCCGTGCAGGAGAAGGTGGTGGGTCTTCAGGCCGGCAACGCCGTCATGCAATGACCAGGGAAGAAACAGCAGCAGGCTGATGAAGTTCTGAAAAAAGACGATTGCACTGGTGGAAACCGCTGCGCTTTTCCCGAGAGCGCTCATGACAGCTACGAGCAGAAATGCCGTCACGATCAAGGCTGCGCCCGCCGGCACATTTTGGGGCGGCGCGGATGATGCGGCTGGTTCTAACATCGTGACGACCTGTTCGAATGAATCTCATTTCATTCGTTCGATCAGGTGATCGGCGACGCGAATTGCATTGGCGATGATCGTCAGGGAAGGATTCACCGCCCCGCAGGAGGGGAAGAACGCACCATCGACGACGTAAAGATTGTCGAGATCGTGAGCGCGACAATTGAGGTCGAGAACGGATTGTTTTGGGTCTTCTCCAAACCGGCATGTGCCATTTTGATGGCCGACCCCTTCAATGTTGATATCCTTTTTGAAGTAGGCGTGCCAGGCGAAGACCGCGTGGGCGTGACCGGCTCGTTTCAGCACGTCGATCCAGCGATTTTTGAGTCGTTTGAATGAGGTTTGGTTGTTGGGTGTATAGTCAAGCTGGATGCCGCCATCGACGAAGCGTACGCGGTTGTTGGGATCGGGAAGGTCTTCGGTCATGAGCCACCAGGGGACGGCGTGATCCTTGGCAATTTTCAGGGCAAATCCCGGCGTCAGCGGTGGGGCGTCGCTCTTCATCATTTCTTTTTTGAAGGACGCAATCGGCTGAATGCTTCCCATGGGATAGGGATAATCGGGCTCGCCAAAGTAGAAGTCGTTGATGCCAAACGTCTTCATGTACTTATCGTCGTTCTCGTGCGTCGAAAGAGCGACCATCGCATCGGAATTGTGGAACATGAAATGCCGGCCCACCATGTCGGAACTATTGGCGAGTCCACCGGGGAATCGGTCGCTCGCGCATTTGAGCAACAAGGCGGCGGAATTGATGGCTCCGCAGGAAATGACCATGATATCGCCGGTGAATGTGGCTAAAGTCGTGCCGCGCGAAGGGTCTTCGAGTTCTACCTCGACCCCGGTAACCGCTGTGCCGGATGGATTGGTCAGAATGTTCGTTACTTTCGCGCTGGTTCGCAGCGTGACGTTCGGCCGATCCATGACAGGCCGAACGCAATCGATGTCCGCATCGGCTTTGGCGTGGATCAGGCAGGGAAATCCGTCGCACGTATCGCAGCGAATACACGCGCTGCGCAACCGATCGGCTTCGTTCAGTTTCAACCCCAGCGGGACCGGATACGGCTTGTATCCCAAGCCGGCAACGCTTTGCTGAATCGCCTGCATGCGGGGTTCATTTGAAAGCGGCGGGAAGGGGTATTCCTCACTTCGGGGCGGATCAGTTGGGTCGATGCCGCTCTTGCCATGGACGCAAAAGAGCCTTTCGGCGCGCGTGTAATAGGGCTCGAATACGTCATATTTCAGCGGCCACTGCGGCGAGATGCCGCCCTCGTGTTGCAGCGTTTCAAAGTCTTTCACCCTCAGTCGAAACATTGCCGCGCCGAAAACCTTGGTATTGCCGCCCACCCAATAACCGGTCCCGGGGTGCAGCGTCTTGCCATTGTGGTCGGTCCAGGTTTCGGTCGTGTGATAGCGATTTTGCAGAAAGACGGCTGTTGTATCCCAATTTTCTTTCTCCCTCGGAAGAAATGGCCCACGCTCCAGAATCAGCAGTTTCTTTCCCGCCAGCGCCAACTCGTGCGCAAGCGTTCCGCCGCCCGCGCCGGTGCCGACGATGATGATGTCATAGTGCTCGCTCATAAAACCTTCCTTGCTTCAATAGCAGCCTGCCCAGATGATCGAGGCAGCCAAGTGCGGAAAAGCAATCATCGTCTGCCCAAAGCGATCGAGCCGGTTCCGCTTCGTCGAGCCGCCACAATTGTGAAACCGATGAAGTAGCATATACGTTCGCCCAGTCGGTTCTGGCAACTCCGAAAACTCGCGCCGACGCCTTCATCGCTGACGAAGATCGAGTAAGCGATCTCATTGGAATATCGGTGGTTGTCGCCGGCTTCTCTTCGGAGTGATTGTCGCCGGCACCTTAAACCGGCCAAACCGGACCAATGCCGGCGTATCGACGCTCACGATTTCTTGGGCTGGAAATGTTCCGTTGCCCCTGGGTTCATACTGGTTGACTGGGATCGCCCGCCGGCAAAATGACGGTGAAAATAGATCCGTTGCCGACGTCACTTGTAACACCCACGCCGCCAAGATGAGCTTCCACGACGGCTTTGACGAGACTGAGCCCAAGACCCAAACCGCGCTGGGCGCGGCTCTTGTCGCCGCGATAGAGCCGCTCCCAGATTCGCGGCAACTCTTCCGAGGCGATCCCCATCCCGTTATCTTTCACCTCAATGATAAGTTCGGCTCCCTGAACGTGGGCGGTGAACTGAACCTCGCCTCCATTGGGCGTGTATTTAAGGGCGTTATCCAGAAGGTTGACCAACACTTGGCGCAGGCGATTCGGATCGGCCACGCAGGTTAATTCCTTTGGCACTTTCATCGTGACTTTGATCCCTTTGTCTTCAGCCACGAGCTGGTAAAGTTCGATCACGGCGGCAATAAGACCGGCCAGGTTGAATTTTACCGGTTCCAGTTTCATCAGACCCACTTCGGCTTCGGAAATGTCCATCAAGGTGGTGAGCATCGTCAGAACGCGGTCGGATTCTTCCAGCGAGTCGGAGAGCGCTTCACGAAACACGGCCACATCCTCGGGGGATTGCAGCGCGATTTCGGCGGTGGCGCGCAAGCGGGCCAGGGGTGTGCGTAAATCGTGCGCGACGTTGTCCAGCGCTTCGCGCATTCCGCGAATCAATCCGGCATTCTTTTCCAGCATGAGGTTAAATAGGGTCGCGAGTTGCGTGAGTTCGTCGTTGGCCATGCGGACGGGTATACGTTGGTCGAATTTTCCCGTCGTAATAACCTGTTGAAGTCCCGTAATGAGTTGCCGGATCGGGGCCAGCGCGCGGTGCGCCAGCAATGACCCGCCGGCCAGACCGAGTACGATCGCGATGACCACTGCCGAGCCGAAGACGAACTGAAAATGTTTGAGCAGCGCCGTCTGGGCTTCGGTTGTTTTGCCGACCTCCAGGCGGTCGCCGTCCGGCAGCAGAGTCGTTGCAATGAGCCAGTTGGTGCTTTGATCCTGTGAGGGCAGCGTCAGCCAGGTGAGCGGCTTTGCCAGATTGATTTTGTCCAGTGTTGTCAAATCGAACTGCGCCGACTGCCTGGGAAGACTGATGAACAGGCCATTGCTTTCATTGCCGGTGACGCGAACGAAAAACGATTCTTTTCCGCTGTCGTCGCGCTGGCTGAAATGTTCGCTTAATTCGCCCAGTCCGCCGTCCTGATACCATGCGCGATAAACGTCGAGCTGGGCGCGAACGACTTCGCGGTCTTTGGCCGCGATGGATTGAGAAAGTAGAAAATAACCGGTCAGAAAGACGGTTGTGGACAACAGAACCAGTACGGCGGCGAACCAGAGATTCAGGCGGAATCCAAAGGTCCGGCGCTTATCTCTATGCCAGTTTGAGAACATAACCGGCTCCGCGCAAAGTGTGGATGAGTTTCTGGTCGGAATCGCGGTCCACTTTATTGCGCAACCGGCACACGAGCACATCCACCACGTTCGTCTGCGGGTCAAAGGCGTAATCCCAAACGTGCTCCAGAATCATTGTTTTGGAAACGACGCGTCCGGCGTTGCGCAGAAGGTATTCGAGCAGCGAGAATTCGCGCGATTGCAGGTCGAGTTTCCGGGTGCCTCGCACCACCTCGCGGGTTAGCAGATCGAGCTTCAAATCTCCCAGGCTGAGCGCGGTCGGATCAGCGGATTGAGTTGAACGGCGTATGAGCGCCTGAACGCGCGCCAAAAGTTCGGAAAACGAAAAAGGCTTGGTGAGATAATCGTCGCCGCCGGCCTGAAGTCCCTTGATTCGATCGTCCACCGATCGTTTTGCGCTGAGTATAATGACCGCCGTTTTGATCTGGCGGGCGCGCCATTGTTCGATCAGGGAAATTCCGTCCATTTCCGGCAGCATTATATCCACGACCGCCGCGTCGTATTTATTGTTGAGCCCCATCCGCAGCCCTTCCTTGCCGGTCTGGGACAGGTCTACGGCGTAGCCCGCCTGCTTCAAGCCTTTGGTCACGAAGCCGGCGAGTGTTTTGTCGTCTTCAACGACTAAAATGCGCATGAATATAGGCTCAAACCATTTGCGTCTGGTTTATCGTCTCATATTTCACCGTGTTTGCCACTTGCAAATCTCGGCGCGAAGACGCGGCCAATTTCCTGGTCGCTTACCCATCCGGATCGGCCGTCGGAAGTGCGTGCCAGGACGAATTGGCCGTAGCTTTTCGCGATTGCGACAGTCTCGCCGGCTTTGAGTGTGAACGATGCCGAAGCAGTGTCAGCCGGCGCGATGCGAGCCGGGGCATTTGCCGCGATCACGACGGCGCGATCGAACTCGGACCACCGGATCGCGTAAGCGATCGAAACCCCCGCGAGCGCGACGCCGGCCACCGCGGCGACCACTTTAACGCGGGAAAAGCTCGCCACGAAGCGTCCAAGGCCGAGCGTGAGGCAAATCGTGATCAGCGCGATGGCGCCGATCCACGCCAGCGTGTTTGGACTCAATATCCGCGCCCACTGCTCCCATTCGCTCGACTTTGGGGTGGAAACGCCGGCCTTCTGACGCGCCAAATTCAGATTCAGCTCGATGTTGGCGTCGCGCGGCGCAAGAACCTGAGCACGTTCGAAATTGAGGATGGCAGCGCCGAGCTGACCGTCTCGATAATAGGCATTTCCCAAATTAAACAGCACAGCGGCGGAGTAACCGTTGGTCGCTAAAATCGATTCGTACTGGGAAATCGCGGCGTGGTAGTTACCGGATTCAAACGAGGTGTTCGCCCGTTCGAATTCCTGGGAAGCGGTGGCCGCCTGCACCGTTCCAGAGGCCAAAGATATCACGAGGCAAATAAATAGCGCCCGGATCAACCTTCGCGTCGTTTGATCGTGAGGAACTTGCGTTGTCATCTCTCCTCCAGATTCTTGAGTTGATGCATGACGGTATCTTTCCAATGTTGAAGTTCGGTCGCCGGCATTCGCCGGCCGGAGTAGACGACATCGTCGGCAACCGCGAACAGATTTCGCAAGTCGTCCCCGTCACCGTTCAGACGGCGGTTGATTTCAACGGCAGTCACCTGCATTGCCGAGATTTTCCAACGCTCGGCCAGTTGTTCCTGAACAACGTGGCGCGCAGCGATGAAAAAGGCGGGCGCGCTGTTCGCGGCCAGGGCCTGGCCCATAGCCGCGAGTTGTTCTCGTATAGCGGCTTTTGCGGACCGGTTGCGAGTCCGCTCCAGGTCTTGCGATAGACGTTTCTGTCGACGGTGAAGCAGAAGGCCGGCGATCAGCGCCGTCACCGGCACGCCCTGCATCACCATGAACCACGGCGCGAAGATCAGGGGTCGCAACGTCGAAATGAAACTTCCGGTTTCAACTTTGTTGGGGGCAAGGTCCGTCATCGACGTGTTTGCCGACGGCAATCGTGTTGATGAAGTCGCGGGGCCCGCCGGCGGCGCGACTGCTGACGACGCGCTGATGCCCGGCGCTATGTCGATTGGAATGGGGGTTGTCTCCCGCGTCACATATCGATGCGTGTCGGGATCGAAGTAACTGAACCTCATCACGGGAATTTCTTGCTGCCCCGATTTCAAGGGTATCACAGCCTGTTCAAATGTTTTGGTTCCAGCATAACCGGCGCTGTCAGCCGGTTCGAATTGGGCTCTAGTTGAATAGCTCTTCCATGCGGCTGACGTCGCAAGCCCGTGAAAATCGACTCGGTCGAAATTACCCTGGCCGCTCACATGGAGTCGTAGTGTGATGGGGTCGCCTTCCGTTAATTTCGTCGGAGAGGCTTCGGCCGAAACTTCGAAATTTCCCACGGCGCCATCGAAACTTGTCGGGCGATCCATGGTCGGCAGCGACGATACTTTTACATTGGACAGGTCCGCCTGCAGCGTCAGTGGTTTTTCGGTCATGCCCCCGAAAAAATCGTCGAAGGCCGAATCATCAACGCCCGAATCGCCAAAGAATTGCTTGAACGGATCAACGCGCCCCCCTTTCTCCCTCACTGTTACAACGACAGGCAGTTCAAGGTGGAGGTCGTAGTCGCCCGTCTTCACCGCCGAAAGAGCGCTGGACCAGGTCACCACGGTATAGGGAAGACCGCCGACGGTTTCCTGAGATTGGTCCGGTTTATCATCAAGCTTATTTAAGGTGAACGCGTCGCTGTTGAGGGTGGGCAGTCCATTAAGGGAGGCTGCCATGCCAGCGCGGAAATAGGCTTTCACCTGCACTGGCACAACCTCGCCGATGTAAAGTTGTTGCTTGGGCACAATCACGCGAAGGAAAGCGGGCTCGCCATTCGCATCGGCGGTGTCGCTTTCATTTCCTGATTGCATGTTTGGTGCAGGCAGCGTCGATAGCGGCGGCGCTGCCGCGCCGGGCGCCGTTTTTGACACACGCAAAGTGAGCGATTGACTGCTGCTGCCATCTGGCAGTTGAATCGCAGGGATGGTAAAAACCCCCGCTCGATCGGCAGTAACCTGATAGAGGAAACTCACGCTGCTGCTAATCTGCCCGTTGATAGACTCAAACGAACTGGATTGGCCGGCGGGCGCGATCTCCAGGCCCTTGACGGCGGGCACGTCGGGCTCGGCGGCATCGCTACCGGTGACGGTAACGGTCAGCTGCGCGGAGTCTCCCAGCGCGATGCTTTGCGAATCAAGTGTTGCCGTGATCTGAGACGCCGAGGCGGAAGCGGACGTCATGGCGACGACCGCGATGAACGCGCCGATCATCATCAACCAGTGGAATCGCGCTTTCATATTACCAATCCTTCATAGGTTGATTGTCTTGAGGTTTGGCCGGTCCACCGGCAAACTGTGCGGCCGGCAGATTGTGCTCGTCGCCCTTGAGCGAATCGAGCAACTGGTTCGCTTCTTCCTTTGTCATCTTCCCCGGCTCGCTCTGTGCGTTGTCGTCAGCCTGGGGCGACTGATTCTGAGCCTGACCATTCGCGCCCCCTTCAGCCTTTTGGCCGTCGGGCTTGGGTGAACTCGGCTGGCCTGCCTGGGTTTGCTGAGGTTTTCCCGAGTCTTTGCCTCGATCCGATTTGGGCTGTTGCGGTTGGCCATTCTGCGCGGATTTCTGGTTAGGCTGCGTTGGTGTTTTCTGATCGCCCTGCGAAGTGGATTTCTCCTGCTGACTATTCGGCTGACTTTGCTGCTGGCCGTTCTGGCGTTGCTGATCCTTCGCCTGCTGCCCCTGGCCTTGACTCTTCTGGTCCTGTTTCGATTTGTCCTGGTTCTGGGACTGGCTGGAATTCTGTCCGCCATTCTGATTCTTGTCCTGCTGGTGTTGCTGCTGATTTTTGTTCTGCTGATCTTGCTTTTTCTGCTGCTGCTTCTGGAGCTGTTCCAGCTTTTGCTTCACCAGATCGTGATTGAATTTCGCGTCCGAATCGTCGGGCTTGATTTGCAGGGCTGCCTCATACGATTGCAGCGCCTGCTGCCATGACTTGATCGTGTCCTGCGGATTGCTCTTTTCGGTCTGCTGCCCGACGCGAAACTGCGTGTTGCCGAGATTGTAATAAGCGCTCTGCTGAAGCGGCACGTCCGGGGACTTAAGCGTCGCTTGAAATTCTGCGGCCGCTTTCGCGTAGTCGCCGGTTTTATAGGCGGCGGCGCCGAGGTTGAACTGCAATTCGGGTTGCTTCGGGTGTTGGTCCACCGCCGCGGCATATCCCTTTTCAGCAGCCGAATAGTTCCCGCTTTTGTAGGCCTTTTCTGCGCTGGACGGCGAAGCATGACTCACCGACGGCAAGATCAACAAAGTGATCGCAATGAGGGCAACAGCGCGCGCCGGAGACCGGTGGCCCGCAGCGCCAGTCTCGGCATTTGCGCGTTTCTCGCCGCGCGCCGGGTGAATGCGCGCCTGCCGTTTTCGGGTCCCGATGAGCATTTCGCCGGCGAAGCAGAAAAATGCCGCCAATAAGGGCCACTGAAATCGTTCGAGAGGAACTTTTGTCCGCCGTGAAGCGAGGTCGTGCCGGGTGAAGGGCGCCAGTCCCTGTTCGTAAATCGTCGTCAGCCCTTGTCCTTGCTGGCCAAGCGGCTCATACATGCCGCCCGTGGCCCTGGCAATCTGCTTTAACGTCGACTCGTCAAGCCGGGATTTCACAAATTGGCCCGACGGATCTTTCACAAAGTCCTTCGTGCCATTCTCGCCGGGCACGGGAATGAGATCGCCGGAAGCCGTTCCGACACCGACCGTGAAAATCTTCATACCGTCTTTTCCTGCTGCCTGCGCCGCGGCGACGGCATCGCCACCGAGGTCTTCGCCGTCGGTGATGAGCACGAGGATTTTTTCATTGCCCGGGCGGGCGTCGAGGATCGACTGCGCTTCGCGGATCGCGCCCCCTATGTCCGTGCCGCCGCGCGGAATGGTGTTGGTATCCAGCGAGTCGAGTGATTCGCGAAATGCGTCGTAGTCAAGGGTGATGGGGCATTGTAGAAACGAATCGCCGGCGAACGCGAGCAGGCCGATGCCGTCGCCATTGAGGTTGTTGACCAGATCGTCCACGGCGAGTTTGGCGCGGCCGAGTCGGTTCGGCTTTACATCTTCCGTCAGCATGCTCTTGGAGGTATCCACAGCAACCAGCAGTTCGACGCCTTTACGATGCACCTCTTCCCAGCGGTAACCCGCCTGGGGGCGCGCCAGTGCGATGAACAGACACGCGACGCCGGCGGCGAAAAGTGCCTGTTTAAGCTTGCGGCGCCCTGAAGAAACAGAGGCGGTCAATCTGTCCACGAGGCGTGGCGAAACAAATTGAGTCAGGGCTGCCCGCTGCTGGCGGTTGAAGCGCCGATAGCGCCACAGCAGCAGAAGGCAGGCAAAAAATCCCGCGAAAAGCCAATAGGGTTGTGCGAAGCTCATAAGTGTGTCTGCGTTAAGGGTTTTGATGCCATCGTTCACGGCAGCCGGCGAAAGCGGGTTTGTTGCAGCCCAAGGCTGATTCCCAACAGGCCAAGCGCGGGAATCACCGCCCAGGGAAAAAGCTCGCTCTGGCTCTCAAACCTGGTGAGCGTATGGACGGTTTTTTCCAGCTTGTCTATGTTGTTGTAGATCGCCTGAAGTTTTTCCGAGTTATCCGCGCTGTAAAATACACCGCCGGTCGCGTCGGCAATTTTTTGCAGCGTGGCGTCGTCCGGCAGATACCCCGCCGGCAACCCCATTTGCTGCACGATTTCCTTGTTACCCAGCCCGATCGTGTAAACCTTCACGCCCAGCGCCTTCGCCGCCTCGGTGGCCATGAGCGGATCGATCTTGCCGGAGTTATTTCCACCGTCAGTCATCAGCACGATGATTTTGCTCTTGGACTTCAGATTTCGGAGCCGGTTCAGCGCCGTCGTCAGCCCGTCGCCAATGGCCGTGGCGTCGGAGTTAATCGTGCCGATTTGCAGCCGATCGATGTTTTGCAAAAGAAAATCGTGATCCAGGGTCATCGGCGAGGCGATGAACGCCTCCTTGGCGAAAACCACCAGGCCGATTCGGTCGTTGGGCCGCTCATTTACGAATTTTGTAAGCACAGACTTTGCCATGTCGAATCGGCTGATCTGTTGGCCATTGACGATGTAATCCGGCGTGTTCATGCTGCCGGACAGATCCAGCGCGACCACAATATCGACACCGCTGGCCTGGACGTTGGTTGCGCTGCGGCCCAGTTGCGGCCGCGCCATCCCGACCGCCAGGAGTGCCAATGCCGCCAGGCTTAAGGCGGTAAGCCAGCGACCCGCCCGGCTGCGCGTTTCGCGCGCAACCTGTTGCAAGTTTTGCGTGCTGGAATATTTCACGGCGGCCACGCTGCCGCGCCTCCCGCGCATTATTGCGATCAGCGGCAACAGCGCGAGCAGCCAAAGCCAGTGAGGATTTAAAAATTGAATCATGACCATTGTGGGTTAAGGTTCTTGGGGGTCGATGACGTCGTGCCGAGCATGGAAACCGGAGATGCGCCCTCGGCGGTATTCACCGGCGCGTGAGGATCGGGTTCGCCCGTGGCGATAATGAAGGCGCTTGCGCTTTGCAGCATGGATTCCATCTGTGGGACGGACAGAATCCAACGCGCGAACTTAGCCAGATCGCAGTGATGAAGAAAATCCGTCAAAATGGGCTGATGCGCGATCAACGGCGAATCTGATCGAGTGGCGAGATCGCGAAGGAATTCGTTGGTGGTGCGGTGCGACGCCCGAACGGGAAAACTGATCTCGATGTAGTCGCGAACAACTTCGGACACAGCGATTGAGAATGCGCGTGCCTGTTCGGGTTGCATCAATTTTCGAGCCGCATCGAGCTGTTCCAATGCCAGTTCGTAAGGCAGCTTTACGCGCCCGCCCCGGCGACGGTGCAGCCTCCACGCGCCGTAGCCAAGCGCTATCACCGCCAGGCCGCCGGCTGCCCAGACAAGCCAAAGCCATCCCGGTGGAATGGAGTACGGAGGTCGTATGTCCCGAATGTCCTGATCGACCGGCGCCTGGGTCTGGCCCGCCGGTGCGACCCCCGTATTTGCGGGCGGATTTGTCGCGGGATTCGCCGCCGCAAGCGCGGCAGGCTGCATGCCCAAGCCGGCGAGGCAGATCACGGCGAACGCGGTCAACGCGAGTCGTTTCGCACGCCCCGGAAAATGGTGGATGAAGGGGCTCATCAGTGTCTCCGTTCGCGATGTTTGAAAAAGCCCATCAGCGCGGGCAGATAGGGTTCGGCAGTTGAAAGGCTCAGAGAATCGATCGCTTCGCCGTTGAAGGCACGTCGTAACCTTTCAGAGCTTTCGAGGGCGATTTCACCGAAGCGCTTTCGCACGCTCTTGTCGCCGGTGTCCACTTCGAGCAATTCGCCGGTCTCCGAGTCTTCGACCGCCAGCAGACCGAAGTCTGGAAGTTCCTCTTCGCGCGGATCGTGAACGCGCATCGCCACCAGGTCGTGACGTCCGCTGGTCTGACGGATGGCGCGGCGGAGCGACGCGATCGCAACATTCGGGTCGCCGGCGGATTGAAAATCGGAGAGAAGAAAGATAATCGCCCGCCGGCTTAGGACGTGATTGACAAAATCCATCGCCTGCACCACGTCCGTGCCTCGATGCGCCGGGGTGAATCCGAGGATTTCGCGCACCAGCCGCAGTACGTGACGGCGACCCTTGCGCGGCGGCACGAACAACTCAATCTGATCGGTGAACAGGATCAGTCCGACCTTGTCGCTGTTGTGTACCGCCGAAAACGCCAGCACGCTGGCCAGTTCCGCCGCCATCTCGCGCTTGCTTTGCGCGCCCGAACCAAAGTCGCCCGATGCGCTTACATCCACAAGCAGCATCAGCGTCAGTTCACGCTCCTCGACGAACTTTTTGATGAAGGGCCGGCCCGCCCGGGCGGTGACGTTCCAGTCGATCGTGCGTACTTCATCACCCGGCACATATTCGCGGACCTCGTCGAAGTTCATGCCGCGGCCTTTGAACACGCTGTGGTACTCGCCGGCCAGAGAATCATTCACGAGGCGCTTGGTGCGAATCTCGATGTGCCGAACTTTTCGCAGGATTTCTTGGGTTTGTTCAGAGTTCATGATATTTTGCGGTTAAAGGTCACGACATACCGGTTATGGCACGGGCAAACCGTCCAGGATTTTCTGGATGACGTGCTCCGAGGTAATATTCTCCGCCTCGGCCTCGTAGCTCACAGCCACGCGATGGCGCATGACGTCAAAAACCATGTCTTTCACGTCCTGCGGAGTGACATATCCGCGGCCTTGCAGAAACGCGGAAGCTCGCGCGGCAAGGGTGAGGTTAATGGTGGCGCGGGGAGAACCACCGCATTGCACGTAGCCGTTCAGATCGATGCCATAGGCGCGCGGATCCCGGGTGGCGAGCACCAGGTCCACGATGTAATGCTTCACCTTCTCATCCACATAGATGGTGTTCACCACGCAGCGGGCGCGGATGATGTCCTCGCCGGAAACGACCGGATGGATTTCCCAACTCGGCTCGCTCGTGGCCATCGCTTCCAGAATGGCGATTTCCTCGCTGCGGTTGGGATAATCCATCAGCACCTTGAGCATGAATCGGTCAACCTGCGCTTCGGGCAGCGGATAAGTGCCTTCCTGTTCCAGCGGATTTTCCGTCGCAAGGACGAGGAACGGATCGGGAAGCCGGTACGTCTCATCGCCGAGCGTGACCTGCCGTTCCTGCATTGCTTCAAGCAACGCGCTCTGCACCTTGGCAGGCGCGCGATTGATTTCGTCGGCAAGAATGAGATTGGCGAAAATCGGTCCGTGCTTGGTGCTGAACGAACCGTCGCGCGGATTGTAAATCATGGTGCCGACGATGTCCGCGGGAAGCATGTCGGGTGTGAATTGCAGTCGCTGGAATTTGACTTGCGTTGCCGCGGCAAGCGTTTTGACCGCCAGTGTCTTCGCCAGACCAGGCACGCCTTCAAGCAGAATATGGCCGTTGGTGATCAAACCAACGATCAACCGATCAACCAGATGTTGCTGGCCGACAATAACGCGCCCGATCTCCTGTCGTAGCGGAGCCACCCATGCCGAGGAGCTTCTGACCGCCTCGTTGATCGCCTGAATATTCGCGTTGGGTCCGGAATCAACTCCAGCGCTGCTCCGGGCGGGAGAAGCGGTCGTTGATGGTATTGATGCCCCCTTGTACTTTGCCTCATCGAAATCGGCATCGGTCCGGCCGCGTTTGATGAAGGTCGCGGCGTCGGCATTGGCTGCCACTGAATTATTATTCCAGAACTGAGATTTCATAACTGCACCTGTTTGTGTATCGCGTCGGCATCACGTTGATGCCTTTACCTACTGTATGCGCAGCCCGAGACAACAATGTGGCCACAACCTTTCCGCTGCATTACAAGTGTGAAAGGTTCGGGAATGAGAACGACCAGATTTGATGCGAAACTCTGATGCGCGCGGAACGCGTTCATCCGCTTGAATTTAAAATTTGCGCGCATCTTCAAGTTGTCAGCGAGAGCGTCTAGCTGCTTGTCAATTTCTTCGAGGCTTAGGTAGGAGATTTCAGGGGCCGGCTCCTTGTACTTTCTCACCGCGGTGACGGGATTCTTCTCCCCCGGCCATTAAAACTCACTGCTGAGTCATCGCCCACTTAAAAAGTGCGGAGAGCGCGCCGCGGATGCGATTGCCGGTTTTGGGAGCGAGACCACGACTTGCCATTGGTCCGGTGATGAAGCTGGAAATTCGAGATGTCGTGATTGCTTCGAAATGTTTGGCCGCGATGACCGGTGCTTTTCGTCTTCGGTCCTGGCCCGGCTTCCTCGAGCACCGGCCCCGGCGTGGACCGATGCGTGTTGCCTCAGCTTCTCCCTGGCAACTTGGAGTGATTCGGTTTCGGTGGATTTACGGTTAGCTTTTCCACCTTCCATGAACTGAATGTAATGGGTTGAACCGCGAAGGATGAGACTCGCCACGAGGGCACCCCTTTCGGGATGAAGACCAAAGGACTTGGCGAGTCCGCTTTAATTCTGGGCTGCATCCACCGATTCGGCCCAAAGCTTTTTGTGTACAGTTTCGTGATCATTTCGGTGCGATTTACCAAAAAAAGAAGGACTCGCATTATCGCAAGTCCCTTTCGAATCAGAAGTAGCGGGGGGAGGATTCGAACCTCCGACCTCCGGGTTATGAGCCCGACGAGCTACCAGGCTGCTCTACCCCGCGATCTTTACTCATCTTAGATCGGCTAATCGGGGTGTCAAGTTTCACTTCCAGTCGCCTCCGGCCACGGCCGCTTGCGTTTGAGCCTCAACTGCGGGAATATTTTTGCGTGCGGCTCGCTTTCTCCACCAATGCATATACCCGGTTCTCCCTTCAGCAGGCCCTGCGCGGAATTCGCGTGGCCAGGTTCGAAGCCGTGGAGATTCTGGCCGATGTGCCGCATGCCTACCCGGCTTCGATTTCGCCCGAACAGGCCGAGACGGTCGTCGGCGATCTGCGTCGGCTCGGTCTGGCGGTTAGCAATGTCAACGCCAATTGCAGTTTTGGATATTGGAAAGATGCGCCGCCCGAGCCGTATTTCGAGCCGAGCCTGATCTCGCCCAATCCGCAGCATCGACACGATCGGATCGAATTGATCGGCCGGGCGATGCAGTTCGCCAAGACCGTCGGGGCGCGCAACATCAGCATCACCAGCGGGCGAATGCTCGGCGGCATGTCGCCGACGTACGCCGATCGGCAACTCGAAGAATCGCTGAAAGACGTGCTCGACCTGGCCGACCGGTTCGGCATCGACGTCGGCATCGAGTGCGAGCCGGGCCTGTTCATCGAATATGTCACCGAGCTGCGCGATTGGATCGATCGGCTCGGCCATCGGCGGCTGGGGGCGAATCTGGACATCGGACATTGCCAGGTCATCGGCGAATCGATTCCCACGGCCATTCATCTGCTGGGCGATCGCATCTGGAATCTGCACGTCGAGGACATTCCCGGCCGCAAGCATTATCATCTCATCCCCGGCGAGGGATCAATCGACTGGCAAGCGGTGAAGTCGGCCCTGCAAGCGATCAATTATGACCGGTATTTGACGGTCGAGTTGTACACGCACACGGAAGATCCCCAGTCGGCCGCGGAAAAAAGCTTCGCATTTCTGGACAACATTTTCGGATCGTAAGGAAGAAGGAAACAATTCATGCGTGTGGTGACGATCTACGGCAAGCCGGATTGCGGACTCTGTCAGGAAGTGGAAGCGGTCGTGCGCGAGGTGGCGACGCGCCGGCGATTCCGATTGGAAAAGAAAAACATCCTGGACGATCCGGCTCTGCTGGAGCAATATAAGACGGCCATTCCCGTCGTGCACGTCGATGGCCAGGAGATCGCCCGCTACCGCCTGACCGCGTTCGCACTGGAGACGGCACTGACGACGTAATGGCTTGACGAACTATCGGGAATTGAGCACATGAGATCGGCATTTTGAGGGCCGGATTTGGCTCCGATTTGGACGGGAATCGTCCGGTTGTCCGCGGCAGCTACGCCGCGCCGCCCGGTCCGGATTGGGGCTGGCGCATTACCCTGGCGGCTACCGCCACAAGTGAAATTGAAATCTCGATGTTCAATATCGATCCGAATGGGAAAGAAGAATTGGCGGTAAGAGCAACGTATAAGAAAACGTAGCAGAAGCGAAGACACGGGAAAAACCAGTGCAATACGGAATCAAGTTCAAAATCGAAGCGGAACGAGACTTGGCACGACTATCTTCGGACGTGGTGCGGAGAGTCCTTCGGAAAATTGACCGAATGCGCAACGATCTTGCCGGAGACGTCAAGCGCCTTGTTCGTTTTACACCTGGATTGAGGCTGCGCGTGGGCGACTGGCGTGTGCTGTTCTCCATTGAAAATGATATAATTGTGGTGTGGCGAGTCGTGCATCGTTCTGCGGCTTACGAATGAGAGAACAAACTGATGTTGAAAATTAAGCCTGAAATCTGGGAAAAGAATGGACGCGAGAGATTTGTTGTGATGAGCATGCGCGATTTTGAGAAGGTTCAAGAACTTATTGAGGACGCTGGGTTGTCACGCATGTTGCGTGAAGCGAAACAACGGAATGCCAAATCTCCAACGTACACGTTGGCGGAGGTCAAACGCCGGCTCGGGCTTGCGCGACCGCGCAAGCGCAAGGCGGGGTGAACGGCGCCTACTGCCACAAATGAATTCGAATTCTTGATGTTCAAGATCGATTCGAATGGGAAAGAAGAATTGGCGGTAAGAGCAACGTATACGCGGGCGTAACGGATGGCATTCACGCGCAGCAAGGAAGAGCGAAGGATGTCACCTTTTCTAACCCGGCGAAAGCACGAACTGGGAAACAGCCATTGAAGCCCATAGAACGCGCTAAATGAGATCAAGCAAGCCATCGCCATTTTGTGACGCAACTGGTCCTCCCTGAAAAAAGCTACACGAACCGCGCGGCATCGCAACGCGTGCCTTACCAGCACGAGCAGTTGGGCCTGTGCGGCTGCGCGCCCATGTGCAGTAAAGCACCTCGCGCGCTCGCGTCATGCCTACATACATTAGCCTTGCCTCCTCAGATCGATTTTGTCCTTCTCTTGGAACAATCCCTTCTTCGCATGCCGCGATCACAGTGCCGCGGACAGTGAGCCCTTTGGAACTCGTAAGCGTCATGATTCGGACCCCGTCTGCACGCGCACTCGCTATGTCTTTTCCAAGCGGGGCGAGCTGGTTGAGGAAACGGCCGAGTTCGATGTCGTCGTCGATCAGCTCTTCGACACTTCGCAACAGCTCAAAGAACCCGTCAGTTGCTATCCATCCGTTCGGCGATGGAGACAAACTTTGCAGCCACTCCACCCATCCATCCTCAGGCATCTTGTCCGGAACCGCTGCGCCTTCCAGCCAATTGATGACATCTTCAATCAAGGCCTTGGCCTTCCGGGCGGGGGCACTGGAAAATCCCTTGAAACGATCTGTAGCGTGCGCGAGAAGGGCTTCCGCAAATATCGAATCTTCTTCCCGCGCGTGCGCGCAAACCTGGTCAAAGAATGTTTGTCCCACGCCGTCGACGAAATGCAGGAGGGTCGCCCATGCCAACGAGTCGTTTCTATTTCCTGCCAGGCGCGCCAATGCCAAGAATGCTCGATTTCCAGGCTCCGCCAAGATTTCCTCAACCCATCCGGCGTCCGCGAAGGGAATGTCAAGCGAATCCAGCTCTTGCTTGATCGGCTTGCTGAAGATTCCGTAGCGATCGCCGCGCAGCAAGACGAGTATCTCAGATGGCTTAAAGCCCTTCTTGGACATCATCCGTTGCACAAGCTTGGCGATACCTTTTGCTTCCTTTGAATGATTTTGGAACGAGTAGAGCCCCACTTCTCCGTCTGGATTTCCTGCGGCAGCTCGTAGCTCGCGCCTATCCGTCGGTCGGTCGGTGTTTTGTTGTATTACGTGGTTCGCCCACTCGATGATTCGGCGCCCGCAGCGCAGGCTGACGCTTAAGGGATAATCAGATGCCCCTCTATAGTCATCAAGGAATCGCCGAATTCCCTCTGGTGCCGCGCTGCGGAAGGAATAGATGGACTGATCGTCGTCCCCAATTCCAAGAACTCGACAACCATACCGCTCCGCGAGCAACCTGATAACATCCAGATCACAAGCATTCAAGTCTTGGTACTCGTCGACGATTAGTAGATCGAAAGCACAACCCTTCAGTTCCACTTTGTCCGCCAATGGCTGGCGAAGTCGATAGGGTAATTCCGCCAATAGGGTGTAGCCAAGGATTGCGCGGTTCTCACTCCAGACGCCAAGAAATTTTGCGCGCTCCGCCGGAGTGAATTCGCTGACCGCGCTGTCATCGAGCGATTGCCAAGCGGATGCCATTTCCTGAATGTGCTTCGCCGTCTCTCGCGTGCCGGTCGCGAGTCGGCGCGACAGGCATGGCAATACAATTTGTTGGTTCTCCCAATCGTCTGCAATACGCAGAGGTTCCGGAAAGCTTCCAAGGCCGCCGTTCGCTAAGAGCACGGAGATGGCAAATGAATGAATCGTGCTCGGCACGATGGTTTCCGCTCCCACAACCTCCGCCATTTTCTGCGCCAGCTCGCTGGTCGTGGATCGCGTAAATGTTAATAGCCGGACACGCAGCCTCGGGCGGCCCGGAAGAAGTCGCTCCATGTATGCCACAACCGTAGAGCTTTTTCCCGTACCCGGTCCGGCAAGGACGCGCGCATGCAACTCGTGATTGTGGTCGAGTATTCTCCGTTGCTCTTCAGTTGGACGGAACGACATTGCTAACCCCTATATTGACTTGCATGCCTAGCGGTTTGCGCAAGCGTAAACACCCGGCCTGTGTCTAAGAGGGAAGCGGCGAACGGATAGAATCACGCCGTTAGCGTGATCATCCTTTCTGGAGCCATGAAGGTCAAGTCAGAGGATGTCTCCGTCGAGAAAACGACCCTCCCGGCGCACCCGAATTTCCGGGGCCACGTTTACTGGCTCGTAAACTTCTCACCGGCCTCAATTCCTCGCGGCCCGCCGGGTTGTTTTTATGGGCTTCTGGGAGAGCGGTTGGTGAAGGCCTTCGAAAGGACGGCTTCTGTTATAATTGCGGTTCCGTCGATGGTATTGAGAATTGCCATAGGCAATTGGGACCAGCTATGCAACCGAATGAAAAAAAAGTTTGGTTCCCAGCCAAGCGGTATGGCTGGGGTTGGGGGCTGCCGTGCAGGTGGCAGGGGTGGGTGGTGATCGTGCTGTTTCTGGTTTTGGCGGCGGGGGGATTGGTCGTCATCGGGCCGGAGCACGTTGGGGTTGGGACGGTGTACATCATCGCGCTTTCTGTTGGGTTGTTTGTTATCTGCCTTTTTAAGGGGGAGAAGCCACGGTGGCGATGGGGGAAGGAATAGGGGTTCGGGCGCGGCCCGAGGCCCCGGCGGGCCGGGACCGCCGCTTTTTTTGGGGGTGGCGAAAATGTTACGGGGTATGTGATGATGGGATCGAGGGATTCTGATGCGAGCGGTTGTCATTCGTGAGTTTGGGGAACCGAAACTTCTCAAAGTCGAGGAAGTTCCGATGCCGCGGGCGGGGGAGGGGGAGGCGGTTGTCGAGGTGAAGGCGGCGGGGATCAATCCGAGCGATGTGAAGAATGTTCAGGGAGCGATGCACGGGACGACGTTGCCGCGGATTCCGGGGCGGGATTTTGCGGGCGTGGTGGTGAGCGGGCCGAGGGATGTGGTGGGGCGGGAAGTTTGGGGGACGGGTGGTGATATCGGGTACACAAGAGATGGGTCGCATGCTCAGTATATTGTTGTGCCGGTGGCGGCGCTCGTGCCTAAGCCGGCCAAGCTTTCGATGGATGCGGCGGGGTCGGCGGGGCTGATTTTTGTGACGGCGTGGTCGGCGTTGGTTAGTGCGGCGGGGGTGTCGCGGGGGGATTGGGTGCTGGTGGTCGGCGCGAGCGGCGGGGTGGGGTCGGCGGCGGTGCAGATTGCCAAGGAGCGCGGAGCGAAGGTCATCGGCGCCGTGCGTGAGGAGAAGGATTCTGGGCGCGCTCGTGAGAACGGGGCGGACGAAACCATCGATACCGGATCGAGGAATTGGGTCGAGGCTGTGCAAGCGATGACGGATGGCGGGGGAGCGGATGTTGTTTTCGATACCAGTGGCCTCATGTTCGCCCAGAGCGTCGAGGCGGCGGCGCATGGGGGGCGCATTTCGGTTATCTCGGCTCCGACGGATGGGAAGGCGATGTTCAATCTGCGGAGTGTGTATCGCAAGGAGCTGCGCGTGCGCGGCGTGGATACTCGGCCGATGGATGTCGTCGCCAGCGGCAAACTGTTGGCGGAGATGCGGGGCGGGTTTGAATCTGGAAAGTTCAGAGTGACGCTGGGGGAAGCGCGGGCGCTTGCAGAGGCGGTGCAGGCGTATGAGTTGGCCGGGAGCGGGAAGGGGCGGTTTTATCTGCGGCCAAACGATTGAACGCGAGGGATGCGGCCGGGCTTGAAGGGGTATTTCGTAGCTGTTCACCGTCGGGGGGGCGTAAATCATCTACATTGCGATATCGAACTGACGGATGAATAAGAGGATGATCGGTTACGATTTTCTTGACGGCCGGAATCGGCGGCTCGAATATCAGAAATCGTTGCCGTCGCTGAACCCGTTGGCCCGCCTGACCATATTCCGGCAAACCGTCTGCGGACGAAAAGCAGAGTCGCCGCCTCCGGCGTCACGCGCCGCGGAGTTTCGAGCACGTGCTCGACCTCAACCGTCCTTCACCGCCGCTTGCCCGACCTCACCTTAATTGCCCCAGGAGCCGGCACACGGTACGTCGGGGGGCCGTTACCGCCGAACGTTCAGGCAAAGGTCGGACAAGGCGGGTTGTGAAGGACGGTTGAGGTCGAACCTGAGTTCGAAACTCCGCGGCGCGTGACGCCGGAGGCGGCGACTCCACCTCTCGTATGCCGACGGCTCGCCGGAACGTCAACGGGCAAGCCAACGACGTTCGCGGCGGCCGCGATTTCTGATATACGAGCCGGCGATTTCGCCCGTGACGAAAACTGTAACCGATAAAAATCCGCTCCCCCGCACGCCGAAAACCGCTCTGTTGGAGCGATTCCGTTGCGGTAAACTATTACGATTTTTCCGTCGTCATGGGGGTGGGGTTGATCTCGCGAAAAAATGATCGGAATAGGGGTAGTCAATTCTTCATGTCGCGACGTATGTTGTGCTTGAGTACGGTGTCAGAGAACTTAACTCTTTTAGGAGATTGTCATGAAGGCATTACATGTATTGGCACTGGCGGCGACGATGGGTGCTTGTTTCTATATCGGTGGTTGCCAAACCTCCCACACGGAGACGGATAAGCCTGGCCTGTTCGGCGGCGAGACTCATGAAGAGACGACCACTACACATAATCCGATCACGAATACGAATGACAAATCTACGACCGAGACCAAGACGAACTGAAGTTTGATCTCGCGGCGAACGCGGCCCACAAGTGGGCCGGCTAAAAAAAAGGGGGGCGGTGCGAATGGGCGTGGCATGCGTCCCGTGGTATGCAGGGGGAAACCTTTACTTAGGGCATGCCGCTTCGTATAGTCGAATTCTTTGCCGCAGGTGTTGTAACTGCCGCTGCCTGACGGAGTTCTTCCCATGACGGAACAGAATTCGGCGCCCGCGCCTGATATCAATTCTGAGACGTTTTTGCCGCAGTCCACGGTGCTCATCGTGGATGATAATCCGCAGAATGTTGAGCTTTTGCAGGCGTTTCTGGAAAGTCTGCCGGTGAAGATCGCCACGGCCGCCGATGGAGTGGAGGCCCTGGCGAAGGTGGCGGAGCACAAGCCGGATTTGATTCTGCTGGACATCATGATGCCGCGGATGAGCGGGTTTCAGGTTTGCCGGCGGATTAAGAACGACCCAAAGACCAAGGACATTCAGGTGCTGATGGTGACGGCGCTGAATGAGCTGGGGGATATTGAACAGGCGACGGAGTGTGGGACGGATGATTTTGTGAGCAAGCCGGTGAATAAATTCGAGTTGCTGACGCGGGTGAAGAGTTTGCTGCGGGTTCGTCATCTCAAGGGGGAACTGGAGCGGGCTCTGACGTATCTGAACGAGATCGAACAGGATGACGAGGCGAGGTAAGGATGGGCTGGCCGAGCATGCGACGGAGCGCGGGGTTTTTCGTTTTTCTTTTTGTTTTTTCCGCCCTGTGCGCCATTTCGGCGTGGGCGCAGGCGACCCAGCCGGGGGACGGCGGGGAATTGCTTCAGAGTAAAGCGGCCATGCCGGGGTATGGGGTCGAGGCGTATCGGATTCTCAGCGCGCCGGATGAGATCATTTCGGTGCTGCGCAACGGGGCGGTGGTGATCTGCAAGCGGGTGGCGTCGCCGGCGGCGGCGGTGCGCGGATATTGCGAAACCGGCGGGGTGTATGAAGGGCAGTGGCTGGGCGGGGGGTTGAGTCATTTGCTCGAGCATCTCGTTGCCGGCGGCAGCGGCGAGCGGCGGACCGAGGCGGAGAATAAGAAGCTTCTCCAGCAGATCGGCAACGATTCCAACGCGTATACCACTTTCGATCACACGGCTTTTTTTGTGAACACCACGACGGCGCATTTCGCGCAGTTGACGCAGGAGAACCGGTATCAGGATACGTATGAATCGTTTCCGCCGGTGGATTTGACGCCGCGCGGGGTGCAGCATGATGTCGGGGGGAAATAGCGGGACGATCATGCACGACCAGACGACGACGATCGAAAATTTTCTCGAAGCGGCGGCGGCGAAGCAGCCGACGCCCGGCGGCGGCGCCGTGGCGGCGCTGGCGGGGTCGCTGGCGGCGGCGATGGGGGAAATGGTCCTCAACTACAGCGTCGGCAAAAAGGGGCTGGAGAAACATCAGCAGGAACTGAAGGCCGCGCTGGCGGAATTCCATCGCGCCCGGATGATGATGCTGGAATTGATGACGGAAGACCAATCCGCTTACGAGGCGTTGACTGCGGCGAGAAAGATGCCGGCCGATTCGCCGAAGCGCGCCGAGGCGGTGACGTCGGGGGTGATGCTGTGCGTGCGCGTTCCGCAGAACATCGCGGGGACGGCGGCGGCGGTCCTGGAGTTGACGGAAAAACTGGTGGATCAGGTCAATCATCATCTGTTGTCGGATTTGGCGGTGTGTGCGGAGATGGCGATGGCGACGACGCGAGCGGCGCTTTACAACGTTCGCGTGAATCTGGCGGAAATTGGCGATGCGGAACAGCGCGGGCAAATCGAGGCGACCGATCGGCAGCTTCTGCAGCGGGCGGTTGGGCTGATTCAGAAAGTTCAGCCGCGGATTTGGGAACGGGTTTCGCGGCAAGGATGAAAATTCAAAATGCAAATGCGGTTTTTGCCACCGATGAAAATCAGATGCACACAGATAATACAAAAGCATAAAATGCAATCATTTCCGTTTCATTTCATCTGTGTGCATCTGATTTTCATCTGTGGCAAAACTTCTTCTTTGGAAGCCCCATGAGCGATTCGCCGGATTACAAGCTGGATATCGACAGTCTGAGGAAGGAGAGACCTTCGGCTCAGGGTCGGCCATTTTTGAGCGTGTTGTTTGCCTGTTGCTCGGTTTATCAGAGAATCTATCGCAATGCCGAGGGCACGGCCTACAGTGGACGATGCCCCCGCTGCGGGAAGCCGGTGAGATTCGACGTTGGACCCGGCGGGACCGATGCGCGGTATTTCGTTGTGAAATAAAGCAGGGAGATTTTTCGTGAACGCAAATACGCCAGGCAAGCCGTCATCATCGGGGGGTTACTCCATCGCCAAGGCGGAGGGCAAGTGCCATGTCTGCGGCAACGACGTGGCGGCGGGCCAGAAGCTTATGGCTGCCCTGAGAGAAACTCCGGCGACGCTGGAGAGATTGGATGTCTGCTCCAACTGCTGGGAGAAGTTCGACAAGAAAGATCTGCTCGGATTCTGGCAAACCACGATGCATCTACCGACGGCGCGAAAAAATGTTTTTGTCGATGATGACGTGCTGTGCGAACTGTTCGAGCGGCTGGCGGATGCGCCCGAGCCGGCGAAGATAAATTTCCGATTTGTGCTGGGCCTGATTTTAATGCGCAAGCGGCGAATTATTTACGAATCGACGCGGCATGAAGAGACCCGGGAAATCTGGTCCGTCCGGCTCAAGGGCCGCGAGGACCTGATGGACCTGCTGAATCCTCGGCTCGACGAACAGAAGGTGGGCGAGGTGAGCCTGCAACTGGGCGAGATTCTCAACGGGGATTTATGAGGCAAATCGCGATGGTGGCGGCGGCGGCAATGGCGCTGGGGTTGTGCGCCTGCCATGTCTCGCCTCCCGCGCCGGCGCCGGGGTATTTCGGCGATACTCTCACGCTGCAGCAGCTCGTCGAGCGCGTGAATGAGAACAACAGCAAGTTGCCGACGCTATGGTCACGCGAGCGATTTGAGGCGACGATCGTCGATCAGGAGAAGAACAAGGCGACGCGAATCGACGGTTACGGCAATCTGCTCTTCACCGCGCCGAATCGGATGAAACTGACCGCCAAGAACGAGGTGGCCGATCTGTTTGAGATGGGGTCGGACGGCGCGCGGTTCTGGCTGTACGAGAAGCACGACCAGATTTTCTGGTGGGGAAATTATTCCGATCTGGACAAGGTGGACGAGACCCAGATTCCGGTGCGGCCGGACATGGTGATGGAAATCCTTGGCATTGGGCGGATGGATGAATCTCTGCTGCAACAGCCGGCGCCGGTGCTGCGGTTCAACAATGCTTCGGATGCGTATATGGTGGATTGGCAAATGCAGTCGGTTGACCACTGGGCGGTGATAAAGGAGATTTGGTACGACCGGCAAACTCTGTTGCCGCGGCGCGTGCTGCTGTTCGACGCCAAGGGCCGCGTGGTGCTGTGGGCGCGGCTGTCGAACGACAGCCAGGTGGAAGTGCCAAAGACCGACCGAAGTGCGTGGCCGTGGATGGCGACGCATTACGAATTGTCTTTTCCCTACACGGGCACGACAATGTCGTTTGACCTGAGTGATATGAGCCTGTCCCACAATGGATTTCCGAACGCGGCGACCTACCGGATGCCGGACCCGTCCCTGCTGAGCGATTCGGGCGTGAGGGTGAATCGGATCAATGAAGAACTTGGCCGTTAGCTTCCTGTGCGGAGGCGTTGCCTTCGGCGCGTGTTTGGGTGTCATGCCGTCTCCGCTGGTGGCGGCGGGGGCGCCGGCGCTGTCGATCTCGGCCCCGCCGCAGCCGCGCGATCTTTTTGCCCAGGGGAGTGAGAATCATTTCTGGATTGCCCACGTCGCCAAAAGTCCCGATGGAAATTATTCGCAGACCGAAATTGTTTTCCGGTCGAAGTGGTCCGGCAGCGGGGATTGGACGCCGATGCCTTCGGTGGCGGACCGTGTCGTGAGCATGGCGGCGAGCAACGATGAGTTGCTGGTGGTGCTTGCAAACGGGCAGTGGGAGATCGCGGATGAAGCGGACATTCGAACCGGCCCGACGCCGCCGCAGGGGGACGTGCTGCTGGCGATTGCCAACGATCAAGAGACGGTCTGGGCCGTGGTGCGGGGAACGATTCCGCCTCCTTTGCCGGCGAGTACCGCGCCGTCAAAATCTCGCGCCACCGGGCCGAGCACGCAACTGGCGGAACCAAGCACGGAGCCGGCGGAGCCGCGGTTGTTGGTTTGCCAATTCGTTGAAGGAAAATGGATCGATCCGCATCCCCTGCCGGATGATGTGAGCGAAGACCCGGCGCAAATGTCGCTGGCGGTTGTGAATCAACTGCCGATGCTCGCATGGCGGAGGAGCGATGGGCGGCTGCTTGTGAGCGCGCTGACCAGCCGAAATAACTGGACCCGTCCGGTGCTGGTGGAATCTCCAACGGAGGTGGCCGATTTCAAGATGCTGACGATTCACGATCGCGCTGTGCTGTGGCTGGCGGATGCGCCATGGTCGGTGGATGCGGCCTCCACGAGCCGGCCGACGACGCGCCCGCGGGTTTCCGGGGCCGGGGTGGTTTTGATCGGCAACGATTTCGCTCGCCGAATTCCGCTGCAGATGCCGACGACGCTGCCGTCGAATGTTTCGTCGCAGACCCTCGTCGTGGCGTTCGGAAATCTGCGGTGGCTGGCGTATGCCGGCGATAAGCAAATCGAACAGGATTATGGGCTGGAGAATTTTCCGGATTCTTTTCCGCCGGCGAAAATGAGCGTGGTGGCCAGCCCCGCGCCGCCGGTGATTCCGCTGATGCCGTGGGTTGGGGGCGACGCGGTGTTGGTGTTGGCGGCGGCAATGGTGGCGATTCGTCAGAGGCAGCTATCCGGCTCGGCCACGCCGCCGGCAGCGGATGGCGTGGACGCGAAACTTCATTTGGCGCCGCTGGGCGTGCGGTTTGTCGCCGGGCTGGTCGATCTGGCGCCGATCCTGGCGGTGGCGGCCATCATTCACCCGGCCAATTCCACAAATCCCCTGGCGGGCGTCGATGCGAAATCCCTGGAAAATCTTTTCGGTCTGGCGGCGCTGGCGTATGCGCTGCACACGCTGGTGGCGGAACTGATTTGCGGACAGAGCCTGGGGAAGATGGCGTTCGGGCTTCGGGTGGTGGATCCTGAAGGCAAGCCGCCCAAGGCCTGGGCGATTGTGGTGCGGAACCTGCTGCGAGTCGTGGATGTGTTTCTGGTTTTGCCGCTGCTGATGGTGCTGGTGTCGCCGCTTCGGCAGCGCGTGGGGGATGTCCTCGCGGGGACGGTGGTGATCGCGAAGGATGGGGAAGGGGATGAGCAACAATAGCCCGGAGGGGTGGTTTGGGGTTCCCGCGGGATGGCTATCGCGCGGCTTTTTGGGGAAATAATCCGAAAGCTTAGAGCGAACAGGCGATGATGGGTTCCTCATCGGAACCTGAATGCAACCAGCGGCGGCCGTCTAATTCGATTAAATCCATCGCGGCTTTGGGGCCCCAGGTGTTGGGAGCGTACTGCTGCGGAGCGGAATTGCTCTGGGCCCAGGCCTCCTCGATAGGGTCGATGACTCGCCAGGCGGCTTCGGCCTCGTCGCCGCGGATGAACAGGGTTTGATCGCCGAGCAGGGCATCGTAAAGGAGCCGTTCGTAGGCTTCGGGGGGTTCAGTCTTGAAAGTGGTCTTGTACAGGAAATCGAGTGCGACGGATTTGATGACCATCGCGCCGCCGGGAACTTTGCCGTTGAGACGCCAACTGACGCCCTCTTCCGGCTGAACGCGGATGATCAGATCGTTGGGATAAACGTCGTCGCACTGCTTTTGGAACAGAGTCAGCGGCGGTGAGCGGAAGCGGACGACGATTTCGCTGAGTTTTTCCGGCAGGCATTTGCCGGTGCGGAGATAGAAGGGCATTCCGCTCCATCGCCAATTGTCGATGAAAAGTTTTACGGCGGAGAAGGTTTCGGTTTTGGAATTGGCGGCGACGCCGCGGGCTTTGAGATAGCCGGGCGTGGGCTTCATGCCGGATTTGTCTTTGTATTGGCCGGGTCCGTATTGGCCGCGGATGGCGTGGGATTCGACCATGTTGGGCCGGACGGGACGGACGGATTTATAGACCTTTACCTTTTCGTCGCGGATGCTGGTGGCGTCGAGGGCGGCGGGGGGCTCCATCGACACCAGGGCCATAAGCTGAAACATGTGGTTCTGAATCATGTCGCGCGTGGCGCCGCTCTTGTCGTAATAGCCGGCCCGGTCGTCGGCACTGACGGTTTCGCTCACCGTGATCTGGACGTGATCGATGTACTTGTAGTTCCAGATCGGCTCGAAAATGGAATTCGCAAAACGCATGACCATCAGGTTCTGAACGGTTTCCTTGCCGAGGTAATGGTCGATGCGGAAGACCTGATGTTCCTCGAAATATTTGTGCAGGACCGCGTTGAGATGCTGGGCGGTTTTCAGGTCGCGGCCGAAAGGCTTTTCGATGATGATGCGCTCGAATCCGGAAGCGTTGCCCTCGGCTTTGGAACTCAACCGTTCGCCGAGGCGGGAGATGATTCCTTCGAAAACCTCCGGCGGGGTGGAGATGTAAAACAATCGATTGCCGCCGGTGTCGTGGGACTTGTCGAATTCCTTGAGTCGGGCCGTGAGGCGGGCGTGGTCGTCGGCGGAGTCGTATGAGCCGGCGATGTAATAGATGTTCGGCTCCATGCGTTTCCAGACGGCTTCGTCGACGGGCTGGTGGCGGGCGTGCTTTTTGATCGCGTCGTAGCAATCCTTGCGGTATTGCTCGTCGTTGAGAGGCGTGCCGTCCTTTTTCTCGGTGGAACGGGCATAGCCGACGAGAACGAAGCGATCGCTGACGAGCCGCTCGCGGCAAAGCTCGTAAATCGCGGGGATGAGTTTGAGTTGGGCGAGATCGCCGCTGGCGCCGAAAATGACGATTGCACAGGGGACGGGGGTGGGCATGGGGAAAGCTTACCGTGGCCCGCCGGAGATGACAAAACCAGGAAATCAGAAATCCGAATGGCGAATCAAATCCGAAATCTGGAAAACCCAAGGCTTTTTGTTCGTTGTGCGTGTGGTATAATTCGTTGAGTATGCCGAGCATTACGGAAGCGGAAATATTCAGCCGTATCATCGATCCGTCGAATCCGACGCTGTTGCCGGAAGCGGCAAAGGCGATCCTCCAACTGAGTTATTCCGAATCGGATCATGCCCGTGCCGCGGAGTTGGCGCGAAAATCCAACGAGGGCGCGCTCACGGCCGAGGAACGCCGCGAGCTTGAGGGGTATGTTTTTGTCGGCGACGTGCTGGCGCTGCTGAAATCCAAGGCCCGGCTTTCGCTTCGGAAGCATTCTCCCGCCGCATAGTCATCCATGGACGAGGCGTCGCGACAGCTTGTCCGCCGTCGGGCCGATGAACGATGTGAATATTGCCATCTCCCGCAGTCAGGCCACGAGGAGCGGTTCTCAATCGACCACGTAGTGCCGCGCAAACATGGCGGCGACGACTCGATGGATAACTTGGCGCTTTGCTGTCTTCGCTGCAATCTGCATAAGGGGGCGGACCTGAGTGGAATTGATCCAAACAGTAACTGTTTACCGTGCAGCAGCGTTCAGGGACCGGCTGGCATGGTCGGCGGTTTGTCCGCAGCCCATGCCGCGATCAACATCGATTTGATCGTCTCCAGCAGATTCTTCGCCTGCTGACCGGCGGTGCGCAGCAGCGATG